>NZ_JBGCUE010000004.1 GCF_041102575.1 Tenuifilum sp. 4138str | reverse complement strand
CGAAATAAAAAACCGAAGCGACTTTACTATATGAATTACAAACGATTATGAATATTCCTTAACTAAACGACATTGATTCATAATTTTACTATGCTGATAAATTCTCTTTCATATGAAAACGAAGCTGCTTTTTCTAATGCTCCCAATAACATTTTTATGTTGCACTAGAGGAGTGAAGAATGTATCGGTTCGCAAGCCAGTCGATACCATTGGATTTGCTACAAAGCAGTATCAAATAGATTCGGTCATGAGCCGAATTATGTCGCTACAGGGCGAAATGCTTGCAAAGTCCCCTACGGTTAATGGCTGTCGGCTTGCAGTTTGCCCACATGACGACTATACCTATGTGGGATGGCTATACCCGGCCACTCTCAGGAACATCAGCGCAAAAACTATTATTTTATTTGGTGTGGCACACAAAGCCCGCAAGTTTAACCTTGAGGATGCGCTGGTTTTCGATTCCTTCACTCATTGGCATGGGGCCTACGGAAACATTCCTGTGTCGGAGCTGCGTGAACACATCATCAAAGAAATGCCAGGGGATATGGCCATTAGGTACGATAGCATGCATATTGTTGAACACTCCGTTGAGTCGATGCTACCTTTCCTTCAGTATAGTAAACGCGATATCGAAATTGTGCCAATCCTGGTTCCAAGCATGAGCTTTGATAGGATGAAGGAAGTAGCAACAGCGCTTGCAACGGCTCTTCAAAAGGTTTTTCAGAAGTATGATTTGAACTGGGGTTCCGATGTTGCTTTGGTAGTAACAACCGATGCAGTACATTACGGTGATGAGGAGTGGGGTGGCAGGAATTATGCCCCCTTTGGTACCGATTCGGCAGGTTACAGAAAGGCGGTTGATTTGGAACTCGAAATTATTAATACCACACTGAAAGGGACACTCAACGATGTGAAAATCCGCAATTTTTTCGGTTATACGGTCGATGCAGAGAATTACAGGGAATACAAATGGACCTGGTGCGGCCGGTATAGTATTCCATTTGCGTTGCTAACTGCCATTAAGCTGAATCAGCTTATGAAAGGATCCGACCTTATTGGATTACCTGTTGGTTACGCTACCAGTATCGACCACCAACCCTTACCGGTAGCAGATCTGGGTATGGGTCAAACCGCACCAGCTAATATCAGGCACTGGGTGGGCTATGCAGCGGTGGTTTACCCGTAACTGCATTAAAACAAGAATATATTCAATGTCGTTTAGCTAAGGTTATTTGCGATGTTGAGCTAAGCAAAACATTACGCTGTCATTCTGAACTCACCGAAGCATCTCATTGCTCATTTTCTTCAATCCTTTGAAGAGATCCCTCGACTTTGCTCGGGATGACAAAAACCCTATCTTCCTTTCTGCTCACTTGTCATGTTGAGCTAGCCGAAGCATCGCTTTACCTTAAACCCTTTAATTCTTGTTGTTTTTTTGGAAACCGCTCTTTGCAATGCTTTTCTGTTGCGATGCAAAGCTTCACCCTTGCTCTTTGGAAAAAGTATTGCGTGCATCGCTATACATACAGGAAAAATCATGGAGTTACAAATATTTCGCCCCTCCGGGGCTGGAAGCGTTGTTCGTTGTTTGTGGAATTGACCTCACCCCCGCCCCTCTCCTGACAGGAGAGGGGAGCGCTGTTAAAGTCTCCCCTTTCAGGGGAGATTTAGAGGGGTCATCTAGGTTAAATATGGTAAACGACCTAACCCCAGCCCTTTTCTTCTTGTTCGAGCGTGTCTCCCAGACCCGTTCGCTTTTTTTGACATCACCCTACCCATATTCCTGAGAGGCAATGGAGCGAAAAAAGCAAGCAGAGGCATAAAAGCCTGACCCGACAATGGGTCGGGGGTGGAACGTGACGGTGGGTATAGTAAGCGATACCAAATGAGTCACGCCGGAGGCGTGGCGAATAGTATCGCGTGGCAGTTCCACCCGCGGGGTACCCATCGGGTCGGGCTTTTCAGCCTTGATTTTCTTTGGTTCTTTCTTGTATCAAGACAAGAAAGAACGTGTAAACCGCTCTTTGCAAGATTTTTCCTTTGCGATGCAAAGCTTTCCCCTTGCTCTTTGGAAAAAGTATTGCGTGCATCGCAAAACATGAGGAAGAAGCCATTGGGTTACAAATATTTCGCCCCTACGGGGCGGGAAACGTAGTTAGTTGTTCGTTGCTCGTTGTTCGTGAAACTATTGTCATGTTGAGTGCAAGCGAAACATCACGTTGTCATGCTGAGCTCGCCGAAGCATCTCTTTGCTCTTTTAATTCTTTTTACCGTTGAATGCGCCCTTAGCTCCCCGCTAAGGCGGGAAAGGACGCACAGGGTGTCAAAAAGTGCGTCTGTTTTGTTATTTGAATTGCAATGAATTTGTATTGACAAAAAGTAAATTCAATTCAGAGTAACTAGCGAATAAATACAGAATGGGGTAAAAAAGTGGACGTTTTGGCTTACAATTTCTAAAATGGTTACCCTCTGTTATCCGCCTGTATCAGTCTCCGCGTGATAACCCTAACCGGAAATCGGGCAGCCAGGTAGCCTATGGCTATAACCACCAGGAAAATTAGGATCATATCGCTGGCCTGGACTTCAACGGGGTATGCATCAACAATAAAGTTGCCACGGCCCTCAAGCCTAATGAGCTTAAAGGTGATTTGCAGCCAACATGTTATCAAACCAATAATAATTCCAATTATACTACCACCAATGGAAATAAGCATGCCTTCAAAGAGAAAGATCTTTTGTATTAGGCTATTGCTTGCACCAAGACTTTTCAGAGTCTCCACATCGGCGCGTTTATCAATAATTAGCATGGAGAGCGACCCCACTATATTGAATGATGCAATAATGAGTATAAGTATCAGTATTAGCGCAATGGCAAACTTTTCCGATTTCATGGTTCGGTAAAGCGACTCGTTTTGCTGGTAACGGTCCAATACCCTATACTTATTGCCAATAATGTTTTCAACATCGGTTTTAATCCTGGCGGCATTTGCACTTGTGTGCAGCTTGATTTCAATGGCGCTAACAGTTAGTGAATCGTAAAGGAGTAGACCCCTTGCGAACTCAACGGGTGCAATTACATACCGGGTATCAAAATCTTGCTCAATGGCAAAAATGCCCGAGGGCATAATGGCTTTTTTAATAAAGGCAGCATCGGGGGAGTAGCTTTTGCCCCGCCTGGGAATGTAAACAAACAGCGGATCAAAGTGGGCTAGATTGGCGTTGAGGTAGTAGGCAACCCCTTCGCCCACGATGGCCATGGGCTGGCTACCTAGCCATAGCTTGAAATCGCCATCAACTATTTTGCTCTTTAGTCCGGTTAGCTCAGTGTAGTTCCTGCTAACCCCTTTAACAATTCCAATGTGTTGCTTCCCGCGGTAGCGGAAAAGGGCATTCTCCTCAACCACCTCGGAAAACACTGCCACACCGGGAATCTGCTTGATCCTTTCAATGGGTAAGCTGTCGGTTCGGAATGTTTTTCCCTGCTTAGCCTCAATCCGCAAATCGGCATCGATATGGGAGTAGAGGTTGGCAATCAGGGAATCGAAACCATTGAAAACGGATAGAACAACCACAAGCGCCATAACCCCTGTTGCAACCCCAATAACCGATATCACGGAGATGATGTTGATGATGTTATGCGATTTTTTCGCAAACAGGTAACGTCGGGCTATGTAAAGCGGAACATTCATTGGTTTTACTTTTTCCGGGCAATGTAAAGGATTTCGTCCTTAGGTAGGGCGTAATATTCCACCTCGTGGGGTGGCAGCAGCTTAACAAAGTCGTCCTCTAAAACATCAAACCCGGCAGAGGTAAGGCGTTTGGCATAATCGCGGCCGTAAAGGCGGAGATGGTCGCGCTGCTGGTAATACTTTTCCCTGAGTTCAGGGGTGTTATACTCAGGGTTTTCAAGGGTTTGCTCCATGTTTAAATCCATTGGCACCTGGAGCACAGCAAACCCACCAGGCTTGAGTACACGGAGTATTTCGGTCATCGCCCTAAGGTCGTTGTCAACATGCTCAAGCACATGGTTGCAGATCACCATATCAAAGGTATTGTCGGCAAAAGGCATTGCCTGAACATCGAGCTTTACATCGGCCCAGGGCGAAATGAGGTCGGCTGTGGTATAGTCAATGTTTCTTAGTCGCTTTATCGGTTTTATGAAACAGTATTCCGGGGCAACATGCAGAACCTTTTTGGGGGCTGTGAAAAAGTCGGTTTTCCTTTGCAGGTAAAGCCATATCAGCCTGTGCCGTTCCAGCGACATGGAGTTTGGCGCCAGTGCGTTTTCCCGTGTGGTAACTCGCCCGTAGGGGAGTAACTTGCGATACTTAACCCCATCGATAGGATCCTGAAACCGACTGCCCCGGTAAAAAAGTCCAATGGCTTTCATCAGAAACGATGCAAAAAGCTGAAGGTAGTGCCGGGGTATGAACCGGGTAGTAAACGAAACTAAACGACTTATCATTCTTGGGTTTCTACTCTTTAAGTAATTGGTCAATTTTTTCGATATAGTCGAGCGAATCGTCGATGAAAAAGGTAAGCTCGGGTATCACCCTAAGCTGGTGCCTTACCCTTTTGCCCAGTTCGCCCCTAAGGAATTTTGAGTTATCCCTGATATGCTCGAGCGTTTTATCGGTATCGGTTGAGGGGAATATGCTTACGTAAACCTTAGCCACCGAGAGGTCGGGGCTAACCCTAACCTGCGTAACTGTAAGCATTTTACCGGGGAACCTGGCAGCCCCCTCGCGCTGGAATATCTCGCTAAGCTCCTTCTGTATGAGCCGTCCCACCTTCTGTAATCGTGTTCCTTCCATTTCCGTATTTTTTACAAAGATATAACGATTTTATGAGGTTTGGGTAAGCAGAACAATGATTGGTGTAACACTTGTATTTTCAATTGCTTGCTGCTGTTTGATTTTTCATACCGCTAGTTAACTACCCCACTTATCATCCTGAGCGTAGCGAAAAATAGTGTGCAGTGTGTAGTGTACAGTGTACAGGGGAGATAGTGTTTGGTTTTTGGTGTTTAGGGTTTAGTGTTTAGTGTTTGGTGTTTGGTGTTTGGTTAATTTAACCTGTGTAAATCAATAAAATCAGCGTAATCTGTGTTCTATGAAACTCACTATCAATCATAAACGAATAGTATCAAGTTTTAGGTAAAGTGGTTTACAAAAAATTATAAGTCCATTTGATTATTTGTAAAAATTCTTTAATTTAGCAATTAGTATGATTAAAATCATTCATATCCGTCCAATTTAGGATATATCGTATGATTTTATCATACCTATAAACTAGTTAAGTGCAAACCAAAAAAACAGACAACCAGACAGTAAGCGATATATAGAAATAATTACAATTTTAAAATTAAAGATTATGGCAAAAGTTTTTGTAGCAGACAAAGAAAGGAATGCTGATATTAAAGTATTTAGAGTTCAAAAGGAAAGAGAAGCCGATTTGTTAATTTTTGAGGTTGATAAAGACAGAGATGCAAAAGGCGATGCACTTTGGTTTTTTGTCCAAAAAGAAAGAGAAGCAACGGTGAAAATATTTTGGGTAACCAAAGAGCGTGAAGCCGATTTAAAGGTATTCATTGTGGATAAAGTTAGAAACGCTAAGTGGAATAAAAGCCATACTTGGACTAACCGATTGGGATAATTTTAATTATGTAGAGCGGCTTTGCCGCTCTATTATTAAAGAATTAATTATGAGAAAACAGACATCTCTTCTGTATAGTTTGTTTCAATCATCTGAATTTGAAACGATATTAGAAAATATCAACAATAATTACCCTAATCTTAAACAAGAATTATTTATACGTAACGCAATTCTTGAATCAATTAATTTAAAAAAAACAACAAGTGATTCCTATAGAGCATTTGCTGAGCATCCTCGTGGTATAAAAGGTTCACGGATTGATTTGTCAATTGTTGACAGCGATAAACCAAGCATGCCCTTTTTAGTAGAATTAAAGTATCAGTATCCTTATGACATAATTACTTTTGATTATTCGAAGACAATTGAACGTGACTTTGTTCATCAAAAAGCAAAAGAAAAGAAAACGGACTTGTTTGTCCTTTTTATGGTCTTATGGGAACCTATCGATAAAAACCAATTTGATAACTATTGGCACATAGATTCTAATTTGTCCCGTTATCAAACTAAAAGACATGATAAAAATGGTCGTGATTGGGAACAAATTCTCTTGGATAATTTTAAAAGTATTAATGAAGGAGTTTTATTGCCAAAAATTACGCACAAAATAAGCAAGCCATACTCAGTTGAGTACAACATTTATATATTTGAACGGCTTGAAAAATAAAAAGTCGAGTAGGCAAGGGGGAATTTCACCCCCAAGCCTCTCCCAGAACCGTGCTTGACAGTCTCCCATCACACGGCTCCTCGAACTCGCGCAACCATTTCAGGTTGACAGGCTTAAACAAGCTCATCCCCCGTGTAAACGAGGTTGGCAAAATTGCCTTGAGTCCGTTAACCCCTTCGCTGTGGCTAAGTTTCCAGAGCCTTTACCTGGCACAAGTCGCTACTACGGGTTAATCCGCCCCTACTCCACCGCTTCGATACTCTCTGCCTTGCCCTTCGGGTTTTCGGCATTCTCTCTTGGCATCGGCGGGTAGGTTCTCCTGTTCCTTAGATGAGCCAATGAGCATAGTTCTTGCCGCCTTAATGCCGGAGACCGAGGCAGCCGATAGACTGGTTTTCTCTACCCTTATCCCGTGTGACCGTCCCACACACGGTTTTCAGTCTCGTAAAGGTTATTTTCGACACGTCATCGGTCGGTTTACTTTCGTTCAACTCCTATGCTCGCTCCTGACAGATTTTCGCCATTGCTGGCTTTCTGCCTTTTAACCCAAGCCGTTCAGCACCTACCCCTTGAAAGGGAAGCACCGCTGGGCGGATTGGAAACGCTTCCAGTAAAGCGTATCCGAGAGGCCAACCTGAACTCTCTTTGTAGCAACCCCAGCCAGTCAGTTCGCTCGACCTCCGCAAGTTGTTTACAAGAGTTGAGTTCAGTCTCTCATCTCATCTAAAGTTATGATGAATCAATTTCAAAGAACGAGCTCCCTGACGAGCAGAAAGTTTTGTATATTTGAAAGTGCCCTGATTCATCGCAGGACACACGGTCAGCGTCCAACAAGGGCTCATAAGCAATTGGGGTTTATGCGGTTGGGTGTGCGTCGCTTTCGCTGGCAAGCTCGGTAACGAGTTATAGGTTCGCGTTCACGGAGTCCCCAACTGCTCATAGCCCCGTCCGTTGTGCTCCATGCAAGAAGATTGAATAAACGAAAAGGATATTAAACTTGAAAGACAATTTAATTACATGAATAGAATTCAAAAGATTTACTGGACAATTTCAATTTCCGCAGTGATTATAGGACAAACTCTGACACAAACTTACAGACCATTTATATATTCAAATAATATTATTGACTTTGGACTCGCGGACACGATTGGAAGTCTTGTTTCTGTAATAGGATTATGCTTTTTCTTTTGGAATTTTAAGACTTATTCGAATGAAGAAAAGAATAAACATATAATAATGCAGTTTTATTATATTCGTTAATATGGGAACCGATGGAATTAATAGGATTGCATGGAACATTTGACTGGAAAGATATTGTTGCATCGTTTATAAGCGGATTATTGACCTTCGTTTTAAAAGAGTTAGTTGATAAAAAGTTTTACGCATATCCAATGAAAGCAAAAACCGACAAACCTCAATGAAAATTAAACTTAGGAATACTACTAGTTTGACAAAACCTAAGTTTTTGTTTGACTTTTTGCTTATATCAATTTTTTTTTTAAATATTTTAGTTTGCTTTTTATTGGTAATCAATGAAATGGTAATTTGCTTCCACCCAAAATTTAACGTAAAATGTGCCAACATTTCAAAATGAAATTCGAATGATAAAAAAGCTAGATTTTGAAAAAGAAATTGATCAAATATGGTTATTGTATACAAAATCATACGAATACTATTATTGTTTAAAAAAAATTGCAGAACATGACAAATCTAAATTTAGTGATATTAGATTTATTTCCTTCATCTCATATAATTGCTGGTACATTCTCATCATTGAACTATGTAAATTATTTGAACAAAATAATAAAAATCAGCATTATAATGTTTATAGGTTACTAAATATACTTAAAAATAATTACAAAAATTTAGAATATAAAAATCTAATATCTAAATCAGATATTGATCAATTTTATAATAATCTCAATGCATTAGAAGTAATTAACGTTAGAGACAAAATCGTTCAATTAAGAAATAAATTTTATGCTCATACAGATAGAGACGTAGATATTTTTGTTAATAATATAAGAGTTACTTTAAACGAGGTAGAGTTACTTTTTAATGTCCTCAGAA
This sequence comes from Tenuifilum sp. 4138str, assembly GCF_041102575.1. Classification (NCBI taxonomy): domain Bacteria; kingdom Pseudomonadati; phylum Bacteroidota; class Bacteroidia; order Bacteroidales; family Tenuifilaceae; genus Tenuifilum; species Tenuifilum osseticum. The sequence goes on along the minus strand of NZ_JBGCUE010000004.1, from coordinate 306,553 downwards.
ATTTCATTTACGAAATTAAGAGTAAAGTCTTCGATGGACATACAATATTTGAAGATAAAATTTTCATACAAATTGATGAAATTTTGGCAAAAATTGAAACTGCAAATAAAATAAGGCATGAAGAAATTATTAGAAAATATAATGATAAGAAACTTTAATTTTAGTATTTAATGATTATTTACTATTGCCACACTCATAGAGTATTAAAATCAAAAAAAATTACAACAAGTATATTCAAAAAGCCTGCTCCAGACTATAAAGTTGACGGAATGGTATAATAAAACTAATTACCACGCAGTTTAAATAAATTCAAGCATACAGTTTGTTTATTAGAATTAAGTATTCTGTTAATTTAACCTGTGTAAATCAATTGAATCAGCGTAATCAGTGTTCTATTTTTTTATGTTCACCTCTCACTTCTCAACCCAGGTAATACTGTAAAAAGTATTTACTTTGCAGAATAATACTATTTGCCATGAGGAGCTACATCGATAGTATAGCTGATTTTAAGCGCAGAATAACCGTTGAGGTTATGGTTGGCAATACTCCGCTGGGCGGAGGTAATCCTATACGGGTGCAGACCATGACCACTACCGATACCAACAACACGCAGGCAACCGTTGAGCAATGCATTAGGGCAATTGAGGCTGGAGCCGAGTTTGTGCGTATTACCACTCAGGGTACCCGCGAGGCTGCTAACCTGCAAAACATAAAGGGCGAACTTATTGCCAGGGGCTATACCACCCCCATTGTAGCCGATGTTCATTTTAACCCTGCTGCAGCCCTTGAGGCTGCCAAGCATGTGGAAAAGGTGCGAATAAATCCGGGCAACTATGTGGATCCCCGCGCCAAGTTTGAAACTGTAAGCTACACCGACCAGGAGTATGCCGATGAGCTCAAACGCATTGAGGAGAGGTTACTTCCGCTAATTGAGATTTGCAGGGAACGAGGCGTTGCCATTCGCATTGGGGTAAACCATGGCTCACTTTCCGATAGGATTATGAGTCGCTATGGCGATACTCCCGCTGGAATGGTTGAGTCGGCCATGGAGTTCCTGCGTATTTTCAGAAAGCATGGGTTTAACCAGCTGGTTATCTCCATGAAATCGAGCAATACCCGTGTGATGGTGCAAGCCGTAAGGCTTTTGGTTGCCACCATGGATGACGAGGGTATGAATTTCCCGCTTCACCTTGGTGTTACCGAGGCTGGCGATGGAGAGGATGGCCGCATTAAATCGGCTGTGGGAATTGGAGCGCTCCTTGCCGATGGCATTGGCGATACCATTCGGGTTTCACTTACCGAGGAGCCCGAAAACGAAATACCAGTAGCAAGGAAATTGGTAAGCTACTTTGCCAATAGGAAAACTTCGCCTAGCTTAAAAAGCATCGATAGCCTACCGTACAATCCGTACGAGTATAAACGGCGTACAACCCATGAGGTTAAAGGAATTGGTGGAGCAAACCCTCCACGAGTATTTGCTTACATCAACGAAGTTTTTACTGAGACTACTGCCAATGCGTGGGGATGGAGATTGGATTCGATAAAAAAGGTATGGCAGCCAACCGATACCGCCCCCGACTACTTTGTAGTTCCCGGATTTGAACCAAGCCCCAACCTCAATGGTTTACCGGTTATTTCGGAACATACACCCAATTTCCGCTTAGTAAAGGTTGATGATTTTATCAACCAAAAGTCATTGGGTTCGGTGCTGTTAAGCGTTACCTATACCGATCTGTTAAACCCCGATCTGGTATCGGCACTAAAGGGAAGCCAAAACGTGGTATTGTTGTTATCCACCAGCAATTCAAATGGATTTGCTGAGCAACGAGCTGCTGTGATTGAGCTGATGCGCCAGGAAATTAGCTTGCCTGTGGTTGTCGTACGCGGTTACTCCGATGCCGAAAAGGAAGAATTTCAGCTTAAAGCTGCTTCCGATGTGGGTGGACTACTGATTGATGGGCTGATTGACGGGGTAATGTTAACTTCGCCACTATCCCCTGAGGCGATAAGGAATACAGCATTTGCCATTCTGCAGGCTGCCCGAACACGAGTTACCAAAACGGAATATATTGCTTGCCCCGGTTGTGGGCGCACGCTATTCAGCCTGCAGCAAACGCTACAGAAGGTTAGGAGCGCTACCTCGCACCTGAAAGGGTTAAAAATTGGGGTAATGGGTTGTATAGTAAATGGCCCGGGCGAAATGGCCGATGCCGATTACGGCTATGTGGGTGCAGGCCCCGGCAGGATTACCCTTTACAAGGGCAAGGAGGTTGTAAAGAAGAATATTCCTGAGGAACAGGCTATTGATGAGCTAATTGCATTAATTAAGGCGCATGGCGATTGGGTTGACCAATAAAGTTGATGTTGATATGCTTTTAAGCTTGATTTCCGTTCTTCCCACCCCTTGCCAGCGATGCCCAAACCCCTAAAACACTTAAGGCTACAAATATTGCAAACGTAACACTGGCCGAAAGAATAAACTGCTTATGGTTTGATGCGTTTATGGTTCCCGTGCCAATAAATACGTGGATTACCATGGTAGCAATGCCCATGCTCAACATTTGGCCAACCAACCGCATGGTTGCCACTGTCCCCGATGCAAGCCCAATGTAACGTTTTTCAACCGAGCCCATAATGGCATTGGTATTGGGCGATGAGAACATTCCAAAACCAAGCCCCAGAATGCCCAGAACCACCCCAATGTACGTAACAGCCGTTTCTTTACTGATAGGGATAAGCAGAGCCAAACCTACTGCAATTACTCCCATGCCTGCCGATGCCAGTATGCGTGGATCGTGCTTATCGGAAAGCCGCCCCGACCACGATGCTATAACCGCCATAACAAGCGGTTGAATAACCAGTAGCAAGCCAGCCTCGCGCGCACTTAAACCCTTGATGTATTGCAGGTAAAGGCTTAAAACAAAGGTTATGGCAAAGGTGGTTGCATAGTTTATCAGCGCAGCAAGGTTCGAAAGCGCAAAAAGCCTATTGACCCTGAAGAGCGATACGTTAAAAACCGGGTATTCAAGTTTCATTTGCAGCTTAACAAAAAGGGCAAGGCCTAAAAGGCCTACTGCGGTTAGGACTATAGCAACAGTGGATGGGAGTTTTGAGAACCCATACATCAGGGCGCACATCGATACTATAAATATACCTGACCCTAAAATATCGAACTTTTCTCCTTTGGCTTCGGCCCATTCGCCTTTAATGGTAAGTATAGCAGCAATCACGGCAGGTATGCCCAGCAATGCTGGGATGTAGAACAAGCTTCGCCACCCCAGTGCGTCAATCATTAAACCTCCAAGAACTGGCGCAGCCGAAAGGCCAACATATACCGCAGTAACGTTCATTCCAATAGCTCTACCCCTTGCGTTGGGCGGGAAAACTGATGTGATAAGGGCGATGCCAGTTGCAAACATCATGGCGCTTCCAATTCCCTGAACAACCCGCAATGCTATGAGTGTTGCGCCATTGGGCACAAATACGGCCAAAAGCGATGCCAATGCAAGCACTACATTACCGGTAAGGAAAACTCTTTTCCGTCCGAATATGTCGGCCAACTTACCTAGGGGCACCAGAAATACTGCCGACGAGAGCAGAAAGGCCATGGTTACCCAGCTCATAGTAATAGCATTTAGCCCAAACTCATGGGCAATCATTGGCAAAGCCAGGTTTATTGCCGACCCAATAAAGGGAGTAATAAACGATGTGAACATTACCAGGATTAGCACTACTGTAGATTCCTGATGTTTTTCCTGTGATTGCATATAAAAGATTACTTGGGGTAATTACAACAAAAATGTAGCCCCAAAGTAAATCAAAAAAAATAAACTTAAGTTTTTTGGGAGATATCAACTCTAAGCAAAGATTATTCCCCTTCCCCTTTTTGTGGTATTGTATTCCAGGAGCGTATTTTTAATTCTCCTGGCATCGCTCTTGGAAATGCAGTAGGCCGAGGCTCTGCCTCCTACTACCTTTACGTGAATATCGGCGCCAAACAGGTGCTCATCTATCATTATACTGCGGATATACCTGAACGATACTATTTGCTCATCGAACCCTATCAGGAATGGGTTGCGCTTACGTATGGTAATGGTTTCCTGATTGGTATCTACCTCAATATGCCAGGGGTTTAGTAGGTGGAACATTTTACCGTTGAATATCAGGCTGGCAATGGTTGACCGTGAATGAATTAATTTTTCCATTTTGGTTATCAAAAGGTTTTCCCATACTAAAAGTATAAAACAAAATCGATTTTTACAAGATGTATCCCTGCCGATGTGTTTGGTGGATTGCAGTTTCGCTATTAACCAGTATCGAATTTGACAATAAATATCGTTTCATTATAAAGCATGTTGATAACAAACTAATGATATGCTTGTTGTAATGGTATGCTACCACTACTTTTGTGGTAAATTTTTTTAGAGCTGGAATGACAAACTATTTGGATGAGTTAAGCGAGGTTCAACGCGAAGCGGTTACTTGCACTGAGGGGCCCAGCTTAGTGATTGCTTCGGCAGGTTCAGGTAAAACAAGGGTTTTAACATATCGCATTGCACACTTACTTACCCTAGGCGTTAAGCCATGGTCGGTTTTGGCGCTTACCTTTACCAATAAAGCAGCCAGGGAGATGAAGGAGCGTATTGCCCGCATTGTGGGGCATGAGACTGCTTCTAAGCTCTGGATGGGAACCTTTCACTCAATATTTGCTAAAATCCTGCGTAACGAGGCCGAGTTGCTTGGATATAGCAAGAATTTTACCATTTACGACACCACCGACTCCAAGAACCTGATTGCCCAAATCATTAAGGAGCTTAAGCTCGATGTTCAGGTGTATAAGCCCGGCGAGATTCTGTCGCGAATATCCATTGCCAAGAACAACCTGATAACGCCTCAAGCCTATGCACAAAATGCCTCCATCATTTCGCAGGATATTAGCTCCCGCAAGGGTGAAATACATCGAATTTACACCCTTTACTCCCAGCGATGCCAAAAGGCTTCGGCTATGGACTTTGACGATCTGCTGCTGAACACCAATATCCTTTTCCGCGATTTCCCCGATGTGCTGCAAAAGTACCAGAATAAGTTCCGCTACATCCTGGTTGATGAGTATCAGGACACCAACTTCTCGCAGTATCTGATTGTAAAAAAGCTTTCTGAGAGTCACCGTAACCTTTGCGTGGTGGGCGACGATGCCCAGAGCATTTACTCGTTCCGTGGTGCAAAAATTGAGAATATCCTCAACTTCCAGAACGATTACAAGGACTATAAGCTGTTCAAGCTGGAGCAGAACTACCGTTCTACCCAAACCATTGTAAATGCTGCAAACAGCGTAATTGCCAAGAACCAGCGTCAAATACCAAAGGTGGCCTATTCCAGTAACGAGGTGGGCGAACCTATAAAGTTGATTAAAGCGTTTACCGATCAGGAGGAGGGTTTCCTTGTGGCTTCGGAGATTGTGAGCCTGGTGCACCAGGCCCATTGCAGCTATAGCGATATTGCCATTCTTTACCGCACCAATGCCCAGTCGCGTATTTTTGAGGAGACCCTGCGCAAGCGCAACATTCCCTATCGTATTTACGGTAGCCTCTCGTTTTACCAACGTAAGGAGATAAAGGACCTTATAGCCTACATTCGCCTTACCGTAAACCCCAACGATGATGAGGCTTTTAACCGGGTGGTTAATTACCCCGCCCGTGGAATAGGCGACACAACCATGGAGCACCTTCAGGCCCTTGCCAACCAGTTGGGACTTAGCCTTTGGCAAACCGTTGGTGAATTGGGTAAACATAATGGTGGGGTTAAACCTGCTGCTGCCAAAAAGCTTGAGGAGTTCAGGAATCTGATAGTGTCGTTCCAGCAAAAGGTTTACACCATGGATGCCTACGAGGCTGTGTATGCCATTGCTAACGCTTCGGGCATGCTCACCGACCTAAAGGCCGATAAGAGCCAGGAAGGGATATCGCGCCTGCAGAACATTGAGGAGATGCTTAACGGTATCCGCGAGTTTATTGAAGGTCGTAAGGAGGAGGGCATGGAGGAAACTGTAACCCTGGTCGATTACCTTGAGAACGTTGCCCTGCTTACCGATCAGGATACCGATAAAGATGGCGACAAAAACAGGGTTAGCGTAATGACAGTTCACTCCGCCAAGGGGCTTGAGTTCGATTACGTTTTTCTCACTGGACTCGAAGAGAACCTTTTCCCATCATCGCTAAATATCAAGTCACAGGAGGACATGGAGGAGGAGCGTCGCCTTTTTTACGTTGCACTTACCCGCGCTGCCAGAAGGGCATATATCACCTATGCCCAAACCCGCTATAGGTGGGGTTCGCCAACGCAATGCACTCCAAGCCGGTTTATCAAAGAGATAGACTCTGAATATATCGATGTTCCCTATAGCGACGATGAGTTTGGGAGCACGGCCGAGAGGCAAGCTGTAAAGGGGCAAAACTTTGGCGGATTTAGCCGCCAGCCCTCCACACAGTCCGCATCGGCGTTCTCAAGGGCAAGCACTCAGGCGCCATCAGCTCCTAAAAACGCCAAGGATATATCGCCCGATGCCATTACGGTAGGAATGACCGTTTTCCACGCCAAGTTTGGCGAGGGTGTTGTGGAGGCAATTGAGGGTGTCGGGCCTAACCGCAAAGCTTTGGTTAACTTTAACATTGTGGGCTCTAAGAATTTATTGCTTAAATTTGCAAACCTAAAACAGCTTGTGTAAAACATTTAGCTGATTAAGGCGGGATAGAACCGAAACCTTAATCTATTATAGGGCGAATTGATTGAAGGATAATTTATGGTTCCGCTGCGCTGCAGCTTGAGGTTATGATTAATTGTTCCTTTCCCAACAAATATTTTGCTGCGCTGCAGCTGAAAGAGGTGTGTAGCACCGAAATCTTTGTACCCAAAATGCACACAAGCGAGCCATTAGGCGCGTAGCGCCGTAACCACTGTACCCATTTGATTAATTATTCTTTTTCCCAACAAATACTTCCTTGCGCTGCAACTTTAATAGGTGCGTAGCACCGAAATCTTTGTACTTAAACTGAACACAAAGACATCATTAGGCGCGTAGCGCCGAAACCTTATTCCACTCCCAGACAAATTGATCAAAGGAAAATCTTTGGTTCCGCTGCGCTGCAGCTTGAGGGCGGGAATAATTGTTTCTTTCCCAACAAATATTCCGCTGCGTTGCAGCTAAAATAGGTGCATAGCACCGAAACCCTTGTACCCAAAACACATGCAAGGGAGTCATTAGGCGCATAGCGCCGTAACATTTGTATTATAAAGATCGCATAAAATTGCATCCCAATAACAATTAAAATCAATTATATTTGAAAAAAAGAGTATGGCTAACACATTTACCCAGTTATACATACATCTAGTTTTCTCGCCTAAAAACAGAGATGCTTTAATAAAAAAATCGTGGAAAGAAAATCTGGAAAAATATATAACGGGTATTGTTCAGAACAACGGACATAAAATGCTGGCAGTGAAATGTATGCCAGACCATATTCATATTCTTATTGGTTATAATGTAAACCAGCTAATACCCCAGTTGGTGGAGCATATTAAAACTTCAAGTACTGCTTGGGTAAATAAAGAAAAACTTTCAAAATTCAAATTTGAATGGCAAAGAGGTTATGGGGCATTTACACATTCGCGTTCACAACTAGATACTGTAGTGAAATACATTCACAACCAAGAGCAGCATCATCAAAAGAAATCGTTTAAGGAAGAATATTTAGAGATTTTGAAAAAAAACGATATCAAGTATCAGGACGAATACCTGTTTGAATTCTTTGAGAATGGAGGGGTGTGGGAATAATCCAAGTACCTTTAATTAAAAATTCAACCTATCTAATAAAATTGGAGAGGTAGAAACATTATTGGAGAAATGGGGCTGAATGACTCGGAATGAGTCGGAACCGTAGAAAGAGAGGAAGTTAGAGTACGTTAAATCGAAATGGGGAAGCATTTTTTGTAGAAGTTTGTACATTGATTTTATCAATTAACGAATTTGGATTAAAATGAAATTTTTAGTGTACTTTTGTGATTAATATGAATGTCTTGTACTTCTAATATTTATTACATTTCTTACTAAAACACTTTAGATGGATTACAATACCCAACGAAAAAAGCTGCGATTACCCGAGTACGGAAGGCATATCCAGCAAATGGTCGATCACATAGCAAGCATTGAGGATAGGGATGAGCGTAACAGGCTTGCCAAATCACTTATTGCCATAATGGGCAATCTTAATCCCCAGCTGAGAGCGGTTAACGATTTCCGCCATAAGCTTTGGGATCACCTTTTCATCATGTCCGACTTCAAGCTCGATATCGATTCGCCTTACCCCAGGCCCGACGTGGAAAAATATTACGAAAAGCCACGGAACGTTCCTTACCCCAGCCATCCCGTTAAGTTCAAGCATTACGGGCGTATTATTGAACTGATGATTGAGAAGGCCATTGCAATGGACGAGGGTCCCGAAAAGGAAGCCTTTAAGCAGCTTATAGCCAACCAGATGAAAAAGGCCAATATTACCTGGAATAAGGAATCGGTTACCGACGACGATATATTTCGCGATATGCAAACCCTCAGCAATGGCAGGCTGGTTATGGCTCCGGGCTCAAAGCTGATTGATAAGCGCGAGGTTAAACCTACCGGAGGTAAGCGACCCAAACATCATCGTAAGCGTTAAAATACTTACTACATGGCAACATTTGAGGTATACGGTGGTAAGCCGCTAAAAGGCGAGTTACATCCGCAGGGGGCAAAGAATGAGGCCCTGCAAATCATCTGCGCCACGCTACTCACAGCTGAACCAGTTACAATCAAGAATATCCCAAACATCCGCGATGTTAATAAACTAATTGAACTTCTTCAGGGAATGGGAGTAGAGGTTCAGAGGCATAGCTCCTCGGAATGCACCTTTAGGGCCAAGAATGTTGATGTAGAGTATCTTACCACAAACGATTTTAAGGTCAAAGCTGCAGCCATACGCGGCTCAATCATGGTGGTTGGACCACTGCTGGCGCGATATGGCCGAGCATACGCCCCAAAACCCGGTGGTGATAAAATTGGCCGCCGACGCTTGGATACCCATTTCCTGGGATTCCAGAAGTTGGGCGCAACCTTTAACTTTGATACACGTGAGAATTTCTTTACCCTTGAGGGTAAAAACATGCAGGGTGCATACATGCTGCTCGATGAGGCCTCGGTTACTGGAACGGCTAACATACTGATGGCCGCGGTGCTTACTCCGGGCACAACCACCATTTACAATGCTGCATGCGAACCATACCTACAGCAGCTTAGCAAGATGCTGGTTAGTATGGGGGCAAAAATATCGGGTATTGGTTCAAACCTGCTTACCGTTGAGGGGGTTGAGTCGCTGGGTGGCTGCACCCATGCCATTCTGCCCGATATGATTGAGATTGGTTCGTTCATTGGCCTTGCGGCCATGACTGCCAGCAATATCACCATTCGTAACGTATCGTATCCAAACCTTGGCATTATTCCCGATTCGTTCCGTCGCATGGGCATTGAGTTTGAGGTTATAGGCGATGATATCCATATACCACCCCAGGAGCATTACGAGATTGATACCTTTATTGATGGTTCCATACTCACCATTGCCGATGCTCCCTGGCCCGGGCTAACTCCCGACCTGCTCAGCGTTTTCCTGGTGGTTGCCACCCAGGCTAAGGGCTCAGTGCTAATCCATCAGAAAATGTTTGAGAGCCGACTATTCTTTGTGGATAAGCTAATTGACATGGGCGCTCAAATAATCCTTTGCGACCCGCACCGCGCTACCGTTATAGGTCACGATAGGAATATGAAGCTACGCCCCACCGTTATGACCTCGCCCGATATCAGGGCAGGCGTTGCCCTGCTTATTGCTGCCCTTTCGGCCGAGGGGAAGAGCGTTATTCACAATATTGAGCAGATTGACCGCGGATATGAGAATATTGATGGGCGACTCAATGCCATTGGCGCCGATATTCGTAGGATTGAATAGCCAAAATCATCAGAAATATTCTGCAAAACTTTATGCATAATTTTGCATCTTTACCGTTTAATAAACCAAAACCATACCGTTACACTAACTATTTCTGATGCGATTTTGGACTAAAATACACCTTGTGTTAATCGCCACTGTGAGTTGGGCCTTTGCCTCGCAGGCACAGCTAACTGCTCCGGGGAGGGTTTTAACCTTACTTACCCAGTATAGCAATACGGCTAAACAGGATTCAATATTTGTATTTTATGGCGATATTGGCACGCTTAGCGCTCGCCACACCACCGGGAATAGTGCCAGCTTTAAATGGTATAGGTATAACCCCCTAATCTCAAATCCTGCCTTACGGTTTGAACAGTTTGCGGAGGAAACAGGTGTTGCGCAAAGCAATCAATTAAACCTGACCGAGGGTGGCTACAGAGTAGTAATCACTGATATTACCGATTCAACTGAAACCTTTACCTGCTGGCTTTTTACCGATAACGTTACGCTCAACCGGATTGACATATACAACAGCTGCCAGTTCCTTGAGCTTAACCCAATCACAACTCCCTCGTCGTACAACGTTGCCTACGACCGGTTTGTCTACCATGACCTTTCGCGCTCAAATCAGCCTGAACGGAATACCTACGGGCAGCAATACTTTGCTAATGTTACCTGGCAGGCATCGGAGAGCCGTATTGAGCTGCCATCGTCCTCAGCATTAAAGTTGGTTATTGAAAATCCTGCACCTCTATATTATTCCACCTATACCGTTACCATCCAAAACCCGTTTGGCCGAACCCTAACCCTTACAACCCCGGAGGTTGCTGCCATTACAACCAAGGCCGATAATCTGATTCAGGTTGACGAAAATGGAGTATGGAACGATTTTGATGCGAATGCCGAGTATGAGGCTCTGCTTGGCCTGAGGCTTGAAAGCAAAAGCCTGAATTGCGATTCCATTTACTGGCGCATTACAACCCGAAAGATTACCCCTGAAAGCATCTATGATATTACAGTTTGGCGCGATAGCTCCTTGATTGCACAGCGCAACGAGGCATTCCCCGATAAAAAGGTAATGGTTCCCGGATTCTACAAGGTTTACCATTACTCGGTAAATACCCTCTCGGGGTGTATCGATTCGGCTATTACCGATATTAAGGTTGATTCCTCGCGCATAAGCGCCGATGCCATCCCCAATGTTTTTTCGCCCAACGGCGATGGCAAGAACGACCTTTTCCGCTTTTCCGACACCGATGAGAGCATCCGCTCCATCCGTTCGTTTACCATCCGTATATATAGCCGCAGCGGTAAGTTGGTGTACACCTATAGCGGCAATCCCCGCGATTGGGAAGGCTGGGATGGTCGCACCAGCTTAGGAGCCGAGGCCGCCGAGGGTGTTTACTACTACATTATCGAGGCCCGTGGCTGGGACGATCGCCGTTTTGCCCGTGGCCCCTACAAGGGGTTCCTGCACCTCTTCAGGGGGAAGTAGGGGAGGATACAGTGTTTGGTGTTTAGTGTATAGTGTTTAGTGATTTTTGTTAATAGTGAATAGCTTATAAAGCCCTTTGTTCGAACTTTTTTTACCTCATCCCTCCCCCTGCTAGCGCGGATTTGTAATCCGTGCTACCAACAGCTGCTGTACCCTTCGCTTGGTGATGAATGATTCCCCTTGCTCGAGCGCGACTTCCTGTCGCGATCGCTTTTTAAACCTCACCTTTCCTTGTTGCTGACACGGAAATGTACCCGTACCCTAAGCCTTTTCAAACCCGCGTTGGTGCGATACCGCTTGTGTTCTCGGTAATATTTCGTACATTTACACTGTAACCGGGAGCAAAGTTGCCATGCTAAAAGGAACGGGAGTTCAGAGCTACTACGCCGGAGGTTTTGTGTACAAGGCCAACAAAACGCTCGACTACATCCTGCATGCCGAGGGGGTAATCCGTGCCACCGATGCCACGGGCGGCCAAACCCTGAGCTTTGAGTACTTCCTGAAGTACCACCTGGGCAACACCCGCGTGGTATTTAAAAGTAGTGGAACAGTGCTACAAACCACCGACTACTACCCCTTTGGCAAGGAGCATGCCCCACTGCCCATCAGCAACGGCAACCGTTACCTGTATAACGGCAAGGAGAAGCAGGAGTTTAAGCTGAGTAACAGCTCTTTGGATTGGTACGACTACGGGCGAAGATTTTATAACCCCCAACTGGGCAGATTTACTACTATTGACCCACTGGCAGAGAAGTTCCCATGGCAATCTCCTTATTGCTATGCAGGAAATAATCCTATTAGGTTCATTGATTATAATGGACTGGGACCAGGAGATAGAGTAAAAGCTGCACGAAGTATGACAGGAATTAAATACAAACAGGAAACTGTATCTTCAATGAGAACCGCAAATACTGCAGAAGCTAGACAGTATATGGACTGTGCTGAATTTGTTTGTAGGGTACTTGGAGCAGACCAAATAACAGATGGAGTTCAACACATGAATTCTTCTGGTTTAAAAAGTTACTTTGACAATAAAGACAAGTTTATTAGTTCGGCTGACCCGCAAGTTGGAGATATTGCTGTATGGAAAGGTCATGTTGGCGTGGTTACCGAAGTTGGAGAAGATGGAAAGATAAAATTAACTCATGCCCGAGGTGCTGGAAAATTATCGATGGAAAATCCATATGCGATATATCCAGAACAATATCGTGACTCTGAGTTTTATGGATATTATAGACCAGTAACCGAAACACCTGATGGAAAAATTGATAATAACGGGAATCCTGTTACTACAAATAATCAATCTACCAATTCTACAGGAAGTTTTGATTTGACACCACAGCCAGAAACGGCAGTACAAGACAATACAAGGGTTGCCAATAATTCATTTATTCAACAAATAAACAATTTACCACAAGGGAATTACAAAGTTGTAAATGGTCAAATTGCACCTCAATAAATAGATTATGAAACTGTTAGCATTTTTCATATTATTATATGGATGTACTCAATCGAATAGTTTGAAAATCCACTCTAATGAAGTATCTCAAATAACTCAGGATTCTTTAATGCAGTATGCAAAAAAAGAATTTGAAATCATAGAGTTAGAGCAAAAGGGAGATACCCTATTAATTGTTTCTACAAATAAGGTGTTGTTTTATCCGTTCGGTAAATATGCAAATTTCAAAGAATTTAAAGATGTGTACTTAATTAAACGCGATTTAAAGGTAAGGATAGATTCGTCTTTTAATATTTTTAGAATATTCAGTATAGAAGATGAAAAGACTAATGTTAAATTGATAGAGAATACAGAAACAGAAAGACTGGAACTTTTTAAAGCAGATATTAGGGATGATTCTTTCGAGTTGTTTTATGGTATAAGGTTAGGCATGAAGAAAGACGAGGTATTCTTGAAATTTTTTATCAAAACCCCTCCTGGATTAAATCACATAAGGACAATTAAAATAGCGTCTGGTTTAGAGGGTATTTGGTATTACTTCAATTTTTCGACAAAGGAACAACTTGAAAATATTAAAATAGAAAGTGATTATGTCCTTGACTGATAACAAAAAAAACCGGGATGTCCCGGTTTTTTTTTATAAAGCAGCAATATTTTTAAACTTCACACTTTTGATAAGTCCGTCAATGGCGTAAAGGATGTGGTTTTTGTCCTCTTTACCCCCCTGCTAGCGCGGATTTGTAATCCGTGCTACCAACAGCTGCTGTACCCTTCGTTTTGTGATGAATGCTTCCCCTTGCTCGAGCGCGACTTCCTGTCGCGATCGCTTTTTAAACCTCACCTTTCCTTGTTGCTGACACGGAAATGTACCCGTACCCTAAGCCTTTTCAAACCCGCGTTGGTACGATACCGCTTGTGTTCTCGGTAATATTTCGTACATTTACACTGTAACCGGGAGCAAAGTTGCCATGCTAAAAGGAACGGGAGTTCAGAGCTACTACGCCGGAGGTTTTGTGTACAAGGCCAACAAAACGCTCGACTACATCCTGCATGCCGAGGGGGTAATCCGTGCCACCGATGCCACGGGCGGCCAAACCCTAAGCTTTGAGTACTTCCTAAGGGACCACCTGGGCAATACCCGCGTGGTATTTAACAGCAGTGGAACGGTGCTACAAACCACCGACTACTACCCCTTTGGCAAGGAGCATGCCCCACTGCCCATCAGCAACGGCAACCGTTACCTGTATAACGGCAAGGAGAAGCAGGAGTTTAAGCTGAGTAACAGCTCTTTGGATTGGTACGACTACGGGCGAAGATTTTATAACCCCCAACTGGGCAGATTTACTACTGTTGATCCATTGGCAGACGAAAGAAGTTGGGTTTCACCATACTCTTATTGCCAAAATAGTCCTATAATTAGAACAGATCCTACCGGGGCATTGGACGATTGGTTTATGAATGAGAAAACTGGTGATGTATATTACAACAGTGAAATGCGTAAAGGAGATGAAGGGACTGGAGCAATGACTGGTGAAGGCTGGGTACATATGGGGGAAAACGGTATGTTTTCCGATGGAACGCCACAAACTTCAGATGTTGCTGTGTTATATCAAAATGCAAGTTTGACATCTGGAGGCGTTAAATCAACACCAGTTTATAAAGATGCTCCTATACCCACAAAAGAAGCTACCGAAGTTGTTGGATATAAGTTTCAGGCTACCTTTAAAGGGAAAAATGCCGAAACGTTCATGAGTGGTAAAGGCTATGATAAAAAACCACTTGTAGCCAATGTTCATACTTATGAAAGGTCATGGAGTATTGCTGAACCACATGGACCAGTTTGGCAAAATGAATCGTGGGAAAGTTTTGAAAGTGTGTCAGCTTGGCGCTACATTCCAAAAGGAGTTAAAGGAAACTACACGGTTACAGGTTATTATGGAAAGAGAATTCTTAATGAAACTAGCATTAGCACAAACTTATACACAAGACAAACTTGGGAAACCAGAAGGTATGATTATAGTAAGTCACCAACATGGAAACCCGGACCTTGGGAACAATTATTTTTTGAAGTTTTAAAAAACATCCATGATTTAAAGTAAAGGACATGAAACGAATTTTATATTTATCAGTCATTTTGTTTTGTTTTTGCTCTTGTTCATCAGGGCAACATAAAGACAATAAGTTTATTGAGCATCCTGTAGAAGATTTTATTATCCCAGATTCTTTATTTGACTTTTTTCCCAAACAGGCAGAAAATGCAAAAGCTATCTTTTTTATTAATAATGCAGGTGCTACAGATTTGCCGTACTCAAATGAAGAATTCGCCATTACATTTGTTTTAAAAGCATATGAGTATTTAGATACTACTAATTTTACAAACATAACAACTGATTTTTCAAGGATGGCAATAAACAAATATTCGGTTCGGAAAGACAATTACTTTATTGTTGGTTCGGAAAGAGATATGCTCGAAAGATTTGACACCCTCTACATTAAAGAGCAATATTTAAGTAAAACTAATTCTTTGGTAATGAATTTTCATGGTATACTTAACAGTGAGCCAAATTTTTACGACTCTACAACTCTTTGTGGTCTCCCTCCTGATTATGAAATTTTGATTCTGAAACAAGGGCATCAGTATGTTTTGCCAGAAAAATATAAAACAGAATGGTATCTAATGCCAGATAATATTAAGCATGGATATCTGAGTGGTATTGCTTGTTCTAAAATTAAACATCAAATTATTTATTGGGCAGCAACATGGTAATTTTTAATCTAAATCATTATGAGTACAAGCAAACCTGCTAGCGCGGATTTGTAACCCTGCTAGCGCGGATTTGTAACCCTGCTAGCGCGGATTTGAAATCCCCCCTGCTAGCGCGGATTTGTAATCCGTGTTACCAACATAAATGCGAAACCCGCCTGTTTTGGGCGAGTTTTTTTGCGTTTTTGGGGCGAGCTGCTGTACCCTTCGCTTTGTAATGAATGATTCCCCTTGCTCGAGCACGACTTCCTATCGCGTTCGCTTTCTTAACTTCAACCCATATCCCTGAGAGGGAATGGAGCGTAAGAAGCAGGCGTGGCGAATTGTATCGCGTGGCAGTTCCCCCCCCACGGGGCACCCATCGGGTCGGGCTTTTCAGCCTTGATTTTCTTTGGTTCTTTCTTGTATCAAGGCAAGAAAGAATGTGTGAATGGCTCTTTGCATTACTTTTCTGTTGCGATGCAATGCTTCACCCTTGCTCTTTGGAAAAAGTATTGCGTGCATCGCTATACTTGTGGGAGTAGCCATGGGGTTACAAATGTTTCGCCCCTACGGGGCTGGGGATGGCGTTCGTTGTTCGTGAATCCCTTGTTCGAGCGCGACTTCCTGTCGCGTTCGCTTTTTTTGACCTCACCCTAACCCATATCCCTGAGAGGGAATGGAGCGTAAGAAGCAGGCAGTGGCATAAAAGCCTGGCCCGACAATGGGTCGGGGGTGGAACATGGCGGTGGGTCTAGTAAGCTATACCACATGAGTCACGCCGCAGGCGTGGCGAATTGTATAGCGGGGCAGTTCCACCCACGAGGTACCCATCGGGTCGGGCTTTTCAGCCTTGATCTTCTTTGGTTCTTTCTTGTATCAAGGCAAGAAAGAATGTGTGAATGGCTCTTTGCCAAGTTTTACTTTTGCGATGCAATGATTCACCATTGCTCTTTGGAAAAAGTATTGCGTGCATCGCTATACTTGTGGGAGTAGCCATGGGGTTACAAATGTTTCGCCCCTACGGGGCTGGAAACGTTGTTCATTGTTCGTTGATCGTGATTCGTTGTTCGTGAATGCCATTCTGTGTAACACCGCGCAAACTCCGCGTAACACTCTGATACCTATTTAGTTGATGGTTGATAGTTGATAGTTGTTGGTTGATAAAAAATCCTAAGCCTATGACATTATGCCTTTTACATGAACCTTGAACTTTGAACCTTAAACCTTGAACCTTTATCCTTTATCCTTTATCCTTTATCCTTACCCCCCCCCGCTGTACACTGCACACTGAACACGGTACACTAACAATGAGTTCCTTCGCTTCGCTCAGGAAGACAAAGGGAATGCGTGTTTTTGTTAACTAACCAACATTGAATTATCAACTCAAAAAATTATTTGGGTTTGTGAATAAATGGTATATTTGTTTTAATTTGCAAATCTGTTTCTACACACTGAACATTTGTTCAAATGAGTAAAATTAAGTTAACCGTATTAGGGATATCGTATAGTCAAACCCAATCAGGAGCATACGCTCTGGTTCTGAGCGAGGAGAATGGGAACCGACGAATTCCCATAATCATAGGGGGGTACGAGGCCCAAGCCATAGCCATTCAGCTCGAAGGGCTAACCCCACCCCGCCCGCTAACCCACGACCTATTCCTCAACTTTGCCCGTGCCTTTGGTATCGATCTTATTGACGTTCACATCTATAAGCTGGAAGATGGCGTTTTCTTTTCAAAACTGCATTGTGAGGATAGCAAAAAGGAACTCTTTATTGACTCGCGCACATCCGATGCCGTTGCCCTTGCCCTTAGGTTCAACTGCCCCATTTATACCACTGAGGAGATAATTGAAAAGGCAGGTATCACCCTCGATGTGGAGGAGTATAACTCCGAAGAACCTCAAGATGAGAGCGAAACTGAAACACCAGAACCAACCGACAGCTTTACTGATCAAATCCGCAGGTTATCGCTCGATGAGCTCAACCGCTTACTTAGTGAGGCTGTTGAAAACGAGGAGTACGAAAAAGCAACCAAAATTCGCGACGAGATAAAACGCAGAGAAAAGAAAAAGTAATAAAATCTCCCAAAAACAAAGGCCATGAGTTTTTCCCATGGCCTTTTATATTTTAACACACCTACCTTTTAGTGCTGAACGTTAGCCACATCGGCAGGGTTATGTTTATGCTTGAATAGGAAAGCGAATAGAACGGCAACCACTAGCGAGTAGGCTGCAAAGGTTATCCAAATGCCTGTCCAGTTGAACTGTATTGCACCTTCAGGCGCATTAGGTATGGTGAAGAACTTGTCGATTATTATACCGCTAATGCTACTTCCCAGAAAAGCACCAAAACCGTTTGTCATCATCATAAACAAACCTTGCGCACTTGCCCTTATGGAAGGCTCACTTTGGGTTTCAACAAACAACGAACCTGATATGTTGAAGAAATCGAAAGCCATACCGTAGATTATACATGAAAGGATAATCATCCAAAGACCCGGGCCTGGATCGCCAACTGCAAAAAGGCCAAAACGCAGCACCCATGCTACCATGCTCATCAGCATCACATTTTTTATCCCAAAACGCTTAAGGAAGAAGGGAATGGTAAGAATAAACAGTGTTTCGGAGATCTGTGAAATGGACATGATAATGGCAGGGTATTTTACGGCAACCAAATCAGCAAACTGGGGTAGTTTGGCAAAATCGTGAAGGAAGGTGTCGCCGTAGGCGTTTGTCAGCTGCAGCGATGCACCAAGCAACATGGCAAAAATAAAGAAAATGGCCATCTTGGTGCTCTTGAAAAGTTTAAACGCATTTAGTCCAAGCTCATCAACCAACGACTTCTTATGCCCACGACCCAAGGGCGGACATTGAGGTAAGGTAAAGGCGTATAGGCCTAAAATGAACGATGCCATGGAAGCAACGTAAAACTGGGTTGATGACGTTTCAAAGCCCATTAAGCTGATAAACCATAATGCCACAATAAAACCAATTGTTCCCCACACCCTTATTGGCGGATACTCTTTTATTATATCCATTCCCCTGCTTTTCATTGAGGAGTAGGCAACCGTGATGGAAAGAGCAATGGTTGGCATGTAAAACATCATGTTAACCAGCATAACCCAAAACATTGTTGTGGGGTTATTGACCATTGGGACTATAAATAGCATTACTCCACCAAGTATGTGGAAAATTCCGTAAAGCCTTTCGGCATTTATCCAACGGTCGGCAATGATACCTGCTATGGCAGGCATGAACAGCGATGCCAATCCCATTGTGGAAAAAATAGCGCCAAATTCTGTTCCGCTCCACTGCTTGGTTTGAAACCAGTAAGCCCCTATGGTAAGTAACCATGAACCCCAAATGAAAAACTGAAGGAAATTCATTAGGGTAAGTCGTAGTTTCAAATTCATAATGTTCAATTTAGTTGTTGATTTGGTCGGTAAAAATAGTATCGTTTTTTTGGTTATACTATATAGTCAACAATTTTTTAGATACTTAACCTAAACATTTGAGCTTTCCAAAGCATATTTTCTACCATTTTACA
Organism: Tenuifilum sp. 4138str; assembly: GCF_041102575.1. NCBI lineage: Bacteria > Pseudomonadati > Bacteroidota > Bacteroidia > Bacteroidales > Tenuifilaceae > Tenuifilum > Tenuifilum osseticum. Next base: position 287,296 of record NZ_JBGCUE010000004.1, on the reverse strand, counting down.
GAAATTAGGGAAATGTTGACTTGCTGAAACCAAAACATAGAGGTTCTGCAGAAACCATTTATTATCCTACTCTATAAACCCTAATGATGTTTTATTTACAGCCCTGAACCTACTTATTAACCCGGAGACATATTTCAGGACAGGCCATCCATTACCCTTTTTCTTTATCCTTTAACCTTTATCCTTTCCCCTTAACAATTGCCTCAATGGCACTTGCCACCTCCTGCATAAGCCAAAGTGGGGTTGAGGTTGCCCCGCTAATACCTACACTCTGGTAACCACTTAACCACTCAGGATTTAATTCAGCCGAATTAACAATCAAATGGCTATTGGGGTTTGCTTCCAGGCAGGCCTCAAAAAGCATCTTTCCGTTTGAGCTGTTGGTGCCACTAACAAAAATCATCACATCGTGTTTTTGTGCAAAAGCCTTAATGTGAGGCTTCCGGTTCGACACCTGTCCGCAAATGGTATTGTTAACCTTAAGTAGGGTTTCGGGCTGTGTGTTGTATATAGCTACCCGGCGCTTTATCTCCTCAACAATCTCCCTATAGTGCTCGGGTTCCTTTGTGGTTTGCGAGAAAATTTCGACAGGTTTACTGAAATCGATCCCGTCAAGATCGTTCAAATCCTGAACTACTACAGCCTGGTTGTTAGTTTGTCCGCATAGGCCGATAACCTCGGCGTGCCCCTTTTTACCAAAAATAATTACAGTTCCGCCAAGGGGTTGAAGGCGTTCCCAGGCCTTGCGGACACGTTCCTGTAGCTTAAGAACCACCGGACAGGTAGCATCAACCAGGTTGATGTTGTACTTTTTTGCTAACTCATAGGTTGATGGTGGTTCACCGTGAGCACGGATTAGTACACTCCTCCCTGCCAGTTCGGGCAGTTGATCGTGCTTTACGGTTTTCATGCCAATCCCTTTAAGACGATTATTCTCCATCTCGTTATGGACTATCTCGCCCAGACAGTTGATTTCAATTCCTTTGCTCAAATTCTCTTCGGCTGTCTTGATTGCATTTACTACACCAAAACAGAAACCAGCATTAGGATCAATCTCAATTCTCATTCAAATTCAGTATTATACTGCTAAACAGATAAGGTATAATTTGGTTTAAACGGTAAGGCGCTTAACCATTTCCTCCACCCACTCCATTTGCTCCTCAACTGTCATGTTAGTATTATCGAGAACCACGGCATCATCGGCTTTGCGGAGTGGAGCCACATCGCGATTCTGGTCAATGTAATCGCGCTCCTCAATATTTTTAAGTACCTCGTCTAAGGTAACATTCAAACCCTTTTCCTGCAACTCCTTTAACCTGCGCCGGGCACGAACAATAGGGTCGGCCGTCATGAATATTTTCAGCTCTGCATTGGGGAATACCACTGTACCAATATCGCGGCCATCCATTACAATTCCTTTTTTTTTGCCAAGTTCCCTTTGCAGCTCCACTAGTCGGGTTCGCACTGCCGGTATGGCGGCAACAAGGCTCACATGGTTAGCAACCTGCGGACTCCGAATTTCGTCCTCAACCACCTCGCCATTCAGGGTTGTAAGGTAAACCATTTTAACAGGATCGTATGAGAAGCCAATGTTTATCTCCTTTAAAATACTTTGAAGCATTGATGTATCCACCACGCCATCCTTAATAAGCCCCCGGCGGAGCAGTTCCAGCGTAACCACGCGATACATGGCTCCACTATCAATATATAGGTATCCTAAACGTTTTGCAATGGCCTTAGCAAATGTGCTTTTCCCACACGACGAGAATCCATCAATAGCAATAACTATTTTTTTATCCATTGGTTGTAAGATCATTTTTTGAACCCGCTAAGGTAATAAAAACTCCACTTGATGGGTGGCCTCTAAAGCCAGTTTTGAAGATTGGTGGTAATTGAAAAATGGTTGGTAGAGCCAGTTAAATGGTATGTTGCCCTACTATAGCTAACATCAAACTTCTTTATTCTAAGGCTTACTCCCCAGCTAAACCCAACAGTTGAAACTCGCTCCTGCACCTTAAGCTCATTCCGGCGCTGGTAGTTATACCCCAGACGTAAGGCAAAGCCTTTCACGGGTACAAACTCCACCCCTGCAATCAAATGGCTAATCAGCTCACGGCCTACCCGCTCAACCACATTGGGCGACGGTTTGTCATCTTCGCCAAGAATATCGGTGTTGTTAATGGGGGAACTGTAATACAAATCGTAACGTTCCAGGTGCTGCATGGTTACAACAAACCTGAAAGGTGCATGCGCCAGCTTCTTACTGAAACCGGCAACAGCCTCAAAAGGTAAGTTCTCGTAAGTATTGGCAGTGTAAGGTTTTACCATCACACCAACATTCCTAAGCGCAATACCCGCAGCAAAGAGTTTATTGCCCGAAAGGTAATGTACACCAAAATCGGTAGAAATCCCCAGGGAGTAATAACGCTCCAGGTGCGAGTAGATGGGCTTAACGCTTACCCCTACATTAAAACAGGAATCGATACGGTAGCTGTAGGTTACCGCCAAAGCAAAATCGTTGCCGCCAAAGGTGCCCGATATTGCTCCCGATTCATCGGCTTGGTCGAAACGGCCATAGTTAATTCCGAAAACTGAAAAGCCAAGCGTACTTCTGGAGTTCAATCGCTGGGCGTACGACACCGCTGCAAAATTAATGCTGGCGTAGTAGCTTGTGTAGAACAAGCTAACGGCATTATGCAGGGATGAATCGAGCATAGCCGGGTTTTGGTTCGTCAGGGAGATATCGGCCAAATCCGATGCTGCCATCTTACCACCAAATGCAGCAACGCGCGAAGAGTAAGGTAAATTCAGAAACTGGTAGGTAGATAAGCCCCCATTCTGACCATTAACCGAAATGGCCAAAATGAAACAAAGAATGATTGTTGGTACAACCCGCATGGTGGTTTTATGGGCTTAAATCTAATTGAATATCATTTTAAACGGATAGTATATGCCAAATATTGCTTAGCTGGCCGCTGGTTCAAGTAGTTGGGGCTGTTTCTTTGCGGTTAGCTTGGACTGGTTAAACTGCTCACCAACTATTACGGAGAGCGCCTGCTGCATAATAGAGAATTTAAGGGGAGTTTCACCAAGCGATTCGCCATCAACCTCAAGACCAACAGCTGGGATACTCATTATCTCAATGCTTTTCCCCCTCACGCCTAAAACACGTGAATGCTTTAGGATGGTTCCGTTGTAAAGCCTTGGCAGGTTGGCAACCACATTAAGCTTACTTATCTTTTTAATAATGGTAACATCAAACAGCCCATCGTCCGAAAGGGCAAAAGGAACCTGCATCATACCAGCGCCGTTAAAGCGGCAAATTCCAATGGTGAGGCTGAAAACTGTATCCTGAAAGTGCTTACCATCAACCTTAACGTTAATTCGGGTTGAGCGGTACCGGATAAGCGCCTTAATAAGGCTAAAAATGTATAGCAACGCGCCACGTTTCCCCAAATCCTTTAAACGGTTAGTCCGGCGAGCTACCTCGGCATCGAAACCCACGCCGGCGGCGTTAATGAAGTAACGGGTATGCCTAACACTCGATTCGTAGTACTCGGCCACACCTACATCCTGCTTGAATACCCTTTTATTCTTTATTGCCCTAACGCATTCCTCGTAGTTGTGTGGTATCTCATACATCCGAAACCAATCGTTTCCGGTACCAACACCTATTACCCCAACAGTAATTTCGCTGGGGCTTACGGTCTTTTGAATAAAAATCCCGTTAACCACCTCATTCAGGGTGCCATCGCCACCAACTGCAATAATATTTCGGTAACCCTTTACTATTGCCTGCACGGTGAGCTCAACCGCATGGTACTTATACTCCGTAAAGGCATGGGAATAGTGAATATCGTACTTGTTGAGCAAACGACTAATGATAGGCCAATCGACAACCGATTTACCCCCTCCAGCCCGCGGGTTTACCACTACAAACCAACTTGTTTCCAACGTATAGAAATTTAGTCATCGAATCCGATGCAAATATAACCATTCTGTTAAAATTCATTCACTTATCCGGAAAATGGTTTTTGTTTGATAAAAGAATTTCTATTTTTGCAGTTACCGTTTGCACAAACCGATTGTTAATAACTTGTTAATAACATCGGGGCAAATGTTCATATTCACATCCATGAGGGTGTGGAATGAAAAGGAAAGGAAACTTATTTTTGACCCTTGTAAAAAAACATAGTAATGGCAAAAGTAATTGCATTAGCTAACCAGAAAGGTGGTGTAGGTAAAACCACCACAGCTATTAACCTTGCAGCCAGCTTGGCGGTTCTTGAGAAAAAGGTACTCCTGATTGATGCCGACCCTCAGGCCAACGCCACATCGGGTACCGGTTTTGATTTGCGCAACATAAAGACCAGTATCTACGAGTGCCTTATAGATGATATCAACCCTAAGGATATCGTTCTCAACTCTGAAATTAAGGGGTTAGACCTTATCCCCTCGCACATCGACCTGGTTGGTGCCGAAATTGAAATGCTCAACATGCCCAATAGGGAAAAGATACTTAAAGGGGTAATTGAAAAGGTTAAGGATGATTACGACTTTGTTTTCATTGATTGCTCGCCCTCGTTGGGACTAATAACTGTAAACGCACTCACTGCTGCCGATTCGGTAATTATTCCTGTGCAGTGCGAGTACTTTGCACTCGAGGGGTTGGGCAAGCTGCTTAATACCGTAAAAATCATTCAAACCCGTTTGAACACCGAACTGCAAATTGAAGGATTCCTGCTAACCATGTACGATCCTAGGCTTCGCCTTTCGAACCAAGTAGTTGATGAGGTACGCAAGCACTTCCAGCAAATGGTGTTCGAGACTATCATCCAGCGCAACATTAAGCTGAGCGAAGCACCTAGCTACGGCAAACCAGTAATTCTGTACGATGCCGCATCTACCGGATCGTTAAACTACATGAACCTGGCCCGGGAGCTGCTGCAGAAAAACAACATGACCAGCATTGACAATAGTAGCAAGATAGAGGAATAAGAAGGAGGAAATATTTACCATGTCAAAAAAGATGGCTTTAGGCAAAGGGTTAGGTGCTCTTATTGACGATGCGGTTGACCCAACACGCAACCAGGATACTAAAACCGAAAAACAGGTTGTGAGCGAGCTGGTTAACGAGATTGAAATTGAAAAAATCGACGTTAACCCCTACCAACCCCGTACCCAGTTCGATGAGGAAGCGCTAAAGGAACTTGCGGAATCAATATCCAAGCTTGGTGTTATACAACCCCTCACAGTTCGTGCGGTTGATGGTCGCTTTCAGCTTATTTCGGGTGAGCGCCGCCTAAGGGCAGCAAAGCTTGCCGGGCTAAAAACAATCCCAGTATTCATTCGCACTGCCGACGACCAGGGTATGCTTGAAATGGCCCTGGTTGAAAATATCCAGCGTGAGGACCTTAACGCCATTGAGGTAGCCATTAGCTACCAGCGCCTGATTGAGGAGTGTAACCTTACCCAGGAGACCCTATCCGAGAGGGTTGGCAAGAAAAGGGCTACCATATCCAACTACTTGCGCCTGCTTAAACTCCCAGCCGAGATCCAACTTGGCATAAGCCAGGACCTAATTAGTATGGGGCATGCTCGCGCACTTATTACCATTGAAGATCCTAAGGTACAGCTCGATATTTACCACCAAACCATTGCCGAAGGGCTATCGGTTCGTAGGGTTGAAGAGTTAGCCCGCATGGCTAACGATCCAACTCCCGTAAGTCCTGCTAAAACTAAGGATGGAAAGGAAAAGTTAAGCCTTGGTGAACAGGAAATAGTCCTGAAGGATCATCTTACCAACCGCTTGGGACTCCGCGCCGATGTTAAGCCAGGTCCCAAGGGCGATGGCAAAATTGTTATTGCTTACAATAACCAGGCTGAACTGGAAGCCATTCTTGAAAAGTTTATCAAGATTGAGGAGTAGATACTAGTGTTGGAATCCATGCATGGCACTTGCTTTTTACTAAATGGCCGACAAGTCAATAAATGCCTGTCGGCCTTTGCAATTTTTTTTCTTTTATTTATCGCACCAAGGGTTTACTCGCAAACAAGCGATACCAAAACGCTAAAAAAGCGCGATTTAACCACCCAAATCTGGCTAGGATCGCATGTACTACCGGGTTACGGCCAAGCATACAATAAGCAGTACTGGAAAATTCCAATTTTTTACACCGGCATGGGAGCCATGGCTTACCAGGGTTACCAAATGAACTCTGACTATAAGAAATGGCGAAAGGAATACCTGGCACTGCCCGCCGATGACCCAAATCGCGAAACATTTAACATCAATGCCACGGAGTACCGACAGAAGAGGAATTTATTCTACGCAGCAGCCACTGCCTTTTACCTGGCCAGTGTTTCCGATGCAGTGCTGGTATATAACCGTGGCAAACACTCTCCTGCTGCTGCATCAATCCTATCAACTTTGGTGCCCGGCATGGGGCAGGCATACAATGGCGCATACTGGAAAATACCGGTTATTTATGGTGGGTTATCCACCTTCTACTTCATGATTGACTGGAATAACCGCGGTTACAAGCGCTTCAAAACCGCCCTATTCAACCTGATAGATGACGACCCCGACACACAGGATGAGTTCAACGGAACCCGGACTAAGGAAGAGCTAAGGTACTACATGGACAGCTACCGCCGCAATCGCGACCTGTCGGCACTGGGTTTTGCTGTGGTATATGTACTGAACATCATTGACGCCAACGTTGACGGCTACCTGTACGACTGGAACGTGGACGACAACTTAACGTTCCGGGTTGAGCCAGCCGTTTTTAACCCATCCCAGAATTTAACATACAGCACACCCGCCTTTGGGGTTTCGTGCAGGGTTACGTTCTAAGAATAAGCCAATACCTAAATACTTTTTAATTTAATATTTGCAAAATTTTATTAATTTTGTTTTACAAATAAATGCATGTTCGCATTAATATTTTGCAATCTCTAATTATACCAGATATAAAACAACTAAAATTATATACATATAAATAGGATGAAGAAATTTTTATTTTTATTTCTAATACCATTTGTGAGTAGCAATTTCGTAAATGCACAAATTGAAAATGAGATAAAATCATTTGTAGATAGCACAGAATTTGTGGTGAATAATGGAAGAAAACTTATTATTCAAAAATTAAACACTAAAGATTATGCAAAAATTAAGGAAATATACTATTTCCTAATCAATGAAACTTTAAATTCAAAATATAAAGCTTTTACATATACTGAAAAATTGTATATCAATACATTAACAAAGGATTGGAATGCCTTAGTTGATTTATTTATAAACTATAAGTCAGAAATTAGTTATTATGTTTACCCAAACTTATACCCAATATGGACCATTCTTTATGAGAATATAGCATCGCAAGCAGATTCCTTAACGATTTCGTTAAACAGTAGTACATTAAACACCGAAGATAAAGGACTAATCGAAATATATTTATATCTATTAAAATCAAGGGAAGTTGACGAAGAGTATAGTATGAAATTAAAAAAGTATTTGGAATCATTTAAAAATTCTAAATATGAAATGTTCATAAAAAACTATTTACCTAGGGCAAGAGTAAAAGGAGCAATGGCATTTTCATTTGGTTCAGGAATAATCCTCCCGACTGGAAAAATAAAATCAGACTATCGCACGAATGCAATGTTTAATATGTCCCTTGATTTTAATGTTGAAAGAATTTTTACCTCGCTATTTTTTGATGGAGGAGCCCTATTTTTAAAAAATCCCTTTCAAACCAAGTTAAATGGAGATTCTATTTATTTTAGTAAAAATGATAGGTTTAGCTATTTTAATGGAGGTTTAAAGGGTGGGTATTTTCTAATAAGAAACAAGCGTTTAAATATTTCACCATTTATTAGTATTTCAGGTCTTAAAATTGAAAGCACCTTATATAAAACTGAAAGAGAGGGAGATGAATATCAGGTTGTAAATTCATTTTGTTTTGGGGTAGGACTCCATTCAGAGCTTAAAATTAAAGAATTTAAGTATCCCAGTTTATATGGCCCGCCTATGAATTCATATATTAGTTTAAAATTAGAGGGTGGTTACAATATAATAGCAAAACATAGAAATAATTATAGCGGTAATGTTCCATACATAAATTTAGCATTAGTTTGGGGTCTGGGTGATTTCTAAAATTAATTGCAAATAATGGCTTTAAATACATTTAAACTTTAACCATTTAAATTACAAATAGTATGAAACGGATTCTCCTATTTATTTTGATTTGTATTTCAACAAATCTTTTTTCACAGGAACAACAGGCAGGTGAACAGGCAGAAAAACGAAACAGTGTTACAATTGGCATACTTCAAGGGGGAGGATCGCTGGTTGGTGCTGATTTTGAATTTCTACTTTCTGACCGATTTGGGTTTCAGCTTGGAGCTGGTCTAATTGGATTTGGAGGAGGATTGAACTATCATTTTAAACCTTCAATTAGGAGTTCATTTATTTCATTACAGTACTGGAACCAAGGGATTGGTAGTTCCTTTGCTCAAAATGCCATAGGGTCGACTTTCGTTTATAGGGGTAAAAAATGGTTTACCTTTCAGATTGGTTTAGGAGCACCCTTACAGAAAGGCCCCGCTATGCCTGACGATTACGAACTCCCTCCTGTTATGCTACTTTACTCTATTGGCGTTTATATTCCATTTTAATAATTAGCAAAACATTTATTTTAATCGCACGCGTCAGGTGATCGCGTGCGATTTTTCTTTAACTCCACTGGTGCATAGTTCCAACTTTCTTACGAATTACAAGTTAATGAGCTCCCAATAGTTTTTTATTTAATCCTCATTATAAAGCAAAAACATTAAAAGTTCATAGCATCTCAGGTAACATAACTAAATTTGTAGTACAAAATAAATAAGACATGAAGGGAGGGTTGAACTCAACAGTTTTTATTCTATTGCTGTCATCAACTATTCAAGCACAAAATTCACTACCGCAAGTAGCGAGTGGAACGATTGAGCGAGTTGAGAATTTCCCATCAAGGTTTATTAGTTCAAGAAATATCGATATTTGGCTACCCGTCAACTACTCTTCCTCAAAAAAGTATGCCGTACTTTACATGCATGATGGGCAAATGCTTTACGACTCAACCACTACCTGGAACAAGCAGGCTTGGGAAATTGATGATGTTGCATCGGTTTTGATGGCAGAATACAGAGTCAAAAATTTATCGTGGTAGGCATTTGGAATGGGGGCAAAACCCGACACCAGGACTATTTCCCACAAAAACCATTCGAAAAACTTTCGCAAGCTGAAAAAGACACCATTAATGCTCAGCTGAAAAGGGTAGGCAGAACAGAAGGATGTTTTCAGCCCCAATCCGATAATTACCTGAAATTTATTGTAAAAGAACTTAAACCCTACATTGATAAAAGATATTCTGTTTACACCAACAGGGAAAATACCTTTATTGCTGGAAGCAGTATGGGTGGACTAATTTCAATTTATGCCCTTTGCGAATACCCAAAAATTTTTGGGGGTGCAGCCTGCCTTTCTACCCATTGGGTTGGTTCTTTTACCACTGAAAATAATCCTTTCCCAAACTCAATGATCAGGTACCTGAACAAAAAATTACCTAATCCCAAAAACCATAAAGTTTATTTTGACTGTGGCAATCAAACCCTTGACGCCATGTACCCAGAGATTCAGAAAAGGATTGATAGTATTATGGTTAAAAAAGGGTTCAATAGTCATAGCTGGATTACCAAGTATTTTCCCGGTGAAAACCACAGCGAAAAGGCATGGAGTAAGCGTTTAGGTATCCCGTTGGAGTTTTTACTTAGCTCAACACCTCAACCTTAACTGCCGAAATCTTAAACGGAGCTATCCGGCTGTATGGGTCAAGCTCATCACGGGTTAAACGGTTGACCTGAGCCTCCGTGTAATGCCAGGGCATAAAAAGTTCTCCCTCAAGCACCTCATCGGCTATATGTACTTGGGTCTCTAGGGTTCCACGCGACGAGGTTATTCTTACCCTTTCTCCAGTTTTTACACCAAGTTTCGATGCATCGTTGGGGTGTATTATCACATAGGGGTGGTTAGTAAAGTTGGTAAGTGTCTTGTTCCTGCGGCTCATGGTTCCGGTATGGTAGTGGTAAAGTATTCTGCCCGAATTGAGAATAAATGGGTACTCAGGGGTAGCCCTTTCGGTTTGGTCAACATGCTCAACTGGGAAAAGTTTTGCCTTACCGGTAGGGGTGTTAAACCTGTCGGTATAGAGAGTTGAAGTCCCCGGATGTTCGGGTGTTGGACATGGCCACTGAATTCCATGCTCCTCGAGCCTTGCATGTGATATACCCGCAATAATAGGGGTTACCATTGCCAGCTCGTCGAATATCTCGGCCTCGTTGCGGTAGTTAGGCATGGGCTTGCCCATGCGGGCAGCTAGTTCGTGGATAATACGCCAATCCTCACGGGCATCGCCTGGACAATCGACCGCTTTGCGAACCCGCAACACACGTCTATCGCTGTTAACAAATGTTCCGTTCTTTTCCGCCCACGATGAAGCGGGCAGCACAACATGTGCAAAACGGGTAGTCTCAGTATGGAAAATATCCTGTACCACCAAAAAATCAAGCTTTTGAAGTGCCTCCTCGGTATGGTTAAGGTTGGGATCGCTAATCATGGGGTTTTCGCCCATAATGTAAAGCCCTTTTATCTTGCCATGGTAGGCGGCCTGAATGATTTCAACGGTTGTAAGGCCTGGCCTATCGGAAAGCCTTTCGAAAGGCACACCCCAAACCTGAGCCACCTTACGTCTATTTTCAACATCCGAAACCGGAATATACCCAGGATACATGGCAGGATGACATCCCACATCGGTAGCGCCCTGAACATTATTTTGCCCACGGGGTGGGTCAATCCCACATCGCTCCTTCCCAATCTTCCCGGTTACGAGTATCATGTTAAGCAAACTAAACACGTTATGAGTGCCTGTAACCTGCTGGCTCATGCCCATTCCCGTAGCAACCATTGCAGTTTTGGCAGTTGCGTATATTCGGGCGGCATCTTTGATTTTTTGAGCTGGAACGCCCGTAATTTTTTCGGTGACTTCAGGGGTATACTTTTCAACTAGCTCCTTTAGCTCAAGGAAGGCCTGCATCCCCCCTTCCACCCTGCTCTCAATAAAGCTGTGGTCAACCCAGTTGTTAGCAATAATCTCCCTGACCATTCCGTTGAGCAGAGCCACATCGGTTCCCAAACGGGGTTGTAGCCAGATGGTGGCATAGGCAACCAAGGGCGTCCATTTAGGGTCAATCACAATGATTTTCATCCCTTTTGCTGCTCCTCGTTTAACATAGGTTGCAGTAATGGGATGGGTTTCAATGATATTGTTGCCGGTTACAATCAGGCAATCGGTGGTTTCAAAATCTTCAATGGAATTGCTACCAGCGCCATCGCCAATGGACTTTAGCATTGCCGTTACTGTTGAAGCGTGGCAAAGCCTGGTACAGTAATCGATGTTGTTGGTTCCAAATACCGTTCTAATAAACTTTTGGAAGATATAGTTATCCTCATTGGTGCACTTGGCCGATGCATAGCCTGCCAGCGAATCGGGGCCATACTTTTCCTTTAACTCACTAAACTTTGTGGCAATCAGGGTTAGAGCTTCGTCCCAGGTTGCCTCAACAAGCTCACCGTTTTTACGGATAAGGGGTTTTGTGAGACGTTCGGGACTGTGAACAAACTCATACCCAAATCGGCCCTTTACGCAAAGCCGCCCATCGTTTGGTAGAACTCCCTCTACGCCATTGCTGCGAACTATCTTGCCATCCTGCACCAGCAGCTCAATTTGGCATCCAACACCGCAATATGGACAAGTGGTTCGAACCCTTTTCTCAACCTTTTCCAAATTTATGGTTTCCCTGTTGGGTTTTTCCACTATAGCTCCGGTAGGGCAAAGCTGGATACACTCACCACAGCCATCGCACTCGCTATCGCCCCAAACTCCGGTACCTGCAACTATAAAGGAATTCAACCCCCGCTCATAGAACGACAGCACATTTTTCCCCTGCACCTCGTCACAAGCCTTTATGCACCTAAAGCACTTTATGCACTTTGAAGGGTCATAGGTAAGCACGGGCGAGGAACTATCAACCCTAAACTCAACATGAGGTTTAACCGGTTTAAAGAATCGGTTTTCTGGCTTATCGAGCCCATACCTTAGCATTAGCTCCCTGAGCTCATCGGGATAGGTGCCATCGTATTGGGTGTTTTGCTCGCTTACCAAATAGTCCAAAAGGAAACGACGGGTTTCCTCCAGTTCCTGGTCAAAGGCAACAATATTCATTCCCTCTTTTACGGCAAGGGTGCACGATGCAACCATGCCCCGTTGTCCCTCAACCTTAACCAGACATAAACGGCAGGCCCCAGTAGGTGTTAATTTATGGTGATAGCATAGGCCGGGTATGTTGAAACCGTTAAGCCGTGCTTGGTGTAACAAGTTGGCACCCTCGGTTGCCAGCACCTCCTTACCATCAATATGTATCTTTACTTTAGCCATAGCTACTTATTTGCAGTTTGTTTTACCAGTATGTGTTCCCATAAACTTTTTAGGGGGAGAATTGGTGATTGGCCAAGCGGACAAAGCGATGTACGCGCAATCAGCTCGGCTTGCCTTATAAGTTCAGGGTAAACTTGGTTGTTGTTGAAGCTTTGCTGCGCCAAACTATCTTTAAGCGTGTTGTGGAGTTGAGTCGTTCCCACCCTACATGGAATACACTTGCCGCAGCTTTCATGCTTAAAGAATTTAAGTATTGATAGCATGGTTTGGTTTAGGTTGCGAGTGCCATCCATAACTATTACAGCACCCGAGCCAAGGGTTAGTCCAACCTCGCGAAGCTTATCGTAGCCCATGGGCACATCTAAGTGTTGCTCCGAAGCGAACGTGCCAGCAGCGCCGCCTATTAGCGCAGCCCCAAAAGGTTTTCCATTCCTAATGCCACCTGCCACATCGTAGATTAACTCCCTTAAAGTGATTCCCATTGGAAACTCATAGAATCCGGGCTTATTTACATCGCCGCTAATGGTAAAAATTTTAGTACCGGGCGAATTTTCGGTTCCAAGGGAGCGGTACCACTTTGCCCCATTCAGAATAATTGCTGGGAAGTTTGCAAGTGTTTCAACGTTGTTGATTAGGGTAGGTGAGCCCCAAAGCCCCTTCTCGGCAGGGTAAGGGGGCTTAATACGCGGGTAACCCCTTTTCCCCTCAACTGACTCAATCAGGGTTAGCTCCTCACCGCAAAGGTAGGAGCCTGCACCACGCCGAACTTCTAGGTCGAAATCGAATCCGCTGCCCAAAATATTCTTACCCAGAAACCCACGGCCATAGGCCTGCTCAATAGCATTCTGAACCCTTTGGATACTTAGCTCATACTCACCCCTGATATAAACGAACCCCTTGTGCGCGCCAATGCTGTAAGCAGCAATAACCAACCCTTCGATTAGCGAATGCGGGTCGGTTTCCATGATAATCCTATCCTTAAAGGTGCCAGGCTCGCCCTCATCGGCGTTGCAAATCACATACTTTTCGCAATCGGAGCAGATTACGGCAGCAGCTTTTTCCTTTGCCCCGGTAGGAAAACCCGCACCACCACGGCCACGCAACCCGGAATCGTAAATCTCCTCGTAAATTCCAAGGGGTTCACTTTTCAGGGCCTTACGTAAAGCCTGGTAGCCATCGGCTGCAATGAACTCATCGATACTTTCAGGGTTAATAAGCCCCGAATTCCGTAAGGCTATTCGGTATTCTTTGAGCATAACATTCGGTTTTATTTGGTTTGCCGGGAGTAGTGTTCCAGCAGGCTATCGATCATTTCCGGCGTAAGTTTACCGTACATTTCCTGATTTACCATCATGGCCGGTGCCGCAGCGCAGTTGCCTAAGCACTCCGATGTTTCAAGGGTAAAAAGTCCATCGGCTGAGGTTTCGCCCAGCTCAACACCAAGTTTTTGTTTAAGGTAATCCAAAAGGCTACAGCTACCCATCATGTTGCAGATTGGCGAGGCACATACACGAATAACATACCTTCCGCGCGGTTTAATGCTTAACATGGAGTAGTACCCAATAACCCCATAAACCTGTGCCTTTTTGATATTTAAATGCTCTGCAACCCTTTGAACAGCCTCCTCAGGAATGAAATTTTTGGTGCTATGGTTCTGGATATCGTGCAGGATTTCCAGTAGGTAATCCTTTCGTCTTGGATATTTGCTGAGTATCTTTTCAACCTCCATACTCAAGATTTTTGCCTTAAGTTAAGCCAAAAAGAAACTACAAGCAACAGCAAGGTGTAATTTAGAATTAGACTACTTGGCGGGAAGTGAATGAAGGGATGAAAAAAAATTAGGGAATCAATTTAACGAATTCGTGTTTTTGAATGAATTAGCGTGTTGTTTCTGCTTATTTCTGGCCCTGCGAAAATCGAAAAAAAGTCATAGTCTTTTAGTTAGGGAGATTTTTCATGTTGAGTCCCTATATATCCTGATAGATTCCACCGAAACATTATTAAACGATATATAAATAGATATCCTTTGCTACGCTCAGGATTACAGGTTAAGTTTATGCATGATTGTTGTTAGCTGACAGCAAATACAAACACAGATTTGTTTTAAATCAACCAAATACTAAAAGCCAAAACTACTGCTTACTGAATACCATAAAGGTAAACCTGCTTTCCGCTGGTTTAAAGGGTAAACGAAAAAAGGGTTGCTACGCAACCCTTTCTGTTTATGTATTTAATGGTTAGAGTTTTCGTTTAACCTCAACCTCCTGGAATCCCTCAACAATATCGCCAACCTTGATGTCGTTAAAGTTCTTGATATTTAATCCACACTCAAAGCCCGATGAAACCTCACGAACATCGTCCTTGAAGCGCTTGAGCGATTCAAGTTCGCCGGTGTAGATTACAATACCATCGCGGATAAGACGAACCTTATTGCTGCGCGAGATTTTTCCTTCACGAACAATACATCCGGCCACTGTTCCAACCTTGGTAATCTTGAATGTTTCAAGCACCTCGGCCGATCCGGTAATCTCCTCCTTAATCTCAGGGGCAAGCATACCCTCAATGGCATCCTTAATCTCGTTAATGGCATCGTAGATGATGGAGTACAGACGTATATCAATTTCCTCCTTCTCGGCTAGCTTACGGGCACCGGCCGATGGGCGAACCTGGAAGCCAATTACAATGGCGTTTGATGCTGCTGCAAGCAGGATATCCGATTCGGAAATCTGACCTACTGCCTTATGTATTACGTTAACCTGTACCTGCTCGGTTGAGAGCTTGATCAGGGAGTCGGATAGCGCTTCTATTGAACCGTCCACATCGCCCTTCACAACCAGGTTAAGTTCCTTGAAGTTACCAATGGCAATACGGCGACCAATCTCGTCGAGGGTGATGTGCTTCTTAGTTTTCATGCTTTGCATGCGCACCAGCTGCTCGCGCTTGTTTGCAATTTCGCGAGCCTCACGGTCGGAGTCGAGAATGTTAAAGTAATCGCCAGCCTGTGGGGCGCCGTTTAAACCAATCACCTGAACGGGAGTAGCTGGACCTGCTTCCTGTATTCGCTGACCGCGTTCGTTGAACATGGCTTTTACGTGACCATAGTATATTCCGGCCAGCATGATATCGCCCTGGTGTAGGGTTCCGTTCTGAACAAGAACGGTAGCAACATACCCCCTACCCTTATCGAGAGCTGACTCAATAACGGTTCCGGAAGCACGCCTGTTAGGGTTAGCCTTCAGGTCCTTAAGCTCCGCTTCAAGCAGCACCTTTTCCAGCAGTTTATCGACATTTAAGCCTTGTTTTGCCGAAATTTCCTGGCACTGGTATTTACCTCCCCAGTCCTCAACCAGGTAGTTCATGTTTGCCAGTTCCCCTTTAATACGCTCGGGGTCGGCAGTTGGCTTATCAATCTTGTTGATGGCAAAAACAATGGGAACACCGGCAGCACTGGCATGGTTTATTGCCTCAACGGTTTGGGGCATCACCGCATCGTCGGCGGCAACCACAATAATAGCAACGTCGGTAAGCTTTGCTCCACGGGCGCGCATGGCGGTGAATGCCTCGTGACCGGGAGTATCGAGGAATGTAATCTTACGTCCATCCTCAAGCTCAACGCTGTATGCACCAATATGCTGGGTAATACCACCAGCCTCACCGGCAATTACGTTTGTGTGTCTTATATAGTCGAGCAGCGATGTTTTACCATGGTCAACGTGACCCATTACGGTTACAATGGGTGGGCGTGGTTTCAAATCTTCAGGTTTGTCCTCTTCCTCCTCCTTGATAACCTCCTGAACATCAACGCTTACAAACTCAACCTTATAGCCAAATTCATCGGCAACCAGAGCCATGGTCTCGGCATCGAGGCGTTGGTTAATGGAAACCATCAGGCCCAGGTTCATGCACACATCAATAACATCGGTTACGGGAACGTTCATCATGGCAGATAGCTCATTGGCCGAAACAAACTCTGAAACCTTGAGCACCTGCTTTTCCTGCTCCTGGCGTTCAAGTTCCTCGCGCTGACGGGCGCTAAGTATCTCACGTTTCTCACGGCGATACTTGGAACTTTTGGTCTTCCCTTTGGTGGTTAACCTTGCAAGGGTTTCCTTAATTTGACGCTGAACCTCTTCCTCGTCAACCTCAGGTCTAATTATTTTCTTTTTATTCTTCTTTTTGAGCTTTTTGGCTTTAAAGTCGTCCTTGTTGGCTTCCTTATCAACCTTTACCTCCTGGGGTTGGTCAATGCCTACCTTATCGCCCTTTTTGATACGTTTCCGTTTTTTCTTCTTTCCCTCCTTATCGAAATCGGACGATGAGGCAACAGGTTTTTTCTTTACCTCAAAGCGGCTGAGGTCAATTTTACCCTTGATGGTTGGTCCTGAGAGTTTTTCAACCTCGGCCCTGTAAACCTCAGGCTCTGTTTCCTGAGTTCTGGCAGTAACCTCGGGTTCAGCTGGGGTTCCCTTTTCAGCCTCAACGGCAGGTTTCTTAATAACCTCCTTGGTGGGTTGTGGCTTTTCGTCCTTTTGATGAGGGCGATGCGCCTCCTTTGTATGGGTTTTTCCAGCCTTTTCGATATCAATTTTGCCAACTACCTTAGGGGCTTCAACCTTAACATTGGGTTTAATAACCTCATCCTGCTTTGGCTTAGCTTCTTTTTCCTCTTTTGGGGTCGAAGGTTGCTCCTTTACGGGCGTAGGCTTTTCCTCAGGCTTAGGCTCGGGTTTAGGCTCTTTAGGCTTTTTGCCTAAAGTATCGAGGTCAATCTTACCCTTTACCTTAAGGTCGATTTTAGGTTTTTCGACCTCTATGGTTGGGGTAGCCGTTTCAATTGTGTTTGTTTTAATGATTATCTCATCGTCCGATGGCTCATCGGAGAAATCATCCTCGTCCTTTTCAATATCGTCGATAGATATTGTTTTCTTTTTATCCCTTAAAGCCTTAAGGTTTTCCTTTTGTTGCTCAGTTTTTTTCTTAAGGTCTAGCTCGCTACCAAACTCTTTCTCAAGAATGGTGACAACATCCTGGTCAACCTTAGCGTTGGGATTGTTTTCCACATCGTAACCACGCTTGTGGAGAAACTCTACCAGTGTTCCCACGCCAACGTTAAACTCTTTTGCCAGCTTACTGAGCCTGATTTTTTTATCGCTTGTCATAAAGGCTTCTTCCCCTGATTTATTTATTACTTTGCAAAACTAAACTAATGGCAAAACTATTCAAACTCTGACTTCAAAATTCTTATGATTTCCTTAACGGTTTCCTCCTCGAGGTCAGTACGTTTTACAAGCTCATCGAATGGAATCTCAAGTACGCTCTTGGCTGTATCACAACCAATACCTTTCAGAACATCAATTATCCACTCGTCAATCTCGTCAACAAATTCATCGATGCTAACATCTTCCTCGTCCTCAGCAGCCGATTCGCGGTAAACATCAATCTCGTAACCGGTAAGCTGGCTTGCCAGCTTGATGTTGTATCCACCCTTACCAATGGCCAGCGATACTTCCGATGGTTTTAGGTAAACCTCGGCACGTTTGTTTTCCTCATCAATCTTAATGGACGTAATTTTAGCAGGGCTTAAGGCACGCTGTATAAACAGCTGGGTGTTTGTGGTGTAGTTTATTACATCGATGCTTTCGTTCCTTAGCTCACGAACAATTCCGTGTATTCGGCTACCCTTCATACCCACACAGGCACCAACGGGGTCGACACGCTCATCGTACGATTCTACGGCAACCTTTGCCCTTTCGCCCGGTATACGAACAATCTTTTTAATGGTGATCAAGCCATCGAAAATCTCGGGCACCTCAAGCTCAAATAGTCGTTCCAGAAAAGCATTAGCCGTTCTTGAAAGTATGATTTGAGGGGTGTTATTACGCATCTCTACCTTGTAAACCACTGCACGGATGCTATCGCCTTTGCGGTAGAAATCGGAAGGGATCTGCTCACTTTTAGGTAGAATTAGCTCGTTGCCCTCATCGTCAAGTACCAGGATTTCCTTTTTCCAAACCTGGTAAACCTCGCCGGTAATTATTTCGCCAATTCTATCCTTGTACTTACTGTAAAGGTTGTTGCGCTCCAGCTCCATGATTCGCGATGTAAGGTTTTGGCGAAGCGCCAGAATGGCCCTGCGTCCAAACTCTGAGAGCGAAACCTCCGAAGTAACCTCCTCGCCAACCTCGTAATCCTCGTCAATCTTGCGGGCGTCGGAAAGTGAAATCTGACGATTTGGGTCTTCTACCGCACCATCCTCAACCACCTCGCGGTTACGGTAAATCACAAAATCGCCCTTATCAATGTTGATAATTATATCAAAGTTATCGTCGGAACCGTAAAGCTTAACCAACATGCTGCGGAAAACATCCTCAAGCACACTCATCATGGTTGGCCTGTCAATATTCTTGAGTTCCTTAAACTCCAGAAACGAATCAATTAAGTTCAGATTCTCCATTGCTTTAAATATTTTTCCCTATTATATCACTTAAACTTAAGAACTACTTTCGCGCTTTTAACTTGCTGGTAAGTCAGCTGGATGGGCTCTACCACTTCCTGTTTTTTCTTAGAACCCGGAATGTTTACCTTTTTGCTTACACCGAGTACAAATCCGGTGTTATCGGCACTGTTAAGTACACCCTTTATCTTTTCACCCGTCTTAAGCACAACATCCAGTTCCTGGCCAATATTTTTTATGTACTGGCGAGGAATTTTTAAGGGTTGGCCTAATCCTGCTGAGGTTACCTCCAGCTCAAAATCCTCCCTATCCCTGTCGAGGGAGTTTTCAATCCCCCTGCTAATACTAACACAGGAGTCAATTGAAACACCCTTGTCGCCATCTACGGTTACAATAATCTTATTATCGGCACCAACCGAAACATCGACAAGGAAAAGGTTTTCCTTTTCCAGCAAAGGGGTTACTATTTCAAGTATGGCTTCCTTACTAATCATCCTTACGCATTTTTTAAGCAAAACAGGGGACAAAGTCCCCTGCCACTTCCAGCAAAACTTTTGCAAATATAGCAATATTTTCAACAAATTGCAAATTATTTGTTTGAAAACCAGTAGCTGTCATATAGATGGTAGCTGAAAACACGCTTTTGGGTTGCTAATATTTAAAAAAATGTTGTAATTAGCTCAAATTATTTTGCTTTGAGAATTGCAGTTAACACAAGGCTTTTGCTTAAGGATAAGCTGGAAGGGATAGGCTGGTTTACCTATGAAACACTCATACGGATTACACGGAACCACCCGGAACACCAGTTTTTTTTCATATTTGACAGGCCCTACCACAACTCGTTTATTTTTAGCAACAACATAACACCACTGGTAGTGCCACCCCCTGCACGTCATCCGTTCTTATGGTACTACTGGTTTGAGTTTAAAATTCCAAAAACACTCAAAGCCATTAATGCTGATGTTCTGGTATCGCCCGACGGATACATTTCGTTGAAATCCGATACTCCCCAGGTAGCAGTTATACACGATATTAATTTTTACCATGCGCCCCAGGGTTTACCTTTCTTCACATCGCACTACATGAACTACTTTTCCCCACGTTTTGCCCAAAAGGCAAAGCGGGTTGTTACCGTAAGCCAATTTTCACGTACCGATATTGCCAATAATTTTAATATCAACCCGAATAAAATTGATGTAGCATACAACGGTGCAAGCGACAGTTACAAGCCTCTTTCCGAAAGTGAAATTCAGCGGGTACGGGAGAGTATCTCCGAGGGTAAACCCTACTTTCTTTTTGTGGGAGCATTTAATCCACGCAAGAATGTTGCCCGTTTAATTGAAGCCTACGACATATTCCGCAAAAGGACTGGTTCAGCAATAAACCTCCTGCTTGTAGGTGAACCCATGTTTAAAACCAACGATATCGACAAAGCCTATAAAAACTGTAACCACAAAAACGATATCAAATTCCTTGGCAGGAAAGGCCTTGATGAGCTCACTAAAATTACTGGGGCTGCACATGCTGTAATTTACCCTTCGACCTTTGAGGGCTTTGGGATTCCCTTACTGGAGGCCATGAAATGTGGCATACCCATAGCAGCTTCAAACGTCACGGCTATTCCTGAGGTTACGGGTAATTCAGCCATCTACTTCGACCCCTATTCAGTGGATGAGATTGCTAATGCTATGCAGCGTGTAGCCTACGATACTGAACTGCGAGAAACACTTAGCGCCAACGCGCTGAACCGCCAACAACAATTCAGCTGGGATAATACTGCACAGGTGTTATACAGTAGCATCGAAAAATGTTTTTAACCATGCTTAAGCAGTACCTAAATGTCAATGTGATTGAAGCCGGATGCGATGAAGCCGGAAGGGGATGCCTGGCAGGCCCTGTTTTTGCAGCCGCTGTTATTCTTCCACCCGACTTCAACGACCCGCTCATTAACGACTCCAAGCAGCTAAACCACAAACAGCGCATGCAGCTCCGCAAGGTTATTGAGCACTACGCATTGGATTGGGCAGTAGCAAGTGTATCGAACCAAGAGATTGACAAAATAAACATACTGAACGCAGCCATACATGCAATGCACATCGCTATTGGAAAACTTAGCAAGCTGAAACCAGAACATTTGCTGATTGACGGTAACCGTTTTAAACCTTATCCCGGAATCCCCCATACATGCATTATCAAGGGCGACTCTAAATTTCTTTCCATAGCCGCAGCATCGATACTTGCAAAAACTTACCGCGATGAGTTCATGGTGAACATTAGCAAAGAGTACCCGCTTTATAGCTGGGATATCAACAAGGGCTATCCTACAAAAAAGCATAGGGTGAGTATTGCCAAACATGGGACTACTCCTTACCACCGGCTAAGCTTTAGGCTATTGTAGCTATATTGTGTGAAGTTGAATTAAACTAATACCATATTTAGTTGTCCAAAAAAACAAACCTAAAAAATAAATGCCATGATTAAACGATTAACAACACTTTTACTGGGATTTTTGCTCCTGGTTAGTTCAGCCATTAAAGCCGACGAGGGGATGTGGCTTCTCCCTCTACTGCAAAAGTATAACATCCAAGCCATGCAGCAGAAAGGCTTTAAGCTTACTGCCGACGATATCTATAACCTCAACCAGGCAAGTATAAAGGATGCTGTTATTATTTTTGGGCGCGGTTGCACCGGCGAGGTGGTTTCCGACCAGGGTCTGGTTCTCACTAACCACCACTGTGGTTACGGCGCCATTCAACAGCACAGCACCCCGGAACACGATTACCTTGAGGATGGTTTCTGGGCTAAGTCGTTTGAGGAGGAAATACCTACACCCGGCTTAACAGCAACTTTCCTTATTCGTATTGAGGATGTTACCGACCAGGTTAACGCTGCCTTTAAACCTGAAATGTCCGAATCTGATCGCGACAAGGCTGCCATGGAGATTGGCCGTAAAATTGCAAAGCAAGCAACCGATGGCACCCACTACACCGCAAGTGTACGCAGTTTCTTTGGGGGAAACCAGTATTTCCTTCTGGTTTATGAGGTATTCAACGATGTTCGACTGGTTGGAGCACCCCCATCATCAATAGGTAAGTTTGGTCACGACACCGATAACTGGATGTGGCCCCGCCACACCGGCGATTTCTCAGTATTCCGCATTTATGCCAGTAAGGATAACAAACCTGCCGACTACTCGCGCGAAAATGTTCCCTACAAACCCAAGCATTTCCTACCAATATCGCTGAAGGGGGTAAACAATGGCGATTTCACCATGATAATGGGGTACCCGGGCAGCACACAACGCTACATGACCTCTGTAGAGGTTCAAGAACGAATTAATATACTCAACGCCAACAGGATATACGTTAGAGGTATTAAGCAGGAAATCTGGCTAAAGGATATGCAAGCCGACAAGGCCGTTAACATTAAGTACGCCTCAAAGTACGCCGGATCCAGCAACTACTGGAAAAACTCTATTGGCATGAACAAAGCGCTAAAGCGCCTTAAAGTTTACGATTTCAAGAAACAGCAGGAAGAGGAGTTTACCAAGTGGGTTCTTGCCTCGCCAGAACGTCAACAGAAGTATGGCGAAGCACTTAACTTGATTAATGAGGGTGTAACAGGCCGAAAGGAGTATCTACACGCCAGCCAGTACATTAGCGAAGCACTATTCAGCGGAACTGAAATAATTGGAATGGCAGCCATGACCCGTTCATTGGTTGATGCCCTAAAGGGCAACAAAACCGAAGAGGTTACCAAAATCAGTAAGTCGCTCAAGGCTCGCTCCGAGAACTTCTACAAGAACTACAACTCACCAACCGACCAAAAAACGGCCAAGGCCATGTTCCGCATTTTCATGGAAAATGTTCCGCTAACCTATCAACCCGATATTTTCAACACCATCAGAGCAAAGTACAAGGGCGATGTTGACAAGTTCGTTGACCAGATGTTTGCCAAAACCATGTTTACTGATCCAGCTAATTTCAACGCTTTCCTTGACAAGCCAAGCTTAAAGGTTCTTGAAAAAGACCCTGTGTACGTTGCAGCGGCTTCCATCTCAAACAAATACGAAGAAATTAGCAAAGCAATGGCACCATTCAACGAAAAGTTGAAACGCGGACAGCGCCTTTACATAGCTGGAGTGCTTGAAATGAACGAAGGCAAAGCCATGTACCCCGATGCCAATTTCACCATGCGCCTCACCTACGGTGAAATAAAAGACTATTACCCCATGGATGCAGTTCACTACGACTACCTAACCACCCTTGATGGAGTTATGGAGAAAGAAGATCCGGACAACTGGGAATTTGTTGTTCCTGCCAAACTCAAGGAACTATATAACTCAAAGGATTACGGCCGTTACGGGAAAGATGGTAAAATGCCAGTGGCATTTATATCAACCAATGATATCACTGGAGGTAACTCAGGAAGCCCCGTAATGAACGGCAATGGAGAACTTATTGGCATTGCTTTCGATGGGAATTGGGAAGCTATGAGCGGCGACATTGTTTTTGAAAACAAGCTGCAGCGCACCATATCGGTTGATATCCGCTACGTGCTATTTGTAATTGATAAGTATGCAGGAGCAACCCGTCTGATTGACGAAATGAAAATTATTGAGTAATGTACTTAACAAACATAAAAAAAGCCGAGTTAATACTCGGCTTTTTTTATTAAACTGAGATTATTCAATAGAAACACAAAAAACTTTCAATTTTCCCCTAAATTCCTCTAACTACGTTTAACGGTTCACGTTTAACGGACTAAAACTTCCTCTAACTCCTTCTTACTCCATAATATTCCGAATCATTCCGACCTATTCCGATTCATTCCGATTCATTCCAATTCATTCCGACCCATTCCTCAAAATCCATGGTACTTGGGTTAAAATGAAACGTAGTATATCCTCTATTTTCTTATTTTTACCACGACTCAGTTTTTTTTCATCAATTCAATATATACTATTCGTCAAAATGTATTACCTTTAGTCGGCTAATTAGTGAAACTTTGCGTTAAATATTGTAGTAATTAATTATACAAACACCTCAAACTATCGTGGAAAAAGGCGAAGTTTTAATAAATCATTACGGTCCACTCTCCTATGAGGAGATAGGTTTTTTGCTCAACAAGATGACATCGTTGCTGGAGCGGTACAACTTTGGAATTACCATTCGCAAAAAGGTTTACTCGGCAATGGTCGAGAGCCTGGAAAACATTTATAAGCATCAGGATGTTATTAAGGGGAGCAATAACTATCAACCAAAATTTTCGCTAGTACTGGAAAAAGACAAGGTAGACTTAACCTGCTCAAACTCATTACTAAAAGTAAAAATTGGACCGTTAAAAGAACGTTTGGAAAAAGTTAATCAACTCGATAAAGCTGGCTTAAAGGAGTTTTACAAGGAGGTTATCCTCAGTGGAAATGTCACCCAGAAAGGTGGTGCTGGTCTGGGCATTATTAATATCGCCAAGGTTACTGAAAACAAGCTGGAGTTTACTTTTGACGATATTGATGAACAGTACACATACTTTACTCTGAGAATTAAGGTGTCGCTTCAAAACCAAAACAACTAGTGACCATGGAACCATTATACATAGAGCCCAGCGAGTTTACACCCCGCGTGTTTTTCGATCCGGAAAATTCGGTTTTCGAGATCTCAGGTTTTTCAAGGCCCGAAAATACCGTTGGATTCTACAAGCCACTCATCAAATGGCTGGAAGACTACGAGGATAATGTTTTGGCAAAAAACACTAACTTTAACAAAAGCAACCTTGTACTGAATCTTAAACTTACCTACTTCAACTCAGCCTCATCAAAATTCCTTATGGATATACTTATGGTTTTCATGAAGTTTCACTCCAAAGGCAATGCCGTTGAAATTAACTGGTACTACGATGAGGATGACGACGAAATTTTTGAGTCAGGCGAGGAAATTTCAGAGATGATTAATTTCCCATTCAACTTTATTCCTATCACACCTAACTCGTAAATTGATTAGAATGAACCCATTAGTTTTACAGGCTAGCAACACAACACCATATATAGATTTTAACCCAAGCGAGAATAGACTGACCATTTCAGGCTACTCACGCCCTGAGAATGTTAGAGACTTTTATATGCCCGTTTTGGATTGGTTGGAATCGTTTAGCAACGAGCTAAAGAGCAAGATGTTAAAGGAAGCACAAATCCAACCCATTGAATTTCAGTTTAAGCTGGTTTACTTTAACTCATCATCCGCAAAATTCCTATACGACATTATCATCATACTTAACCAGATACAAAAAGCTAAGGTACCGTTAAACATCAACTGGTATTACGACAAGGATGATTCCGAACTTCGTGAGGCCGGTGAGGATTTATCGGAACTGGCTCAGGTTCCATTCAACTTCGTTACCTACTAGTAATTCAACATTTCCATAATTGCCAAGATACTGAATTGGAACTGTATCCAATTCCATTCAACTTTTTTGGTGAACTTTCATGAAACCTGTTATAAATCAACACCTTTAGCGGGTTTGCTGAAGGAAAGTGAAATACCCTTTAAAAAAAGTGTGCTTTAAAAAATCTATTTGTTAACAAAATTCTATTTTTGTTGGTTCTGATAAAACACTAAAAGCAATGACCGAACACGAATTAACCCTAGGGGACAGCGGCGAAAGGCCAAAAAATTTTTTAGAGGAGATTATTGAGGAAGATATTCGAACAGGCAAACATGGAGGCCGAGTGCTTACCCGTTTCCCGCCCGAACCTAACGGATATCTGCACATTGGTCATGCAAAATCGATATGCCTTAACTTTGGTTTGGCTCAAAAGTACGGTGGCAAAACCAACCTGCGTTTCGACGATACCAATCCTGTAAAGGAGGACGTAGAGTATGTAAACTCCATAAAGGAGGATATACGTTGGCTTGGTTTTGAATGGGCAAATGAGTTTTACGCCTCCGACTACTTTGAGCAGCTATACGAGTGGGCCGAGCTGCTAATCAAAAAGGGGTTAGCCTACGTTGATGACCAGTCGCAGGAAGAGATACGCATAAACCGTGGTACTGTAACCCAACCCGGAAAGGAAAGTCCTTGGCGCAACCGATCGGTTGAGGAGAACCTCGACCTTTTCCGCCGCATGCGCGCCGGTGAGTTTAAGGATGGCGAAAAGGTGCTACGCGCTAAAATTGACATGGCGCACCCCAATATGCTACTACGCGACCCCATTATGTACCGCATTATACATGCTGAGCATCACCGAACTGGCGACAAGTGGTGCATTTACCCCATGTACGATTACGCACATGGCCAATCCGATTCCATTGAGCAAATTACTCACTCCATTTGTACGCTAGAGTTCGATGTGCATCGCCCCCTATACGATTGGTTTATTGAGAAGCTGGAGATTTTCCCATCCAAGCAGTACGAGTTTGCCCGCCTAAACCTTTCCTATACAGTTATGAGCAAGCGTAAGCTTTTACAGCTGGTACAGGAAAAGGTAGTAATGGGCTGGGACGATCCCCGTATGCCTACCATTTGCGGTTTACGTCGCAGGGGTTATACCCCAGAAGCTATACGTTACTTTGCCGATAAGGTGGGTGTGGCCAAACGCGATAACGTAATCGATTTATCGTTACTGGAATTTTGTATCCGCGAGGATTTGAACAAGCGTGCTGAGCGCCGCATGGCTGTTCTTAACCCCCTTAAGGTGGTTATTACCAACTACCCCGAAGGGCAGGTTGAAGAGCTTGAAGCCGTCAATAACCCCGAGGACGAAACAGCTGGTAAGCGCCTTATACCATTTAGCCGTGAAATATACATTGAGCGCGACGACTTCATGGAGAACCCACCCAAGAAGTTTTTCCGTCTGGCTCCCGGACAGGAAGTACGCTTGCGCTATGCCTACTTCATAAAGTGCGAGGAGGTAATTAAGGATTCCCAAGGCAATGTTGTTGAGTTACGTTGCACCTACGACCCAGCCTCACGCGGCGGCAATTCGCCCGATGGACGTAAGGTTCAGGGCACAATACATTGGGTTTCCATTCCGCATGCCGTAAAAGCCGAAATCAGGCTATTCGATAGGCTATTCTCCAAACCCGACCCCGACGATGTTCCCGAAGGGCAGGATTGGAAATCGTCACTTAACCCCGAATCGCTTACCGTTATTGAAGGATACCTTGAACCATCGTTGCTGGATGTAAAGCCACTCGATAAGTTCCAGTTTGAGCGCTTGGGCTACTTTTGTGTAGATTACGATTCAAACCCTAATCGTTTGGTTTTCAACAGAACAGTAACACTTAAAGATACCTGGGCAAAAATAGCCGGCAAGTAGCCGGCTATTGCTCCACAAAAAAGCCACTTGCCAAAAAAATGTAAAAAATTTTGCAAATCAACTCTTAAAAACATTATCTTTGCAGCGTTATAAGTGCATTGTCCTGTGGTGTAATTGGCAACACGTCTGACTCTGGATCAGAAGAGTCCAGGTTCGACCCCTGGCAGGACAACCAGAAACCGCTCAGCTGAGCGGTTTTTTTATTTCATAAATATGTTTTTCCATTTTTCCCTAGTTTTCATTACATTTATCCAAAAATATTGGCATGAATAACGTATTGCCTATTTATCACATAGGTCTTATTCAGGCATGGTTTGCCGCACTGTTGGTTTACCGTAAGCCAAACAAGGGGGCTGCCGATAAATTGCTTGTAATTTGGTTAATTGTTATAGGTATTGAAATGCTTTACTCCCTGCTTAATGCAAAATACCTAACATGGCTCCCCGATCTGATCATTATTCCGTTAAGCTACGGGCCTTTTCTTTTCTTTTACACCAAGCTCTTAACATCAAAAAAAACTGTAACCATCAGGAATATCCACAGGCACCTAATCCCTGTATATCTCTTTATATTGATTGCTGTTTTTTGGGGCAAGCCCATTGATATTAACTCGGTAAATTTTTTTAGTAAGGGGCCAATAACCTGGTTGGCGATTCTAAACTTCACACTTTTCCTGTTAGTAATTGTTTATTACTGGCGCGCCTCGCTTAAGCTGATTCGCAAACACAACCATACCCTCGGCGATCATTTCTCGTATCGATCTGAAACCATCATGCTTAACTGGCTAAAAACTACAGCCATTTGGATTCTATCAGGCTTTTTTGCATCGGGGATAACCTTTATAATCTTTTCGACCCAAAACATTTTCCCTTTCAATCCCATTGAACTTTTTCATCTGGGCTTGCTGGTTTTTACCTTTTCAATAAGTTACTACGGCATACATCAACCCGTATTGTATCAGCACCAAAAGCCCAAACAGCTCCAGGTTAGCGACGAGGCTCAAGAAAAAAAGTCGCAAAAGTTTGGCGATTTGCTTTACGAGCACATGGTTAAAAACAAACCATACCTAAACAATGAGTTAACCATTCAGGATTTAGCTGACCAGCTAAAGGTAAGCACCCAGGAAATATCGAACTACCTGAACAAGGAGCTTGGGGTAAACTTTTTCAACTACATCAACAGTTTTAGGATTGAGGAGGCCAAGCAGAGGTTAACTAATCCGGCCTTCGATTACGAAACACTTCTGGGAATTGCATACGATTCGGGTTTCAACTCAAAAACATCATTCAACACCCTTTTCAAGAAGGAAACCGGCATGACCCCATCAGAATACAAAAAGGCGTTCAGGAGTTCAACTAAAAAAAGTACTTAACGGACAACGGCTCTTGTTACTAATTTCATATTACTGTATATCAAATACTTAATACTGCAAATCTACCTTAAAATTGTTCAAACTTTTTATTTGAACGACCAGTTTACTACACTTTTCTAAATAGCTAACCAAAACCTAAACCAAAAACCAAATTAAAGCTATGAGAAAAGTTATTTCTGCATTACTGGTATGTGTAGTTGCAACATCGTTGTTTGCACAGGAAAATCAAGAAAAAAAAGCCAAAGAAGAAGTAAAAACCGGTTGGACAGTTGGCGTTTTACCGGCATTAGGCTATGACTCAAACCTTGGGCTGCTGTACGGAGCAATTGTAAACTCGTTCGACTTTGGCGACGGCTCCAGGTATCCCGACTTCAACCACAACCTTTACCTTCAGCTATCGGCCTATACAAAGGGTAGCATGGATGCCATTGCCTACTTCGATTCCTACACACTTATTCCAAACAAACACTTTATTGGTCGCCTAAGCTTTAACCGTAACAGGACATACCCTTTCTACGGTTTTAACGGCACACAAACCGTTTACAACGCCGATTTTGAGAATATCGATGCCACCGGCGATTTCATTTCTCAAGTATTCTACAAATACGACCGTAAGCTTGCAAAAGCCGATTTCCTACTTGAGGACAGAATAGCCGACAGCAAATTTAAGTGGATTGCAGGTTTTGACCTTGGCTGGTACGATGTTGCAACAGTAGATATTGACCACCTAAACAAAGGGCGCGACGACGATGAGCTTATCCCTGATGTTCCCATTCTATACGATCAGCTTGTTAGCTGGGGAATCATCTCAGCCGACGAAAAAGATGGTGGATTTGATAATAGTGTTAAGTTTGGGCTGGTTTTTGATACCCGCGACCGCTTAACTAACCCGATGAAAGGGGTATGGACAGAACTACTTTTTAGGGCATCGCCCAAGTTCATTGGCAACAACGATAACTACGGACGAGTATCGTTAATCCATCGCCAATACCTAACGCTTGTAAAGGAAAAACTATCGTTTGCATATAGACTCTGGTACGAAGGGAACCTTGGCGAAGTGCCTTTTTACGCCCGTCAGCACCTAACCACCAGCAACTACTACGAAGGTTTTGGTGGCGCTCAAACCGTTAGGGGTGTTTTGATGAACAGGGTTGTTGGTCAGCACACGGCTATCGGTAATTTTGAGTTTCGTTGGAAGGCATACCGCTTCCATGCCATTGGGCAAAACTTTTACTTAGGCTTTAACCTTTTTGCCGATGCCGGCAAGGTATTGAAAGGTTACGATATGGACCTAACAAATGTTCCTGTTGCCCAACGCAACCAGCTATTTTCAAACAGCTATAAAGATTTATATACCACATTTGGTGCTGGCTTGAAAATCGTAATGAACGAAAACTTTGTTGTATCGGCCGATTATGGCATGGCCATGAACAAAAATTACGGTTCATCGGGATTGTACGTTTTGGTTGGTTATCTGTTCTAGATTCAATAGAAAAACTGCTAAATGATGATGCGAAAAGCACTTTTCATAATACTCTGCGTTTGCAGCACTATGCTGCAAGCGCAGAACTGGCAGGACCCAAAGGTTTTTGCCATAAACAGGCTGCCCTCACACACTCTACTGGTTCCATTTCCTGAAAAGCCAAGCAGTATTTCCTACATTTTCAATTCTGAGTTTGTGCAATCCCTGAATGGGGATTGGAAATTTATGCTGATAAACAATCCGTTGAATACTCCCGAAAACTTTTCAAATGTAGAATTTCCCGATAGCGAATGGAGCACCATTCCTGTTCCATCGAACTGGCAAGCCAAGGGGTATGGTACTCCAATTTACTCAAACCAAATACACCCATTCCCAGCTAATCCACCCTTTGTTCCAAACGAAGGAAACGAGACCGGGCTTTACCGCCACACCTTCCGGATCCCTGAGAATTGGAATGGAAGTAGGGTAATAATTCACTTTGCTGGGGTACAATCGGCAATTGACCTATGGATAAATGGCCATTACGTGGGCTACTCACAAGGAAGCATGACCCCCGCCGAGTTCGACATTACACCTTATATTACCGCTGGCCAGAATCTTTTGGCAGCAAGGGTAATCAACTGGTCCGATGGAAGTTACCTGGAAGATCAGGATTTCTGGCGATTAGGCGGAATTTTTCGCGATGTATTTGTTTACGCTCACCCTCAAAATGCACTCTGGGATATTGAGGTTAACACTTCATTCAGTAAAAGCTATACTGAGGCCATCCTTTCAGTTAGCGGGGTACTAACAAATACAACGAGCCAACTACCCAACATCAGCCTTTCACTTTTTGATAGTAATGGTATTGCAGTGTTTGAAAAAACGGTTCAACCCAAAATGAGCAGTGGGATAGCCACTTTTAAAGTTGATGAGATAGTGAAAAACCCACAGCTTTGGAGTGCCGAGACACCTAAACTTTATCAACTTATTGTTGAGATTGAGGGTAGATACTACCAGCAGCTGGTTGGGTTCAGGGATGTTAAAGTAGAAAACGGACAGCTACTAGTTAACGGACAACCAATAAAAATAAAGGGAGTAAACCGTCACGAGTTCGACCCCTACAACGCTCGTACGGTTTCGTATGAGCTCATGGAAAAGGATGTTGTCCTGATGAAACAGAATAACTTCAATGCAGTTCGTACAGCTCACTATCCGCATCACCCATATTTTTATGAGCTATGCGACAGGTATGGGCTCTACGTAATGGACGAGGCCAATGTTGAATCGCACTACCTATGGCAGTACCGTAATCAATCGCCAGTGCTTTACCCCGAATGGAAGGATGCTATTGTTGACCGGGGTGTTAGCATGGTAATGCGTGACCGCAACCATCCATCGGTAATAATATGGTCGCTAGGTAACGAGTCGGGCGACGGACCAAATATGGTTGCCATGGCCGATACCATCAGAAAAATTGATGCTGCAAAAAGGCCTATTCATTATGAAAGCAAAGCTCTTAAACGCCCCCTTAGCTTCGATGGTGTGGGTGCCTTTGAAAAGTTAAGGCGAATGTTATCGGCCTTACAATGGTCAAAAGCCCTTACAGAGTACGACTTTAATGCTGGTATGTACCCCACCCTGGATAGGCTGAAGGAGATGGCTAAACTCGACAAAAAGGAACGCCCTATACTTATATGTGAGTACTCGCACGCCATGGGCAACAGCAATGGCCATTTCAAGGAGTACTGGGACTTATTCGAGAGCCACCCACGAATGGTTGGGGGCTATATATGGGACTGGACTGACCAAGGTCTGATTAAACATACACCTAACGGCAAACCATTCTTCGCCTACGGAGGCGATTTTGGCGACAAACCCAACGATAAGGACTTTTGCCTGAACGGCGTTACTTTTCCCGACCGTTCACTTAAACCTGCCATGGCCGAAATTAAAAAGGTACAACAGTACATCAAATTTACAGGGATTGATTTTGAACGCAAAACCGTTAACCTTAAGAATACATATGCCTTCCTGAACCTAAAAAGCTTTAACCTAACATGGAGCATTTCTGAAGACGGCATTACCGTTCAAAAAGGGGAACTGCCGTTACCCGATGTTAAGCCAAATGGAGAGGGCTCAGTAACAATTCCATACATGCTCCCTCAAATCAACCCAGGCAAACGTTACCATCTTAACCTATCGGTTCAACTGGCAAACGATGAGCCATGGGCTAAAAAGGGCTTTGAGGTGGCAATATACCAATACGAAATGCCCTGGCTGGTTCAAAAACCCACCACTATTGCTGCCACTAGCGGTAATTTGAATGTAACCGAAAATGCAGATACGTGGACTGTTAGTGGCGAGGCTTTTAGCATTGAATTCGACAAAACTACCGGAACAATTTCACAATGGAAATCGAATGGCGAAATGGTTGCCCAGAACGGTCCAAGGGTTAACCTTTGGCGAGCCCCTACAAGTAACGATATTGGCACGGAATTCAACCCCGACCCTCGTTTCTGGTTCCACGGAAAACTTTGGCAAAAGTATGGGTTAGACAACTTGATTATTAAGAAATCGAAGGTTACAATTTCCAGAACCGGCAAGGGAGTTGTAGTGCTAACCCGCCAGACCCTTGAGGGTAATAAATCGAGATTTAATGCTGTGATTACCCATGTTATTAACCCTGACGGAGTTGTAGATATCAACTATAAATTGACCTGTAGCAAAAAATTCAACCTGCCCCGTGTTGGCCTTATGCTTGAGTTGCCTAAAGAGTTCTCGCAGGTTGAGTGGCTTGGCCGAGGGCCTCAGGAAAACTACCGCGACCGCAGCTACGCTGCACATTGGGGATTATACCGCAAAACCATTGATAGTATGGTTACCCCATACATAAAGCCTCAGGAAAACGGTAACCGCTACGATGTGGACAGAGTAAGCATATTAAACCCCAACGGTACAAGCGGGATTGAGGTAACCGGAAAATCGTTCTGCTTTAGCATACACCCCTACTCGTTAGAAACACTCACCAAGGCAACACATACACCCGACCTAGTTGAAAGTCCCGTCAACCATCTTTATATCGACCTGGCGCAAAATGCACTTGGTAGCGAAAGCTTCTTCTACAACTACCTGCAAGAATATGTTTTAAAGGGCAAGAAGTTTGAGTTTCAGGTAAGCCTCAAACCGGTTACCAAAAACTAGTTAAAATGCATAACTGCAACACAATGAAAAGAATATCAATACTAACAGCTCTGATATTTACTACAAAATTGATGTTTGGGCAAAGTTACACCTTAAAATCGCCCAATGGCATTTTAGTGGCAAATATCGATTTAAAGGATAGGTTAACCTACTCGCTATCCTGTAATGGCAATGCAATTGTTGAACCCTCGGGCATAGCAATGAGAACAAGTGCTTTTGCTGAGAGCGATTTTTTTGGGGAGCATACCGCAACATTCAATAGCAAAAACCAAGCTGTGAAATTACTTTGGGGAACTACAAAGGAGATTGATGAAAATTTCAACCAGCTAAAGCTGAATTATAGTAATGGCCTTTCGGTTGAGTTCCGTTGCTATAACGAGGGTTTTGCATGGCGTGTTGTTTCAGCTTTTGACAGGGAGGTTATAGTTTATAATGAAACAAGTGAATTCAACATTCCATACAGTTCAACTGTTTACTTCCCCGAGGTGAAGGGTTTCCTTACCCCATTTGAGGTTAATTACTTGCCAAAATCGATGCAAACCATAGCCGATGGCACTCTAGGTTTAACCCCCTTCATGTATAAAACACCAAGCGGCGAACTGGTTGTGATATCGGAATCGAATCTCTTCGAATATCCGGGCATGTTCATCCGCAAGGATGCAGGGAACTCAGTAAAAGCGGTATTCCCTCTTTATCCTAAGAAGGAAAAACAGGAATTGCCAGGCAGACTTCATCTGGTCAAGTGGCCTCAAATTTCAAGGATGGTGGTAAAGAAAACCGAAAACTATATTGCCAAAAGTAATGGTAATCGTTCATACCCCTGGCGTGTGGTAATGGTGGCACAAAACGATGCCGAAATTCTACAAAATAGTTTGGTTTACCTGTTGGCCGATGAGCCCAAAATGGACTTTGGTTGGGTAAAACCAGGTAAGGTGGTTTGGGACTGGTACCATAACTGGAACCTACAAGGCGTTGAATTTAAACCGGGGATAAATACCCAGACCTACAAGTATATGGTTGACTTTGCCGCCAATAACGGCATTGAGTACATCAATATTGACGATGGGTGGGCTAAGCTTTGGAATTTTAAAAAGGTTAACCCAAACCTAGACCTCAAGGAGATAATTGACTATGCCAACAGTAAGGGTGTTAAGGTATTTATTTGGGCAATGTGGAACACCATTGAAAAAGACTTTACGGCTAACCTCGACATGTTTAGCCAATTGGGAGTAGCGGGAATCAAGGTCGACTTTTTCGACCGCGCTGACCAGCGAATAGTTGATTTTGTGAATAAGTTAGCCGATGAATGTGCCAAGCGCAACCTTTTACTAAACCTACACGGTATGTATAAGCCTACTGGAATAAATCGCACTTTCCCAAACATTGTTAATATTGAGGGAGTGCTTGGGCTTGAGTACAACAAATTTTCCGACAAGTGCACACCGGTTCATAACCTCACCATTCCTTTCGTAAGGAACGTGGTTGGCCCCATGGATTACACACCCGGCTCAATGCGACATGTAACCCCTGAACAATTCGTAAAATCATGGGAGAACCCCCACTCCATGACTAACAGGGCCCAGCAAATGGCAATGTATATAGTTTACCACGGCGGGGTTCAAATGCTAGCCGACTCGCCAACGCTCTACCAAAAAGATAGCATTGCTCTGAACTTTTTATCAGGAGTTCCCGTTACATGGGAAAAAACCATTGCCCTTGAAGGCAAAGTTGGCGAAAGCATTGCAGTTGCCCGTAAACATGGCGATAAGTGGTATATTGGATGTATGACTGCAAACCATGAGCATGACTTTAACTTAAACCTCAACCTCCTCGATGACAGGGAGTATAAAATGACAATTATTGCTGAAGGTAATTCCGATGACGAATTAGTACTAAGCTCAAAACGTATTGGTAAAAACGATAAACAAAGCTTTAAGGTAAAACCCCGTAGTGGATTGGTAATAATTCTAGAGTAAACCAATGGTAGAAAGGATTGTTTCAACTTTTAAGGATCGTTTTGGCTCCGATCCCTTAGTTTTTAGAGCTCCCGGCAGGGTGAATCTGATAGGCGAACACACCGACTACAATAATGGTTTTGTGATGCCTGCGGCCATAAACCGTTACGCATACTTTGCCATAAAACCAAATGGACTTGGCTTATACAGGTTCCACGCTGCCGATTTTAGGCGCGATTACACAACCCCCGTTTACAAGATTGAGCCATCAAATACGCACTGGGCAAACTACCTTTTAGGAGTAATTGCCCAAATGGTAGCCGAGGGTAAAGATATCCCAGGTTTTGACTGTGTTTTTGGTGGCGATGTTCCAATTGGAGCGGGAATGTCATCGTCAGCAGCAATTGAGAGCGGATTGGCCTTTGCGCTGAACCATATCTATGGGCTTGGTTTTACGCGCATGCAACTTGCCCAAATAGCCCAAAGGGCTGAGCATGAGTATGCCGGGGTAAAATGCGGTATAATGGATCAGTTTGCATCGCTGCATGGCAAGCAAAACCATGTACTTCAGCTCGACTGCCGTAGCCTTGAGTTTGAGCCCTTTGAACTCAATATGGATAACCATTCCATCATTTTGGTTAATACCGGGGTAAAGCACTCGCTAGCTTCGTCGGAGTACAATAAACGGAGGCAGGAGTGCCAAGCCGGAGTCGATATCCTTAAAAAGTACAATAATTCAATACAATCGCTACGCGATGTAACAATCAATGATTTAAACAACCATAAAAGAGAGTTTAGCAGTAAGGTGTGGGAAAGATGTTTGTATGTGGTTGAGGAAAATCAACGCGTGGTTAATGCTGGTAGAGCACTAACCCAAAAGGACTTTGAATCGTTCGGAAAGTTAATGTACCAGTCGCATTACGGGCTCCGTGACATGTATGAGGTTAGCTGTCCAGAGCTTGACAAGCTCGTTGAGTTAACTGAAAAACTCGATTATGTGGTTGGCTCACGAATGATGGGAGGGGGTTTTGGGGGTTGCACAATAAATGTGGTTGAAAACTCCCATATTGATGAGTTTACAAAATGTGTAAAAGAAAACTACAAAACACCCGATGGTAAAATTCCTCAGATTATTACCTGTGTGATTAGTAACGGAGCAGAGCTTTTGGTATACTAAAGGTTAGGTTAGCTTTACTCCCGCTTAAAGGCTATCCTTTTACGGATAGCCTTTTTGATTTTGATCATTCAATGTTAATTCTCTCTTTAATGATATAAATAGGACGTTGCTTGGTTTCTTCAAATATTCTTGCTATGTAAAGCCCAACTATTCCAAGACTTAACATCTGAGCGCCACCTAGCATGAGTATAAGAATTATAGTAGAAGCCCATCCTGGTATAGTCATGCCATTAATAAATTGAACTAAAACATACATTGAGTAACCCAATCCAAAAATGAATGATAAAATCCCTAATATAAAGGGTATTTTTAAAGGTTTAGATGAGAAAGAAAGTATACCAGCAATTGCAAACTTTATCATCCGAATAAATGTATATTTAGATTTTCCAGAAATGCGCCTGGGTGAATGATACTCAACAAAAGCTGTTTTAAAACCCATCCAATTGATTAAACCCCGATTAAAACGTACTTTTTCAGGCAAACCTAAGAAAACATTGGCGGCATTTCGTGTCATCAAGCGAAAATCGGCACTCCCTTCTTTTAATGGAATATCAGACAGATAATTAAAAAAACGATAGAATAAATGCGATGTTATTCTTTTAATAAATTTTGCATCAACAGTACTTTTTCTAATTGTAAGTACAATATCATAACCTTCATTTGCTTTGTTAATTAATGTTGGGATTAAAGTTGGCGGGTGCTGCATATCTGCATCCATAGTAATTATATAATCGCCCGATGCACTATTCATTCCAGCAATAATTGCAGATTGGTGCCCAAAGTTTCTTGAAAGAGATATACCTTTTACCTTTCTATCATCCATTGCAATTTCTTTAATTGTTGAAAGAGTGCCATCCACACTCCCATCATCAACAAAAATGATTTCAAACTCATACTTATTTGTAAGTACGCGCCTCAATTCATTATATAATAGTTTTATATTACCTTCCTCGTTATAACAAGGCAGCACTACACTTATTTTCATTGTATTTGCTTATAGGGTTTAAGATCAAAAATATAAATTCTTTCGTATTGGTAAGCAACATAATCTGAATAAGGTATTTTAGCCCGCTCCTCCTCATTACCCAAAAACACAACATATCGTGCTCCCCTTTTATATGCATCAACAATAGCTTCCCTATCGGAATATCCATTATATAGAAATTTTGAATATCCAATTCTTCCAAGGGTATACAAATGTACATTAGGAGAATAATCACGTAGGCATAAAATGGTATCAGATGGTTGAATAATTTTTTTTATCTCATCAGATTTGTTTTGAAGTTTTTTTAGATTAATCCCATAGTCATAATTAAACCAGCGCCATGTATCAATATCTCTTTTTTTAAGAAAAATATTATTTACAATCAACTTTGGATTAGCTGAAAAGCGAACCCAACTGCATGTGTATGCATGGAGAACTACAAAAATTATAAAAATATATAATGCTAGATTAATCTTTTTTAAATCTAGGAAACTAAAAAACGAATTAATTTTATAAAGAAAGATAAAAAACAAAACATTAAATACAAAAAGTATCTCTATCAAATAGTAGTCATGAACATCAAAAACCCAATACCAAAGAATAAAGTATGAAAATAAGGCACCTATAGACATAACTATTAACCATTTAAGAAAAGCGTTAATTGAGCCAGAAAATAGTGCAAAAACACCAAAAATTATAAGCGCAAAAACAATAACTCTGTGATACGCATAATTTATCATTGTATTTATTATATGCCAAAAAATTTCATTTCGCTTTTCAGCAGGTATTTCCCATATTGGACGAATTGTTGTTGAAAACAAGTGAGAATCATACTTAGTATTATAATAAATTGCATAATAATACCATGCAGCTACTAATGCTAAAGTAAGAATAAATGAGCCTGAAAGTAATGATATTTTTATTTTATATTTTCTCCAAAAGTAGTAATTATTAAAAAGTTCATAAAAAATAAATGCTCCAATAAAGGACATAAAAACCAATATGCTTGTTATCTTGATAAGTATTGCTAAAGTACTAAAAACAAAGAAGCCAATTAATCCATATAATTTATTATTTTGTAAAAATTGAAATACAAAAAAGCCAGCAATCAAAGTTAAAGCAAATGAAATTGGATTAGGGATAAAATTGTGGGCATATCCAATAAGAATTGGCGATGAAAACATAAAAACGCTAAATATAATTGTATATTTTTGTGATTTTAGATAATACTGTATTACTGTTGCAAATAAAATTATTCCTAAAAAAAGAAGAGAAAAGCCTAATAAACGATACAAAAACTCATTTTGTCCTATTACAGACCATAGTTTGCCCATCAGAAAATATATAATTGGAAATTCAGACACTGCATTCCTGTTACCGTTTTCTAGAATAAGATTTGTTTTCGGTTCAAAAAAAGGCTCGCCCTTCATGTAATTGTAAGTAATTGACAAACAATCTGCTTTGCGCCACTCATGTATAGGCTTAGGCCCTTCAAAAAAATCAATATAGAAACCATACAAAAAGGTTAAAACCACCAATACTGACAATAATTTTAACCTCAAATTAATATCCTTTATGAATCTAATCATATATTACTATTAGAGCGTTCTCCTTTTATCCAAAATTATTAAACTTTATCAAGAATAAAGACCTTTTTGGTTATTTTTTATATTTCGCTAATTTATTACATTCTAACTGGAAATTAAACCTATGATATGCTTAACCCAAAAAACGCTTTTTATAACTTAAATCTACCATAGTAATCCTTACGCTTGCAAAAAATGTTTATATTTGGTGACAATAAGCCAAACTCCTCAAAATGATTGACGTAAAGTTAAGCATAGTAAACTCAAAGCCCGAGATATTCAGAATTATTAGGGTTGATGAAAATATCAACCTACAACTATTTCATGAGGTAATACAAGCAGCCTTTGAGTGGAGTAATATACACTCACATTTTTACAATGCCGATAAGTCAATACTCAAGAATGAGGAAGAGATTTTGTTGGGTAATGCATTGAACAAATGGGAGAGCCTTATCTATGTTTATGATCTGGCCGATTTTTGGACAATATTAATTTCGCTTCTTGCTACAAATTCAGGTGAGCTAAGCAAAAAACCCGTTTGCCTTCAAGGGCAAGGCAAATCGCCACCCGAGGATTCTGGGGGTATAATTAATTACTGTGAAGTACTTGAACTCCTTGCAAAGCATAATAAGGGCGATAGACAATACCCTCTAATTGCCGACTGGCTTGGAGAAAATTACAACCCTAACGAGTTCAATTGCGAACAGGTAAACCTTAACTTTAAAAATCTAGTACTTTAGCCATATGGAGTACCGTGGCGACCCCTTGGTTTACCAAACGCTAAACGAATTAAATATACCGTTTGAATACTACGAGCATCCTGAGGCTCCCACTGTTGAAATTGCCTCTAAATACTGGGAAGGGATAAACTCATCGCACTGCAAAAATCTCTTTTTCAGGAACCACAAAGGGAACAGGCACTACCTGGTAATTCTGGAACACCGTAAGATGCTGAACATTCATCAGCTCGAAAAACTACTAAAACAGGGCAAGTTAACGTTTGCCTCGTCCGAGCGTATGAAACGCTACCTGGGGTTAACGCCAGGTTCGGTATCGCCTTTCGGATTACTTCACGACACCTCTCGCCATGTGCATCTGTTTATCGACAGTGAACTAAAAAACACCCAACGACTTAGCTTTCACCCAAACCTGAATACTGCATCGCTGGTAATTCCAACCATCGATTTTTTCAGGTATCTCAACTGGGTTGGAAATACGTATGAGTTTATTGATTACGTAAATGAGCTGTAGCTTTATTTGCCCAAATATATCATGATAGACTATTCTTTGTCATGCTGTGCGCTGCCCAAGCTTCTCTTTGTACCTATATCACTTTTTTAATGTGATACCTCGACTAGCTCGGAATGACAACACCATTAGCTCCCACACTAACATTTTCATGCTGAGTCCCGATTTATCGGGATAGACTTTGCCGAAGCATCTTTTGGTACATTAAGCCCTTTTTATTGTTTTACGGCTATCACTCTTCGCCATGCTTTTCTGTTGCGATGCAACGCTTCACCCTTGCTCTATGGAAAAAGTATTGCGTGCATCGCTAAACAGATGGGAGCAGTCGTAGATTTACAAATATTTAGCCCCTACAGGGCTTTTCGCTGTACAACTGAATAAGATTCCTCGACTGGCTCGGAATGACAATACCCCTAGTATCCTTACTCCCATTGTCATGCTGAGCTCGTCGAAGCATCTCTATGTCCCTTCAACTTTTAATTAATAAATTCCTTATCCAACAGATATTGCCATAGGCAATGGCATAAAAGCCTGATCCGACAATGGGTCGGGGGTGGAACGTTGTGGTGGGCTTAGTATGCGATACCACATGGGTCACGCCGTAAGCGTGGCGAATTGTATCGCATGGCAGTTCCACCCACGGGGCACCCATCGGGTCGGGCTTTTCAGCCTTGATTTTCTTTAGTTCTTTCTTGTATCAAGACAAGAAAGAACATTTAAAATGCTCTTTGCCATGCTTATCTGTTGCGATGCAATGTATCACCCTTGCTCTTTGGAAAAAGTATTGCGTGCATCGCCATACTGGTGGAGGTAGCTCTTTGGTTACAAATATTACGCCCCTCCGGGGCTTGAGTCGTTGCTTGTTGTTCGTGTATCGTTGTTCGTGAATGCCACGCCATATGCTCTGTGTTACATCGTGTTACACCGTGTAACTCTGTGATAACTATTTATTTGATGGTTGTTGGCTTAAGAAACCACCTTCAGTCATGAATCTGAAATCTGAAATCTGAAATTTTATCCTTTATCCTTAAACATCACCCCCACTGTACACTGCATACTGAACAGGGTACACTAATAATGAGTTCCTTCGTTTCGCTCAGGATTACAAAGGGAGTTTTTCAACTAAGCGACACTAATCCCTAAATATCCAACATCCATTATTGTATAGTACATGATTGAATCAGCTCACCCCACATAATTCCAGAAAGAGTATATACGGTAAACTTATATTTGAATATCATTAATGAGCTTTAATCCAAACATTTCCCCATAAAAAAACCGCCTATACAGGCGGTTTTTTTATAGTTCTAAAAAATACTATCCGCATTTTGAGTGTCCACAGTTCTTACATGTCAAACAACCCTCCTGGTAAATCAGCGACTCTGAACCACACTCCGGACACTTCTTGCCGGGTTTTGCCTTTGTTCCATCGGGTATATAACGGCGCAAGGAACGTTCAACACCAGCAATCCATGAGTTAATACTTTCGTTATCGAGCCTTAACGATGAAACCAGGTTAACCACATCGGGTATGGGCATTCCGTTTCGGAGTACGCCCGATATTAGCTTGGCATAGTTCCAGTACTCCTTGTTGAACATGTGCGAAAGACCACCAATGGTATTAGTATAGCCATACTTATCAACATACTGGAAATCGTAGCGGCTACCATTTTCATCCTTTATCTTGATAATCCTACCCTTTGTAACTGCTTTGGGGATAGGCAGCACATCATCCTCGGTTCTACCAGTAAAAATCTCATACGGACGGCCATCGTAAAGTCCCACGAATGCAACCCAATCCTCATGGCTATTTTTAAACCTGATAACATCGCACTCCAGTACTGGCGGACGCTTGCTTGGGAATGCCGATGATGTAGCTTGTTCCTTTTCCTTTTTGTTGGTAACCAGAACCCCATCGCGTGATCCCTCGCGGTAAACAGTGCACCCTTTGCATCCGCTCTCCCAAGCTGTTTGGTAAACCTTTGCAACCATCTCCTCGGTAATATCTTCGGGGAGATTAACTGTAACGCTAATGGAGTGGTCAACCCACTTTTGAATCATCCCTTGCATACGAACCTTGCTAAGCCAGTCAACATCGTTGGATGTTGCTTTATAGTAGGGCGATTTCTGAACCAGTTCGCTTAGTTGCTCGTCGGTGTAATTCTTTACCTCTTCGGGGTTGTATCCATTCACTTCCATCCAAACCAGGAATTTATGGTGGAATACATTAAACTCCTCCCATGAATCGCCTACCTTATCAACAAACGACACCTTAACATTCTTATCGTTGGGGTTAACCTTACGGCGACGCTTATAGTAGGGCATAAAAACAGGCTCAATTCCCGATGTGGTTTGAGTCATAAGGCTTGTGGTTCCAGTAGGAGCAATGGTTAGCAAGGCAATGTTTCTACGTCCATAAGTAGTCATCTCCTTGTATAATTCCTCATCTTCCGCTTTAATGCGATTAATGAATGGATTATCCTTCTCGCGCTGTGCATTGAAAATTGGGAATGCACCACGTTCCTTTGCGGTGTAAACCGATGAACGATATGCTTCCACCGCTAGCGATTTGTGAACCTCAACCGCAAAATCGATTGCATCGTCAGAGCCATAGCGTAAGTTTAAAGCGGCCAACATATCGCCCTCAGCGGTTATACCAATGCCAGTTCTTCGTCCCTCAATGGTTTTCCTGCGGATCTTTAGCCATAGGTTCCGCTCAACCGATTTAATTTCATCATCCTCAGGGTCATTGGCTATCTTTTCAAGTATAGCATCAATTTTTTCGAGCTCAAGGTCGATTATATCGTCCATCA
Source organism: Tenuifilum sp. 4138str (assembly GCF_041102575.1). Classification (NCBI taxonomy): domain Bacteria; kingdom Pseudomonadati; phylum Bacteroidota; class Bacteroidia; order Bacteroidales; family Tenuifilaceae; genus Tenuifilum; species Tenuifilum osseticum. The sequence goes on along the minus strand of NZ_JBGCUE010000004.1, from coordinate 244,190 downwards.
TGCGCTGGGCTGCATGCACATGCTTCTTGAAAAGTTCGAAGTTGAAAGTTGCCTGGGGGGAGAATGGATTATCAACATAGCTGTAGAGGTTGAGCGCCAGTAGGCGGCAACTATCGTAGGGGCAAAGGGGAATCTCACCGCATGGATTGGTCGATACGGTTTTGTAGCCCAAATCGGCATAGCAATCGGGAACCGATTCCCTGATAATGGTATCCCAGAAAAGTATACCGGGCTCAGCCGATTTCCAAGCGTTGTGTACAATCTTTTTCCAAAGCTCGCTAGCATTAATTTCCTGACGGAATTTTGGATTTGATGAGTCAATTGGATATTGCTGCACGTAAGGTTTCCCCTCAATGGCCGCGCGCATGAACTCATCGTCAATCTTTACTGAAACATTGGCACCAGTTATCTTTCCCTGCTCCATTTTGGCATCAATAAACTTTTCGGCATCGGGATGCTTGATGGAGATTGACAGCATAAGTGCGCCACGGCGACCGTCCTGAGCCACCTCGCGGGTTGAGTTGGAGTAACGTTCCATAAAAGGAACTACTCCGGTTGATGTAAGTGCACTATTAAGCACCGGACTGCCCTTGGGGCGAATATGGGAAAGGTCGTGTCCCACGCCGCCACGGCGCTTCATGAGTTGAACCTGCTCCTCGTCAACCTTCATTATTCCACCGTACGAGTCGGCATTGTTATTACCAATTACAAAACAGTTTGATAGCGATGCAATCTGAAACTTGTTTCCAATACCTGTCATTGGCCCACCCTGGGGAACTATGTACTTAAAATCCTTAAGCAAGTGGTAAACCTCCTCTTCGCTCATGGGGTTTGGGTACTTCCGCTCAATGCGTGCAATTTCGCGAGCCAGCCGCCAATGCATATCATCGGGGGTTAACTCATAAATTGTTCCGAACGAGTCCTTAAGGGCGTACTTGCTCACCCAAACCTTTGCGGCCATCTCGTCGCCTTTGAAATACTTAATGCTTGCCTCATAGGCCTCCTCAAAGGTGTAAGTCTTTACCTTTTGCTTTGCTTGTTGTTCCATCAGGGAAATGTCTTTACTCATGGTTATATATTTTTTACTTTATTGACAAAAATTCCATATCACAGCTTTGGCTGTGAGTTGATTAAGCAATTTTTTGTTTTTGAAATTGTAATTACGAATTTATCGAATTGGCTTTACCCAAACCAAAAAAAAACGGTTGTAAATATTAACAACCGTTCATAGTTATTAACAGGATAAAATATTGAATCACTTGAAATTACTAGGGTTTCTGAGACTCAACACATTAAACCGAAGAGCCTGATAAATTGCGGAAAAGAAAAGAGGGCGAAGTTACCTTCGCCCTCAATTTGGAAGCCTCAATTAAAATTAATTACCTCTATTCCAGTTTACCTGATCCTGAGTAAGCTTTCCCTGTGAAACTGCTGCATCTTCCGCAGTCTTGACACGTTTGAATTCACCCGATTGTAATTGGAAAACACCAACATAGGTAACTGTTTTTAGGTCGTTCTGATAAACCTTTAAATAAATCCAGTAGTATACTGGGAATCCAGAAATTTCAGAAACTGCATCAGGGAATTTTAAAGAAAGTAGTTTTGCTGCACCCTCCTCTAGTCGCTGCCAAGTTAGTGCAATCTTTTCACTTTCTGTACCAGTATCAAATCCTGGGATATTATATTGTGTACGTTTAGATAAACGTAAATCCCAGTTTGAATAGTAAGCGCTGGCTCCGTAGTAAAATTCATCATTGCCATAGCTACTACCATAACTACGATCTAAATTTTGATAAACCCAGTCAACTAGGAGTTGATAATCGGCCGATACGGGTGTAAAATAAACAGTTGGATCATAAAACCATTTTGTGCCATCGTTTAGGAACTGATCATTTCTGGTTTCACGATATGAATTTTTTGTCCAATTACCATTGGAGTACTTATATTCAAAAGCAAGAGCTTTGGTTTGGTTACTTTCCGAACGGAACGATACTACCTTGGCATCACCTTCAAGAGCAAACGGATACTTTAACTTGAGGAAAGGAATAATGTAAGCATCGGACTCGCTCGATGTTATATAGGTTTTACCCATTAGTGCGTAATCGTCAGCTTGGATGGCAACGTATTTATTCTCAGCTGCGGCCCAACTTGTACCGTTAAACTTATAGACTTTCCAATACTTCTTAATATTTTCTTCACTCAACACATAGGAAGTCTTGCTCTCAGAAACCTTAACATTATCAATCTGGTAAGTAGTGGTAATTTTTGGACTAGTTGTTGAACGGCTGTCACCTTCATATAAAAAGGCAATACGTACTTTTTGGCCTTTAAAGCCACTCAGATTTGCCTGTCCGGCATTTTGTAAAGTTCCGTAACCGCTGGTTGGGGTTTCCGGTAGAGTAAAATTTGAAGTTAAATCGGTCCACGCTGCATTTCCAATTTCATCAAGGTTACCTGAGTAGTTCGATGAAATTAAAACTTTTAGGCATGTTGCATTCCAGTAACCTACATTAACGTCAAAGGTAAGAATAGGGCTATTAGCATCAGTCAAATCAATTTCTTTGGTAATCAAAAATACATCATTTTTCTCACCGGTATTATTTGAGGTAATCTGGGCATACTGGTTATTGTTATATTTTCTGCAATAGTATATGCCTTTAACACTTCCGGCAACAGTATCCTTTTGTGTCCAACCATTCTCACCTATAGGTGTGTAAGGTGCTGATGTAGCACAAGTATGAGTTTCAAAATTATCATCAAAATACTTAAATTCTGCAACATCAATAACTGGCTCAACTTCGGAGTAATTATATTCAACAAGTCTGTATGCATTGGTCGAGGCTCCCTCAAATTTTTTTAGTAAAACTTGAGGCATTCTTCCAATTGTAGATGGGGTGAAAGATTTAACAAATAAGGTGGAACTTTTCCATACAGAATCCTTATACTCCTGTTCGCTAATAATATTGTTTGAATACAAATCAAGTAAGTTAGCAGGAGTATTGTATTGAACATCATATTGAATGTTTGCTGAAGACCCCTTGCTTAGAGCAGGGAAATTTTTTGTCAATATGTCAGGTATATAATCCTTACCTGCAAAACGCTCATTAAATGCTAGTTGTGTTTTAATTGCTTTAGCTAAAGTGCTATCGTCATAGGTTTTTGCATCTTTTAATGCCAAATTACTTGCATTAGTATAATCTGCACTAACAAGTGTGTAGGTAATTACATCTTTGTATGGTTGCTTAGCATCGTCTAGTTTCTGATAGGTATCCTCCATAGGATCACAAGCCCACAGCAACGAGACACCAAGTAAAATTGCTATTATCTTTTTCATTATAAATCCTCCCAATTTTAAAAGTTAATTCTTAAACCAGTTGACCAGGTTCTTCCAAAACCAAAGAATACATAAGAAGTAAATTCATCGTGATTAGCGCCATCAGTAGCATCGGCAATATACTCAGTATTAAGCAAATTATTAACATTGCCATAAAGAGTAGCATTCAGATTTCCAATTTTGAAACGATAGTTAGCATCTAGATCTATGGTGTAATAATTTGGCATGCGCCAAGCATCTTGCTTTGAATCGGGAGTTGTTCTAGTAGTAGGGTCAAAATCGGCGTAGTTCTTAGCATACCAATTTACATCAGCTCCAATCTTTAACTTTGGAAGAACTTCATAGTTACATGAAACAGCGGCAGAAACCTGAGCAGAGTTTCCTACATGTACGTTTTTAATGTATGCATTATAAGTGCCAATAAGTTCTTGGTTGTCATTATAAAGTTTGAAATTAACATCATCGGACCAGCGGTAATCGCCCCAAGAGAACATACCCCTAATATCAAGCTTGGAAATTGGTTTAACAACGCCTTCAACTTCAACACCTTGATGCAATGCGTTAATACCTAGGATATTTGCAGTTTGCCCACTAAGACTTTTTACTAACCCTTTATCGAGCCACTGGGTATGGAATAGATTTACTTTTACATTGAAAATTCTTGAAGCATAGTTATACCCCAACTCGGCAGTAATAATACGTTCATACTTTACACCATCGTTAAATGTATTGGTATTATTCAAGAAGGAATTGCTAAAAATAGGTGCTCTCTTGATATAACCACCGTTTACAAAAACATTGTGCTCCCCATATACCTTGTAATTGAAACCAACTTTAACATTCCAAGGCAAGAAGTCATGCCATGCCGATGCGCGATTACCGGGTTCATACTGGAAATAATCTACTCGCCTATAGTTGTTACTTGCAATGGCCATCGATAGGAAACCAGAGTAGTTATCTTTGATATACTCACCTTGAGCAAATAGCCCTAACCAAAGTACCTGTCCTAGGTAATGGTAGTTTACATAATCTCCTTTGTAAAGCGGTTGACTTGCAGGACGATTAATATTCTTATTATCCAGGAAATATTTGCCCCCAAGCAAATCATCAATCTTATAGGCATGTACACCATTATAAAAACGTCCATCGAAACCAGCAGTTAACTTAAGGCTCTCAATGTTAGTAGTAAAGGTTGATAAAGCTCCATACCACTGATGGTCATTTACAGCATTAGCTATAATACATGTTGAACCATTCATTGCTGCAGCATTTTGCTGTATTACCCAATCATAGTCATAATATCCCTCTTTGGTAAGAGCAGTTACATCATACGGCAATCCACTGGGGAACTGACGACTTAGCCATGTTGAATTTTGCCCATAAACCCTACGACCACCACCAGTAGCTAACGATGCATAAATTTGTGTTGTAAGCATTGAGTTATCGTTTAGCTTCCAGTAGTGATTTAATGACATTTGGGGTTTATGGTAAAAATTGTAAGCATATCCTGTAGTATAGATTTGCCCGTTGCGATAGCCAAAGTCAGAATTCCACTTAATTCCATTTGGATTGTCACGGAACTCTTGGATAGTATGCTTATTATTTCGTTGGTTGTGCCACTGAGGGGCTCCAAATGCATTAAAGGTTATTGTATGTTTCTCATTAATTTTTTTCGAAATGTTTGCAAAATATGAGTAACCCTCAAAATTGGTAGCTTGTACATATCCATTTCCAGTAGTATAACCACCCGATACGGTAACAGCCCAACCATTTTCCATTAAACCAGTTGAAACAGTGAAATTCTGTTTTCTATAGCCATCGTTACCAAAACCATAGTAGTATGAGCCTCCTTTTTGAGCATCAGTTGACTTTGTAACAATATTAATGGTACCCCCAACTGATGACAAAGCCAATTTGGAAGCACCTAAACCTCGCTGAACCTGCTGATTTGCGGTTACATCGGATAGTCCTGCCCAGTTGCTCCAGTATACCTTACCATTTTCCATGTCGTTTACTGGAATTCCATTTATTAAAACCCCGATGTTATTTGAATCAAATCCACGAAGGTAAATTCTTGAATCTCCAAAACCACCTCCGGTTCTTGTAGCATATACCGATGGTGTTATTTTGAGTATCTCAGGGAATTCCTTGTTTCCTAACTTTTCAACAATTACCTTTGGCTCAATTGTTGAAACAGCTACTGGGGTTGTCCTATCCCGAACAAACGATGCTGTAACAAGAACTTCCTCAATATCAACCAAACTAGGGCTTAACTTAATGGTACCAAAGTCAACATCGCCAGTTACCTCAACATTTTTTTCAAAGTCTAGGTAGCCCACATAAGAAAACTTAATCACATGCTTTCCAATTGGAACTTTAAAGTTAAATGAGCCGTCAACGCTTGTTGAAGTTCCAATAGTTGTGCCCTCAACTACTACAGCAGCACCAATTAAAGGGTTTCCATTGTTTGAGTCAACAATTATCCCTTTTATTACTCCCTGCCCTAAAGTCCACATTGGAGCAAGGAATAAAAGCATTAACAATGTACGCCAAATCGTTCTTTTCATAGGTTTTTGATTTTAGAGTTAATTAAGGCTAATATTCATTTATGCAAATTTAATTTCATATAATACCGAAAAATCACAAAGTAACATTAACAAATTGTTAAACCCCCGCAAACGTTTGAAACAAATAGTTTCATGGAGCAGTAATAACCTCAAGGATTTTTTGAGTGGCCCCAACGCCTGAATTTACCATTTGTTTTGCTTCACTTGCCGATAGCTGGTAGAAATTTTTGTCGAAGAGCAGTAAGTTTAGTAAATCCACTAGCTCATCGTAAGTTTTGATAGAAAATCCTGCTTTACGGGTAATCAAATCTTTTGCCTCTTGGAATTTTTGAAAGTTGGGCCCGAATATTACGGGAATACCGTAAACAGCAGCCTCAAGGGTATTGTGGATACCCACTCCAAACCCTCCTCCTATGTAGGCAACATGACCATACCTGTAAATTGACGATAGCAAGCCGATTGTATCAACAATGAGTATCTTTGCTTGCTTAACCTCTTCGGGGTTGGATTTGGTAAATCGAACAGCTGGAACTGGCGACTTACCCATTATATCCTTTATATGCACCTCCGTTACCTCATGCGGAACAACAACTAACTTCAAATCGGGGAACTTTGTTACTAAGGGTAAAATAATATCCTCATCTTTGGGCCACGTGCTACCAGCTACAAGCACCTTATGGTTTGATGCAAAGTTTTCAACAATAGGGATACTCTTTGCATCGGAGGCTATTCTGGAAACCCTATCGAATCGGGTATCGCCAGTAATCATAACATTGGTATAACCTATGCTGGCAAGCAGATCCTTTGATTGTTGGTTTTGTACAAAAAAGTATGTGAATGCTTTGAGAAACTTGCGATACCATCCACCATAGGGTTTAAAGAACACCTGGTCGGGTCGGAAAATCCCTGACACAAGGTAGGTTGGGATACTCTTTTTCCTAAGCTCATTGAGGTAGTGATACCAAAACTCATACTTAATGAAAATGGCCATTGCCGGATTTACCATTTTTATGAACCTGCTTGCATTGGAGTAGGTGTCCAGTGGTAAGTAGAAGATATAATCGGCTCTGGAATAGTTTTTCCGAACCTCGTACCCCGATGGGGAAAAGAAAGTAAGCAATATTTTAGCATTAGGTTTCTTCTGCTCTATGGCCTCAATAACAGGTCTTCCCTGCTCAAACTCGCCTAACGACGAACAGTGTACCCAAATAATTTCAGAATTAGGCTCTATTTGACTTTTAAGTTTTTCCCATATCCCAACTCTGCCCCTATAAAAATGCCTTGCCTTGGTGTTGAATGCCGATGCGATAAAGACCAGCAGTTGATAAAATCGAATTGACAGGTTGTAAAGAAATACCATATAAGATTGGTTCTATAAGTTCAGTCAAATATAGCTAAAGGTAAAACCTATACCAAAAAAAGTGCCGGCAAAAGCCGGCATGATATTCCTAAAGTTCTACACCCTCATCGGGATTGGAACCAGTATACTCCCTCACAATTCCTCGTTTTGAGTTCTTAATAAAGGATGTTACTATTTCGCGCTCAGGAGTGGCTTCCATATTCTCCTCAATGTAAACTAATGCCTGGCTTACGTTCATACCTTTATTATAGATATTCCGGTATAGTTCCTGTATTGTTCCAATTTGCTGAGGGGTAAACCCTCTACGGCGAAGACCTACCAGATTAATACCAGCAAAAGTTAAAGGCTCCCGTGCTGCTATTATAAATGGAGGAATGTCCTTATTAACCTTTGATCCACCCTGAACCATAACATGAGCGCCAATACGCTCAAACTGATGTACTAGCACGTGTGCGCTTAAAATGGCATGGTCGTCAATCTCAACCTCACCGGCAATCTGGGTGCCATTGCCAATTATGATATTATTCTTTAGGATACAATCATGTGCAATATGGGAGTATGCCATTAGGAGACAGTTACTACCCACCACTGTTTTCCCCCTTGATGCTGTACCCCGGTTCACCGTTGCGCATTCACGGATGGTGGTGTTATCGCCAATTTCGGCAGTGGTAATCTCACCTTTGAATTTTAAATCCTGTGGTATTGCAGAGATTACTGCTCCCGGAAATATTCGGCAGTTCTTGCCAATGCGTGCACCATCCATGATGGTAACATTTGGTCCAATCCATGTACCATCGCCAATTACAACGTCGCCTGCAATGTATGTGAATGGTCCAATGGTTACATCCTTGCCAATTTTGGCATCGGGATGAATAAATGCGTTGCTATGCTGTGTCATTATTCTTTAACTTTAGTTATTTGAGCCATAAGAATTCCTTCCATAACCAATTGATCGCCCACAAATGCCTGTCCGGTCATGTTGGCAATTCCCCTGCGAATGGGTTCGTTGAGGAAGCATTTAAAAAGAATTGTATCGCCCGGAACAACTTTTCGTTTGAAACGAACCTGGTCAATCTTTAAGAAGTAAGTTAAATAGTTCTCCGGATCGGGAACAGTATTAAGAACAAGAATGCCACCGGTTTGTGCCATTGCTTCAACCTGAAGTACACCTGGCATTACCGGTTCATCGGGGAAATGTCCCACAAAAAAGGCCTCGTTCATGGTAACATTCTTCATGCCCACCACGGTGGTACCATCCATGTAAAGAATCTTGTCAATTAATAGGAATGGAGGACGATGTGGAAGAATTTTCATGATCTGATTCACATCCATCAAGGGAACCCTATTGGGATCGTAATCGGGGGCAACAGGTTTTAGGCGCTCCTGCTTGTAGTGCTTCCGAAGAATCTTAGCAAATTCGGTGTTAGCCTTGTGGCCTGGACGCATGGCAATAATTTTTCCCTTAATGCGAGCACCAACAAGGGCAAAGTCGCCAACCATATCGAGCAGCTTATGGCGTGCCGGTTCATTATCGAAATGTAGGTCGAGGTTATTAAGAATACCTTCGGGTTTAACGGCAATGTGTGGCTTATTAAATAGATCGGCAATCCGGTCAAGTTCCTCCTGTGGAACCTTGTGCTCCATAACAACAATGGCATTCTCCAGGTCGCCACCTTTAATTAGGTTGTGTTTAAGCAACACCTCTAACTCATGGAAGAACACAAAAGTACGGCAGGGTGATATTTGTTCAGGGAACTCATCAATTGAGTTCATCTTGGCATACTGGTGGCCAAGCACTCTTGAGTTGTAATCGACCATCACATCGATACTCAGCTTATCGTCGGGGTAAATGATTATTTCGATGTTGTTTTTTTCATCGGTATAAACCATTTTCTCCTTAATGCAAAGGTAGTTCCGCTCAGCACCCTGCTCAACTGTTCCTACCTTGGCAATAGCCTCCACAAAATACTTGGAGCTACCATCCATTATCGGCATTTCAGGTCCGTTAACCTGCACCAATGCGTTATCAATCCCCATACCGTAAAGGGCAGCCATCATGTGTTCAATGGTGCTAACCTTTGCATTTTTAACCGCAATGGTGGTTCCCCTTGAAGTGTCAATAACATTATCGGCAACCGCTTCAATTCTAGGCTGACCCTCCATATCGGTTCGCTGGAATATGATACCGGTGTTAACCTCGGCCGGTAGTATTGATACTTCTACCTCGGCGCCAGTATGTAACCCCTTACCTGTCAAGGTAACCGCCTGTGCTATAGTTCTTTGTTTATCTGCCATTTTGATTAAAATTTCAGTTAAACTACAAAAAGGCGCATTTGAGCGCCTTTGCATACTGCTATTTATTAAGTTTTGATCGCAACTCTTCCACTACCTGCTCCAGCTCATGAATTTTATTCATCAGCTCAGGCAAATTCTTATACACAGCCATTGATCGGCGTTGTTTGCCAATTTCATTGGCTGGGCTTCCTAAAACTATTACTCCGGGTTTTCGGATATCGCCTGAGATACCGGCCTGTGCGCCAGCTTTAACCCCATCGGCAATTTTAACATGGGGGCTCACTCCAACCTGACCGCCAAACATACAATTTTTTCCAATCTTGGTTGATCCTGCAACACCTGTTTGGGCAGCCATAACCGTATTTTCGCCAACCTCAACATTGTGTGCAATGTGAACATGATCGTCAATCTTAACCCCTTTGCGAAGTATTGTTGACCCCATGGTTGCCCTATCAACCGTAGCATTAGCGCCTATCTCCACGTAATCTTCAATTATCACATTCCCAATCTGTGGAATTTTCTTGTAGTTGGTTTCCTCGCTCGATGCAAATCCGAAACCATCGGCACCAATAATAGCACCACTGTGGATGATACAGTTGCTACCAATAACACACTCCTCGTAGATCACCACACCCGGGTATAGAATAGTATTATCGCCAACTTTTACTTTGGGGCCAATGTAAACCTGAGGGTATACCTTCACATTGTTACCCAAAACAGCCCCTTCCGAAATATAGCTGAAAGCTCCTATGTAGGGGTCTTTCCCAATTTGCGCCGACTTGTGAATGAATGATGGCTCCTCAATTCCGCTCTTGGGTTGCTTTGACTGAGCATACAAGTTCAGAAGCGACGCAAAAGCCTCGTAGGCATTGTTTACCCTTACAAGCGTTGCCTCAACCGGTTGATCAGGAACAAAATCGTTATTTACCAGAACTATTGATGCCTTAGTAGTGTATATGTAAGGAATATATTTTGGATTGGCCAGGAATGCAAGCGACCCAGGAAATCCCTCCTCAATTTTTGCCACTGTATGCACCTTAACGTTGGGATCGCCATCAACAGAGCCTCCCAAAAAGTCAGCTATAAGTTTTGCTGTAAATTCCATATTAAGTTATTGTAAACAATTTGCAAAACTAATTAATTTAATCTAAATGCCCCTAAGCTGTTTAGGATAACAAAGAAAAAATTTTTTGGTTTTGTCGGAAAGAGCTTTAGCGTTGAGCATGTCAGAGGCTATGGCAATATCAACTAGTTTTCCGTTGTTGTAAAGAATTTGAATTGCTTCCTCGCCAGGTTTATAGGCGTTAATGCTAATGGTGTCAGTAAAAACAAAGTAATCAGAGAAATCAGCCAGATCAATATACTGCTTTCTAAATTCTGCCATCAACCGGTTTAGCCTTTGGCTATCAAAGCCTGTGCTATTCAACTCAACACTAGGCAAACGGCGGTTAACAATCATGTTGGCAAGCTGTGAAAGAGTCTTATCGCCATGGCGTATCCACTGCTTTGCAGCAACCATAACATCATTGTCATCAATGTGGGCAAAGTGCTGAAGTGGAAGCGGAGCCTCTGGCATTTTGGGGTTTGGGAAAAAATCGGCCTTGGTTAGCTTGTTCGTGAGCAAGAAAAGTAAAGGCTCGCTACAGTAAATATCTTGGCCCTGAAGCACTAGTTCCTTAGCCCTTTCCAACAGTTTTATTAGCACCTGCTCAGCAGCAACAACCGTTTTATGAAGGTATACCTGCCAGTACATAAGCCTACGGGCAATCAGGAATTTTTCAATTGAGTATATACCCTTTGCTTCCACTACCAAGGTGTCGTCAACCACATTTAACATTTTTATGATACGTTCCGTGCCAATTATCCCCTCGGATACACCTGTGTAAAAGCTATCGCGCTTGAGGTAATCCATACGATCCATATCCAGCTGTCCTGAAATAAGTTGGTGAAGGAAGTGGCGAGGGTACTTATCCTCGAATATTTCAATGGCAAGTGAAAGTTTCCCATCAAACTCCTTGTTGAGCTGGTACAAAAAGCATCGGCTTAAGTGTTCATGGCTGATATCGTTAGCAATTACATGCTCCAGGGCATGTGAGAAAGGCCCGTGACCAACGTCGTGGAGCAGAATTGCTACGGCAGCAGCTTCGGCCTCGGTATCGGAAATATCGAGCCCCTTGCTTCGGAGTGTTTCAATAGCGAGGTCGAGTAGGTGCATTGCACCAATGCAGTGCTGAAATCGGGAATGAACGGCGCCAGGATATACCAGGTAACTCAGTCCGAGCTGCTTGATGTTTCGCAAACGCTGGAAGTAGGGATGTTCAATAAGGTCAAAAATTAATGGGTGGCTTATGCTGATAAAGCCATGAACCGGATCGTTTACAATTTTTTTCTTATTAGTCCCATTCATAAAAAACTATCACCCCGGAGGGGTGATATATTGCTATACCAACTCAATAAGGATTAGCCTTTAATTTCAACCAAATTAAAATCCACCTTGTTTATTAAAGCTTTATAGTCATTCCCAGCAAAGTAGATATCCTCATCGTCCTCCTCAAAATACCAGTTAATGGTAACCTTTTTCCCAGTGTCAACTGCAAGCTTCTCAAACTTTTTCATGATATCAAAAATACGTTTTGAGGAGCTGGTGTTAAAGTACTCAAACTTCAGGTGTACAATTGTTTCGGGTTGAGGATTTGTTGCATATTCATCAATCCATCGCAGAATGGGTTGGTAAAAGTCGATTACATTTTCAGGAATCGATCGTCCCTCCATGCGAATAACACCAGTATCGGGATCGAAGTTCACGTATGGTGTTGTTGCCGTTTCTCTCAACTCGTACTTTTGCATAACCAAAAGTTTTATTACTAAAAAAACAAATATGCAAAAAAATTAGATACTATGAAAATTCCTGTAAAATTTGGTACTCATCGCCATGGCCATTTCTAACTATTGCATCCCAGTACCTATATGAAATTATGGCCTCAGTGCCCGTTTTCTTACTCCGGATTTTGACCTTTTTGAAGCGTTCCTTTTCTACATCAACGCCAATAAACTCAAAAGGCAGTTCGAATATTGACGCAAAATCGTGACCGAGCTGAAGAATGGCATCGTCTTCAATTTCGTGTCGCCATTTTACTGATACCTGTGTTTTGACGCCATGAATCTCTTCGAGTTTACGAAAAATCTCACTTATGTACTTATTTGAGCTACTGTTGGAATACTCTAAAAAGATAATCACTTGGGTATTTGGCGAAGGTTTTTGGCAATAACCTTCAACCCACTCCAAAAGGGGTTGCCAAAAGGTAAAAGGATCTTCGGTAATTGAACGACCTTCTATTTCGAGAATTCCCTCATCGGAAAAATTTACGTACGGACAATCCTGTGTTTTTTCAATAAGTATTCCCATTCCTATGGTTTTTTACCATGCCAATTAAGGACTATTGTCAAAAGTATTAAAAAAAAAGATCTAAAGCAAATGCATTTTTATGAACATCAGCTTTTCTCAGGTTAAATACCCCTAGCAAAATTAACAATAGCCCTAAAGGAAAATATCCTTAACCCAAAAACTACAAGTAAACTTGATGCAAGAGTTGCTATGAATCCCGTTAGGTTATTACCAACGGTGTGTTGAATTATCAAACCCAAGGCTGTGTAAATTACTATGTATAATGATAATTTTAGCACCGATGTTTTGCTAATTGCACTCCCTTGACTACGAATAAAGAAAAAAGCTTGCAGTAAAGATGCTATTGCATTAGCTAAAAGGTTAGCCATGGCTGCACCAATCACACCAAAACGCGGTATAAGGATTAGCATGGAAACAAGGCTTACAATTACTGCGCCGAGCGATACTCTACAAAGCAACCAAATTTTCCCCTTGGCTGTTAGAGCAGTTCCGAAAAGATATGATAATGCTACAAAAACAAAAGAGCCCATTAGTAAAACCAATGCTTTAGATGAAACATCGATATGCTCATGGTATAGAACGCTCATTACCGGACGGTTATAAATCATAGATGGAACTGCAACGGTAACAACGGGAACTAGAATTAGGTTAAACGAAAAATTAAGTAATTCCGTAATATCTTCCTGGTTACTCATCATGCGAGAGAAAATTGGAAGCATAAGCGCAGCAAACAGGTATGAGTACATGTTAAATGCATCAAATAATCTAAATGCCTGAGCATAAATGCCTGCCGAAACTGCTCCCTCAGGGCATAAACGTTCCACCATCACTGTATCGAGCCTGCTGTAGAGTGTCATAAGAAGAACCAGCGCGGCAAATGGCAAGCCCTTTTTAATCAGTGTTACTATAGTAATCCTGTCAAACTCCCTATAAATTGCAATACTATATTTCCCTTGAAGCAACCAAATTGCAATAAATATTGCAACTACATAAGCTAAGGTTTGTGATAGTGCAAATACCTCAACTGTTAATTGTATTTTAAGGTTTCCCCATAAAAGTAACGATACCAAAACTATAACAATTGCTTTATCCATAACACTTAACACGCTATCGGCCTTAAAAAGATGTAAGCCATTAAGGTTTGATCGGATAAAAAGTAATAGCGATGCTAAAAATTGGTTAAGTGTTAGCACGGCTAAAAGGACTATATGCCTTTTCCCAAAACCCAATGAAACCCCAATACCCAATGTAACCATAAAATACACCAATGCCAACACTAACTTGATTACCAGTACATTTGCAAACTGTTGCGATATCAACTGTGGGTTGTAGCTGATTTCGCGGTTATTGAAATTGGTTATACCAAGATCGAGTAAAAAATTGAAAAGAAGTGAGAAGTTAAAGAGCGCAAAGTAAAAACCATACTCCTGAGCACCAAGTACAATTTGCACATTGCGGTCAATGGCAAATATCCAAAGCGGTTTTACTACCACATTTAAAAGCAAAAGGAAAATTAAATTGGTGGCAAATAATTTTCTCATTTATAGCAAGTATAGTAGCGCAAGATATTTTAAATGTAGCAAAATGCGATATGCAAAGCTCAAAAACATCTGTTTTTGTTAAAAAAAATTAATAGTTTTTTGTTGATTAGGTGAACTTGACTATATTTGCACACGCAAACTGAATTGCGGGGTGGAGCAGTTGGTAGCTCGTTGGGCTCATAACCCAAAGGTCGCAGGTTCGAGTCCTGCCCCCGCTACAAAGAAGTAAACCCCGCTTTTGGCGGGGTTTTGTATTTTTAACCTTCAATTAACTGCTAAATCTAATTTTTTACCGAATAACCCCCTGTTGATTTTTCACTCGCAGGTTCGTGTTCCCGCTTGGCGGGACTGGCTCTGCACCCGCTACAAAGAAGTAAACCCCGCTTTTGGCGGGGTTTTATGTCATTACTCCCCACTTAACCGATAATCCCATTTTTACCGCATAATCCCCTGTTGATCTATTCACTCGCTGGTTCGAGTTCCCGCTTGGCGGGACTGGCTCTGCCCCCGCTACAAAGAAGTAAACCCCGCCAATGGTGGGGTTTTGATTTTTAATCCTCACTTAACTGCTAAATCCATTTTTTTACCGCATATTCTCCTGTTGATTTATTCGCTCACAGGTTCGAGTTCCCGCTTGGCGGGACTGGCTCTGCCCCCGCTACAAAGAAGGAAACCCCGCCAATGGCGGGGTTTTGTATTTTTAATCTTCACCTAATTGCTAAATCCAATCTTTACCGCATAATCCCCTGTTGATTAATTCACTCGCAGGTTCGAGTTCCCGCTTAGCGCGGGACTGGCTCTGCCCCCGCTACAAAGATGTAAACCCCGCCAATGGCGGGGTTTTATGTTTTAATTAACCACTTAACCTATAATTCCAATTTTTACCGCATTACCCCCTGCTGAATTATTCACTCGCAAGTTCGAGTTCCCGCTTGGCGCGGGACTAGCTCTGCACCCAGTTGTTAATAGGATGAAACTAAACAAAAGGGGAACTCAATTTGATTTAATGCTATGGCTTAGTTCACCAATAAAAGAGGTTCTTAATTAAAGCCTTTGTCTATAAATATTAGCTGTTGATATTCATTTATTTCTGTACTATCAAACAAAAAAGTTATCTTATCAAATTCCAGACCCAATAGATTGACAAAACATAGAATATACATTAACTTGACCAACCAAACTAAACCAACCACAGGCCATGAAAAAAATTCTATTTGCATTTATTTTGCTCGCAAGCCAAACAATACTTGCACAGGAAACTGTAACCATAAAATTTATTAGACCATCAAAGGTTCAAGGGTCAGCTGCAAAAATCCGAATTATCATTAATGATAACGAATATGTTCTTAAAAATGGAGCCGAAACCACGGTAATTATTCCTCACGATTACAGCAAACCTCTACTAGTTGAAGCATCGGCTGGTGGTACTCGTCAATCGTACAGATTGAGAGCTATTCCTAGCGAGAAGTATGTGTTTGAAACAGGTTTTGAGTTCAAAGGGATTTACCTGAAACTCCTTGAGGGGAAAGAGCTTGCAGTAGGAGAAGTGGTACATAAATTAGATACTGCAAAAGCAGGGGGTGAAACCACTCTAAAGGTTGATAAGGATGGGCGAGCAGTGGGGTTTACCATTGAGCGGATTGATGAGTCGGAAGCCATAAGGCAGGAGTGGCTTTCACGGGGCGGAAGAATTAAAAACGAGTCAGTCCTTTTAACAGGAACTTACTTCGGAATGGACCTGAAGGATTTTGACACCCACGTTGATGGTTACGGTGGGGGTATATCGGCCTACCAGAACTGGATTAACCTTAAAATCCCAGAGTTCAAATCGGGAATTTCAACCTGGAACAGTTTCAACTACGGATGGGGCATTGACATGCTACTGTATAGGTACAAATTAAATATGGACCTTTCCCCATCGGGAAGTGTGGATATGTCGGTTCTTACCCTATCGTATCCAATCTCTGCAAACCTAGGTTGGACTTTTGGAATAGGCAAGTTTCTTGACCAAGGAAACTGGAAAGGGGTAGCACTAACCCTCAAGTATAAACCTTCAGTAACGCTAAACATGGTAAGCACTACCTCAACCATTAAAATGCCAGAACCACTAAACACCACCCAAACCGATTACAGCAGCGATACAAATGCAAGCATCAACCTTGGCGGTTTTGGCGTTGACTTTGAATTTTCAAACTTCACCGCAACAATGAATAGGTTAGCCCCCACCCCAAAAACTAAGTTCTCATTCTTTGTATTACCACCAGTTGGCGACACACCGCTATTTGTATCAATAAGTTTAGGTATCTCGTGGTACTCACGGTAGTTTGAGTAAAAAGTATAATAAAGACCGAACATTTGTTCGGTCTTTATTTTTATTACACCCTAAATGTCAAAGGCATAGTCAAAAAAGGGAATAATTTTCTTTAACTTTGGTTGCTAATTACAACCTCAATGCTTCAAGGAATACAAAACAGAAATTACTGGATTAAGCCAAAGGTAATTGGTGGTTTCTTACTGATAATTATTTTTTCCGTTACAGCAATTGTTATGACCTACCAGGCGGTTAGCGATCTAAAAACTACCCGCCAAGGGCTTGGGCTTCCCGGACAAAAAATTACTGTTCTGAACAGGTTGCTTGCATCAATTTATACTGAGGATAGCGATTTTAGGATGTATGTACTGACCTCAAACGACGATTACATTAAAACCTACAACAACAATCACCAAAAAGTTACTGCTGCAATAAAATCGCTTCAAAAACTGGCATACAGTAACCAATCGCAGCTAAACTCAATAAAAAAGATTGAAAAGCTACTTCAGAACAAAAGGGAAATTGAGGGCGAAATACTACAAATGCGACAAAGTATTAATACCAGCATCTTTTACGACAGGGCAATGCAACGAATTGCCCGAGCAGGGTCGGAAACCCAGCGTTACCATGAGGTTTACAAGCAAAAAACAGTAACCCAAGTAAGACGCGATACCGTAATTTACAAAAAGGTAAGCAATGAATCGATGGCCGCCAGGATAAAACGATTCTTCCTGGGACCAGAAAGAATTGACACTATTGCTACCGATACCCTTGTTGAATTTACGTACGATACCATACCTCACATCACCTACATATCGGACTCAATCATTCAACGGCTTTTACTAATTCTGGACAACATAAGGAATGATCAGCAGAACCAACTTAGGCTTATCGACGAAAAGGAGAAAGAACTGCTTAACAGGAATAGAGCCATCCTGAATCAGGTTCAGCTTATTGTAACCAGTATTGAGAAACAGGAACAGGCTGAAGCCGTTAGCCAAGCATTATCGGTACAAGAAGTCTTGACCAAAAATCTCCTAATAATATTCCTGCTTGGAACCATTACGTTTATTGTGCTGGTTATACTTATAGCAATTATAATGAGGGATATATCGCGCAACAGTACATACAATGCTCAACTTATTGAGGCAAAACAGTATGCTGAAAATCTTTTGCGTTTGAAAGAGCAATTTCTGGCAAACATGAGTCACGAAATTCGTTCCCCATTAAGTGCAATTGTAGGAGTTTCGCGTCAACTATCAAAAACTGAACTTAATGGCAAACAAAAGGAGTACGTTGATGTGCTTAATAGCTCATCGAACCACCTGATGGCTGTAATTAACGATATTCTGGACTACTCAAAACTAGCCACTGGTAAACTACGATTAGAAAGCAGAGAGTTCTCGCCACGCGAAGTGGTAAACGATACGGTTAAACTTTTTGAGGCAAGGGCAAATGAAAAAGGGTTACAAATTCTTTCGAATATTGATCAATCGTTACCGCACATTGTTGTTGGCGACGACTTTAGGTTAAGACAGGTACTTATCAACCTGCTTAGTAATGCCATTAAGTTCACTGAACAGGGCAGCATAATAGTATCGGGAGCAGTACTCCGCAAAACCGACGATTCGGTAAAAATTCAATTTACTGTTGCCGATACCGGTATTGGCATCTCTCCTGAAATGCAGTCGCAAGTATTTGAGGAATTCACCCAAGCCGATGGCGGAATATCACGCAAGTTTGGTGGAACAGGGCTGGGTTTAACCATTGTAAAGAAACTTGTTGAGCTACAGGGTGGTGAAATATCGCTTACCAGCGAACCCAATGAAGGTACCATTATAAGGGTGGTAATACCCTACAGTATCAAGGAAACCAGAACTGCCAATGTTGACCAAGAAACCCATTACAGAATAAAAGCTGGCACTTCAATCTTGATCATTGACGACGATGAGGTTAACCGGTTAATAGTTACCGAAATTGCCAAAAACGTTGGTCTAGAGGTTGATGCCATAAGCGATGCAAAAAATTTAATTGATCAGCTTAAAGCAAAGAAGTACGATGCAGTTATAACCGATATTCAAATGCCCGAAGTTTCAGGCTACGAGGTGGTTCAACTAATTGAAAATGCTGGTTATAGCATTCCGGTTTTTGCAATTACTGCAAACGATATGATTGACAATCCTGAACATTTTAGCAGTTTGGGATTCTCCGGATACCTCATAAAACCATTTACTGAAGCAGACCTCATTCGACTGCTTGGCCCTGTAATTGGAGCAACTGGGGTTGTTACGGGCGATAAAAGAGAGAGGGCTGATACTTACAATAAATTCGATATCGAGGAGATATACAGATTCACTGGGGGAAATAAAGAAAGCGTTAAGCTAATTTTAGAGTCGTTACTTGAAAACACCCGAAAAAATGTTGAAGAGCTAAATCAACTCATTAAAAGCAAGAATTTAACTAAGGCTTCAGCGGTAGCCCATAAGATGAAATCGGCTTTTAACCAGTTTAGGGTTTACGACATAGCAAGTATACTTCAACGAATTGAAACGCTCCCCCCCGACAAACACAAGGCAGCCACACTATACTTGGATAGACTAAACCGAAGAGTAAAGAGTTTTACAGTTGAGCTGCAGGAACAAATTGACAACTTATTGAACTAGACATTCCGCACTCCCATAACAACAACATCGTCGATTCTTGGGGTATTACCATGCCAGTTCTTAAGAGTTTCGTCAAGGATTTGGCGCTGTTCACTCATGGGTTTATGATGGATTTCAAGAAGAAGCTCCTTAAAGTGTTTTATCATAAACTTACGGCCATCTTCGCCTCCAAACTGGTCTACATATCCGTCGGAGAAAGTATAAATTACATCCCCCTTTTGGATTTGAATAACATTATTGGTAAACGAAAGTTCACCGCGCAAGTGAATGCCAATAGGCATTTTATCGCCCTTAATATGGGTCAACTCGTTGTTGCGGATCAGAATAAGCGGATTGTTTGCCCCGGCAAACTGAAGGGTTTGGGTTTCCTCATCAATAATGTAAATGGCAATGTCCATCCCATCCTTGCTTCCACCTATTTCACCGGTTTGGTGAAGTGCAGTTATAACCAGGTTTCGTAACTCATTTAGCACTTCATTTGCTTTCAGATCGGTTTTTGTACCAATGATCTGAGTTAGGAAGGATATGCCCAACATGCTCATGAAGCCACCGGGAACTCCATGTCCGGTACAATCGGCAACCACTGAAACCTTTAACTTGCCTACCTGAGTGATGTAGTAGAAATCGCCGCTAACTATGTCACGGGGTAGGTAAAGAATAAAGTTTTCAGGAAAGATTCGGTTAATCTGATCGGTGGGGGTAAGTAAGGCCGATTGAATGCGGCTTGCATACTGAATACTACTGGTTATCTCCTCATTCTGGGCAGCAATTTTTTCCTTTTGCTGTTCTATTTCTTCCTTTTGAGCAACAACCTCGGCCGTTCGTTCGCGAACAATTTGTTCAAGATGTTCTTTTTCAGCAATGAGTCGGCGGGTATTCCATTTAACTATACCCCAAACCAAACAAACTGCAAGAATAAAGTAGAGTATGAATGCCAAAATAGTACGGTACCAGGGCGGGCGAATTTCAAAAGAGTAGGTTGCCTCTAAGCTCTCATCCCCATAAATATTCTTCGCCTTAACATGGAATGTATATTTGCCCTCCCTAAGATTAGTATATGTAGCTTCGGTTCGTTTATCCCACTGGGTCCAAGTGGTTTCGTCTGAACCTTCAAGGTAATGGCTATAAACTATATCCTCCTCACGTTCGAAATATGGAGCAGCGAAAGTAAACACCATGGCATTAAAATGGTAACCCAGTCGTGGCATTTGGTAGGGTTGTTGCTCTAACGATAATTTTCGAACCGCGGAATCCACTTGAGTATAAAAGGCTCCACCGAACAGTAACGAATCCTTTGATACCACTTCGCGAATTACGGCACGGAATGGAGCGTTAAAACTTCGTTTTACATGAGGATTGTAAACGTAAAGTTCTTTTGACATGCCAATCCAAAGGGTTCCGTCAGGATCAGCATATATCGCATCGGCCCACTTATTGGGGAGTCGCTTTAGATCGCGGTTGTCAGTTACCCAGTTCCCAGCAGAATCCTTAACAACTCGTTCAATCCAGTTCTTATTGTTACTATCGTAGCATAGGAAGGCATAACCATTGGAGAACTTTGTGGCTTTATAAATCCCAAATCGCTTTGAAAAAGCGCTACCTACTAAACCTCCCGGCTCAAACAGGTTGTTTTCATAGTTAAAGTGGTATATTCCATTTGAAGTAAGGATATATAGTGAATCGTTAACAGGGAAAAGAATAATATACTGAAGGTTTTCTAGCCCCTTTATGCTCTCCTTGCCAAACTTAGATAATTTGGTAAAACTCTTGTTAACCATATACACACCAGAGTAACCTGTGGCAAGCCAAAGGTTCCCTTTACTGTCTTCAACAATTGAGCGTATTTCAAAATTAATGGAATCGCGAAATAAGTTATCAGTGTGTTTCCATTCGCCGTTTGCCCAGTCTATATATGCAACACCTGAATTTAACCCAATATACAATCTACCAGGTATGCTTTTAGATGGGTATAAAGCAAAACAACTATGTTGAATTTGTTTTGATAATTCAAGGTTTGCATTTAAAGGATTGCTAATACTTATGGCTTTACTTCCCTTTATTTCAAAAACACCATCGGTATAGCTGCCTGCAAGAAGCATTTTGGGTGCATTTGGTGGTGAAAAAATAGTTAACGCCCATACATTTCCATTAATACCATCTACAGGTATAAACTTTGGAACTCCATTGCTGTCGTAAGCCAAATAATAAACCCCGTTGAAAGTAGCAAGATAAATAGTATTATTAAATCTAACAATGTCAACAATAATTTCCGATAAGCCACACTCCTGACCAAATCTTCCTATGGCAGAGTTCAACTCAACCTTGGCAATACCACCATCGTATAGTGTTGCCCAAAGGGGTGCATCGCCATTTTGAAACACTTCGGACACTTGGCCTGCGTGCATTCCCGTTTGTTTGTTAACCAGATTTATGGTTTTTAAGTCCGGGGCTAGCGTAACAACTCCAAAAAAGTCGGATTGAACAACCCCCAAAGCAATATTGCCATCATTAAGTTTAGTTGCGCTGTATGGTATTGCTGACTCGGTGGCCATTCTTTTGGCAAGGAGCGTTGGAGTGTCAACGCTTTCGACCTTACCGTTTGAATAGGTATAAAACCCATTATCAGTAAAAATAAAAATTTTGCTAGAGTCAATTGCTACAATTGAGAATACATTTTTATGAATAAAAGCCTGACCACCGGGGATAACTTCAAGGGTACTGTCGCTTGTAAAAGTCCTTAAACCTTGAAGATAACTGTTAACATAAAACTTATCGTTAGCCTTTAATGTAAAAAAGTTAGCATATTCACTTTGCTTTCCCAATGAAATAGGTTTTATAGTATTACCATCGAAAATAAAAATATTAGAAAGAGAGCAAAAGTAAGTCTTACCTTCATACCAGTATGTTTTGTAAATGTAAGAAAGGCTAGACTGAATGCTATCGGGTATGTTTTTGATAAGTGAATAATATTGTAACCTCCCGTTTGCAGTAGGTTGAAGGTAGCCTAACTCACCTGTTGAACCAACATATATAACCCCATCGGCACCCTTACAAAGCGAACGAACCGACTTGTTTTCAGGCATAGGGATGCTACGCCAGGTTTTGCCATCGTATTCCAGAATGCCATTATCGTTTGTACCAAAGTACATCACACCCCTATCGTCCTGTGCGATACACCAAACCTGCTCGTTTCCACCGTATGTTTCAGGGGTATAGTTTGTAATAAGCGGATTGCCATACTTATTGAATTGCTGGCCACTCGCTTGTAAAACACTTATAAACAAAAGACCAAGAAATAGAAGTTTTTTCATGGCAAACCGCTATACAAAGATTTGATAAATATATTAAAAAAACGTTTAATCAGTCAATATTTTTTACTAAATACTCCAATTTGTTGCTTGAAATGAAAAATCATATTTCAAAGTTGTAAAGATAAGTTTTTTAATCATATCGAAATAAAATCTACCAATTTCACTACTGTCCGATTAAAAAAATCTTTATCCACTACGCGGGAATAGGAGAACTTTACGCTGTTGGCGATGAGGTATTGCTAGAAAAACCAACCTTAACATTTAATATTCCTCATGGAGGATATTGACTAAGTTCGGTATAAACTAACTCTAAAAAATTTTTGCCGAACGGTAGTGATTCTCTATACAGAATCAATCACCTTTAATTGGCATATAGCAAAAAAAATGCCGGTCGTTGGCCGGCATTCACAAAAAAGTAAACGATTACTGCTTTATTAACTTTTTTAAAGTTTCCAGTTCAGCCTTTAAGTTCTCAATTTCCTTTTGCTGCTGAATAATTTGCAACTGAAGGTTTTCAACGGTTTCAACCGTTTCAAACTGCATGCGGGTTAGGTTAATGCCATCCCTTTCCTCCGATGCTTTTGTTAGCCAGGGTAAGTGGCCATTACGAGCAATGAACCGTTCAACGCTCAGGGGATCGAGCCGCTTGGAGTAATCGGGTTTGAATACATAGTCGGGTTTGTTGTAAATATCTGTACCCGTTCCATAATAAAGATCACCAGTTATTCGTGCATCACCCACTACGTGTAGCTGTTTATCGGGATTAATTGTCCCTACTCCAACTCTGGCGTTAAGCGCAATTTCTTTACTATCAAATCTACCGTAAATTAGAGCCTGGGTTGAGTCGACTCCTGAGTTGGAAATATAAAGCCTATTACTTTTAGTCTCAGAGAAACCAGCCCTATAGCCAATAAAAACATTGTAATCGCCTGAATTGTTTTGTCCGGCCTGATGCCCAACGATAACATTAGCAAATCCGTTATTAGTTCCAGTTTGTTGTCCAATAAAAATATTGTAGGAGCCATTGGTTAATCCAGTTCCACTAGTGTAGCCAATACATACATTACTACTAGCAGTAAAAGGACCAGTGTTGAAATTTGCAGCGCTTTGAGTACCAATAAAGGTGTTGTTGTTGCCATTAATATTGTACCCTGTAAAACGCCCAACCATTACATTGCCCGATCCATTAGTATTACCCCTACCAACATTGGAGCCCAAAAAGGTATTATCTCTTCCTGTTTCGTTGGAGGCTCCTGATGCCTGACCCACAAAAGTATTTTCACTTCCTGATGTATTGCTAGAACCTGCCATATCACCGAGAAACGAGTTGTCAGAACCATCAACATTCCTGTAGCCTGACCGATAACCTAGAAATAGGTTTCTGAAACCATTCACATTATAGTAACCACTCTCCAAACCAAAAAATGTATTGCCAAAACCAGAAGTGTTTGAAAAGCCTGAACCGTTTCCGAAAAACATATTTCGGTTTCCATCGGTATTACTTTTACCAGACTCATTACCGATAAAAATATTGCTGTAGCCACTGGTGTTGCTATATCCGGCCATATAGCCTATAAAAATATTCTTAAATCCTGTGGAAGTACTAAACCCTGATTGTTCGCCAATTGCGATATTTTGCACACCGTTCAATGCATTTCCTCCCGCCTTACTCCCTAAGTAAACATTACCACCTCCAAATTGGTGAAGCATTCCTGCCTGATAACCAATGAATGTATTATCGCTTCCGGTATTATTTAAGCCAGTCTGATAACCAAGGAAGGTATTCCAATTCCCGGTGCTGTTTGCTTTCCCGGCCTGAAATCCTAAAAAGGAGTTAAACTGTCCGGTAGTAATGCTTGCCCCAGCTTCGTATCCAATCAGGTAGTTATCCTTGGTTAGCTGGATGAGTTGAGCACTAGTCTTCCCGTTGGTGAGTCCACCCACAGCAAAGCCACCCTTGGCGCCCTTACTCGGATTCTCGTTAATGTAAAACCTAGCAGAATCGGGGTTGACAAACAGCAGGTCCTGCGATACAACCTCCTTAGCTCCGGTCAGCCCTCCCACGGCAAAGCCGCCCTTGGCACCCTTGATGCCGGTGCTCTGCTTAACATATACCCTGGCGCTATCGGGGGTTATACGCAGGTACTCAACCGGCTCTCCCTTTGCGCCTGTCAGGCCGCCCACTGCAAACCCACCCTTGGCCCCTTTGGTTATGGCGCTGTCGGGGATATTTACCCTTACCCCCTCCTGGTATACGCCAAAGAGCACCTCTCCCTTGCTGTTCTTCACCTCAAATATCGGATCATCGGGGTTGGCGGGTTCGTTGCCCACCACCACTAAGTTGCGCGAAAAGCGCAGGTTAATACTATCCGCATAACCAGCCCGAGCCGCCGAATCGGCGAAAAGGGAGATAGTGCTCTCGGCCGAACGATACGACACCCTAGCGCTGTCCGAGAAGATTGTATACGGTACAGGTTGTACTGCTTTAGATCCCATATCGCTATAGTTAACCCCATCGGTACTCACCTCTACATGTAAATGGATGGTTTGGGTTGACCATGGAACATCGCCCAGCCCACCAGATAACACTGTCCCTCCGCCAACGGTTAGGCTTACCACACCCTGGGCGGTAGTCTGTAGTGCGTGGCTCTCGGAGTAGTATGACGTTGAGCCGCTGACATCGGTCAGGCTGAGCCTGAGGGTTACGTTCTGGTTAGCCAGCACCTGCCCGCTGCTGTTGCGGAGCACGGCCTGATAGCTGAAACCGGTGGGAGTTTGCGCTAACGAAAATATCGCAATGCAAACTACAGCAAAAAGTAGGATAAACTTTTTCATATACTTGCAGTTTTTGAAAAGGATTTAACTAATTAAGTGCTAACTCATTTACCTAACTAATAGGCAAGCAAAGGCAATCAAATAACAGTAAAAGCTATTTTCTGGCAAAAACTGATACGTTGGTGAAATAACCTATAAATAGGCAAGCTTTCACAAATGCAAATAAAAGAATGAACTAAAAAGCTATGCTAAATGATAAACTATGCATTAACTACTACTATCAAAACTGAATTATTAAAACTGGCAATTTGAAAGAATAGCAAATTTCAATAAAGCGTATCAGTTATGGTAATAACATCTCAAAGCAATTATGGTTTACCTGCTATAATTAGAAAATCAAACTCTTACCCCAATAACCAAGATATCATCAACCTGGCTTGTGTTTCCCATCCATTTCTTCAGGGTTTCTTCCAGAAACTCTTTTTGTATTGCCATTTCCAGGTGTTGAATATTCAGGAGGAGGTTTTTAAAGTTTTTGGAAAGGAACTTTTTATCGGTTTCGCCGCCGGTTTGATCGGCAAAGCCGTCGGAAAAGATATAAATTGTATCGCCTGGACTTAGATCGATCTCGTGGTTAGTAAATTCAATGTTATCGTTAACATGAATGCCAATGGGCATTTTATCAGCCTTGACTTCTATCAGGTAGTGGGTGTCCGATTCAATAACGCAAGGGGAACTTGAAGGATTCGGAAATTCCTTTCTACGGTACAGGTATAATGGATTGTATGCTCCGGCATACTGAAGTTTCATGATTTTGCGGTTCAGAACACAAAAAGCTATATCCATTCCATCCTTAGCTTCGCCCTCCTTGCCTGTTTGCCTGAGCGATTGCTTAACCTGATTGCGAAGCTCGTTAAGTATTTGGTTCGCGGTAAAACCATTACAACGACTGGCAATTTCATTTAGTAATGCAACACCAAGCATGCTCATAAATGCACCGGGAACCCCATGCCCAGTGCAGTCAGCGGCGGTAATCAGGGTGAAATCACCTATCTGTTTCATCCAGTAAAAATCGCCACTTACAATATCTCGGGGTTTGAATAGGATGAAATGTTCGGGAAGATGAACGGAGATTAATTCAGGCGGAGGAAGAACCGCGGTTTGGATCCGTTTGGCATACTTAATACTATCGGTAATCTCTTCCTTCTGCTTTTCGATTTTTTCTTTTTGTTGACGGATTTCAGCTGTTCGTTCTAGCACTATGCCCTCAAGCCTCTCCTTTTCTTTCTCAAGCCGGCGTATGTTTAGCTTAACAACAATCCAAACAAAAACAGATAAAACTACTAAGTAAAGAATATAAGCAAAAATAGTACGGTACCATGGCGGTTTTATTCTGAAAGAAAATTGGGCCTCCAAACTCTCAATACCAAAAATATTTTTTGCTTTTACCTTAAAGGTATAATTCCCTTCAGGAAGGTTAGTATACTCCTTTTTGGCTTCGTTTGCCCAATTTGACCAGCCCAATTTTTCTGAATCGAAACCCTCCAGGAAATAGCTGTATTGGGTTTCATTCTCTTCAATGAAATAGGGAGCCGAAAAATGAAAGGTAAGCCCATTGTTCCGATATTTCAAAACAGGAATAAGGTGTTGTGGCTGGAAATCCAAAACCTTACCCTTATCTGTAAAGGTGCCTGAAAAAATCAAAGAGTCCTCACCTAAATATACTTTTCGTATTAAAGTCCTACAAGGATCGCTAAAGTTTATGGGAGTTTTGGTGTTAAAGGTAATTAAACCCTCGGAAGTGCCTAGCCAAGTAACTCCATGACTATCGGGAAAAATTGCATTAAATATGCATGGTGGAAGCCTTTTGAAAGGAGTGCTGAGAACTTTAAATTTACTTTCTCCCTGCTTTTCGAGTAAACTTATTTGGTTTGCCCCATTTTTCACAGATACTAACCAGATATTACCCAACAAATCCTCAGCATAATGGGTTAATCCCATTGCAGCGGCTATAAAGGATGAGTCTAAATCTTTTGCAGGGACTAACCTATCAGCATTCTCGTCGTAAAGTAATAGGCTATTTGATGTGACAAAGTACATGTTATTTTCAAAACAAAATGGGTAAAGTGTATGAGGTTCAGTCGTTGCTAGGCTATCAGTAAAATTTGTTATGATGGTACTTTGAGGAGATATCGAAACCTTTATAAGCTCATTCTTTATAGTTGTTAGCCACAGATTACCCCTTTTATCCTCTATGATGTTTGTAACCCTTTCAGTAATTTTATCCAGCTTACTAATTCTATAAAGTTTTCCTCTTTCGAAATTAAAAACAGATAACCCTTTGTTCTCGCCTACGTAAATTTTATTTGGATACTTTTTTGAGGAATAAACCTTAAAAATCATGTCATTTGTTTCTACCCTTGTGGTTTTTTGCCCATTATGAATATAGAAATTATATGCCCCTCCAATAATTAAACTTCCACTACATTCAGTAATGCTCCAGCACTCCCCTTCGGTTTGCTCTATTTTTTTAAAAAAGGGCTGAAAACCATTACTTTCAAGTGTATAAACTCCATTAATTGTTGCAAAGTACAATTTTTGGTTGTACTGAAATATATCAAGGATTTCTTGATTTAAACCCTGATTCTCATTAAAAACCCGGAAAGGGTTATTTATTTCAACCTTAGATATGCCATTGTTTAAGGACATCCATAAGGGCTCACTTACAAAACCCTGTCGGGCTAATAAAACTCCGAGAACTACCTCATCCTGCAAACCTCCAGCCTTGCTATATATCTCTTTAATCTGAAATGAGGAATCAACAACTACTGCTCCACCGTAAAGTGTATTAATAATGAAACCATTATTTAGAATAGAAATACCATACAGGGTTTTGTCGGTGATGATTTTATGTAAACCTGAATAACCTGATTGTTTGGGCCTGTCCGTTATACCTGTAAAGGGGTTGTATAAATAAAGCCCGTTATTACTTGTAGCAATTAGGAGTAAATCGTTTCCATAAG
Organism: Tenuifilum sp. 4138str; assembly: GCF_041102575.1. Classification (NCBI taxonomy): domain Bacteria; kingdom Pseudomonadati; phylum Bacteroidota; class Bacteroidia; order Bacteroidales; family Tenuifilaceae; genus Tenuifilum; species Tenuifilum osseticum. The sequence continues at coordinate 215,604 of NZ_JBGCUE010000004.1, read as the reverse complement.
GGAGTACTCCAAACACGTCCTTTTTTGCAAAAAATTTTCCTCCTTTACAGGGTACAAATTTGTCATATTCCAACAACATTAAACCCTCCCAGTAGTCGCCCATAAACAGTTTATTGTTCACCATAAATGATAGAAAACCTCCTTTGGGAAGGTCAATAACACTAATTTTGCCACTATGATACCTAAATATTTTTTTGTTGGAACAAAAAAGGACCCCCGAATTGGTAATGTACACCTTGTTTATGTCTGAAAAACCTTGGCCCTGCGACGGCAATAGATCGGAAAAGGAACTATAATACAATTTACCCAACCCATCGGGTTGGATGCATCCAAATTCATTTTCGGCACCCACATATATTGTGCCTGTTGAGTCAATAGCCAAAGAGCGGGCAATTGCTCCTTTATTTATTCCAATAAGTTCCCAGTTCCGCCCATCGTACTCCAACACGCCATCGTTGTTGGCAAAGTACATTACTCCTCGGGAATCCTTTGCTATTGCCCAATTTTGACTTTTTGCCTTGTAATCCTTTAACGTATAGTTTTTAATAAAAGGCTGCCCTAAGGAATTAACCTGAGAAAAAGAATAGCTTATTGTAAAAGCTAGAAAACAAAAACTATAAACCAACTGCTTCATTTTAAATTCTCTATTTAGCTTGCAACATAAGTAACTTTTCAATGGCATCGAGCCTTGCTTTGAGCTCTTCAATTTCTTTTTCTTTATCACTTAACATTTTTTGCTGCTCCTTAATGGCCTCAACCAACAAGGCAGTAATTGGTGCATACTGCATTGAGTATAACTCTCCAACATCAACCACTTCCGGTAATACCTTAACAACCTCCTGGGCAATAAACCCAATTCGAACTCCCTTCTCACGGTTATCTCTCCATTTGAAGTTAACGCCTCTTAAACTCATCACCTTACTAATAGCATTCGAAATTGTATTAATTTCAGTTTTAAGGCTTACATCAGAGTCATTAAACCAAGCCGTGGTTCCTCCGGCAGATCCATTTGAAAAGAATGTTCTTCCGTGTACGTTGTGAGTATTGTTCCCATTAATTACTATTCTATTCAAAGCAAAATCTCCCCAAATTAAAGGGCTAACTGTTGATGAGTTATCAATATAAAGTTTATTATTGCATGCACCGACATTCTTTGCTGCTTCACAACCAATAAATACATTGCCATAACCAGTCATGGTTTCACCTGCACAAGCACCTATCAAAGTATTATTTCCAGCATTATCTCCTGTGTTTTGTCTGCCAGCCTTATATCCAACATAAGTATTGTTATAACTATTCGTGTTCCAACTACCACACCAACCACCAATAAATGTATTATAAAAACCATTATTATCAACACCCGCCCCCATTCCAATAAGAGTGCACCAACTATATTGGGTTCCATACTTTCCAGCGGCCTGTCCAATTACTACATTTGTTTGTCCTGTTGAATTCATATTGCCAGCTTCTTCTCCAATATATACATTTGAAGATCCGCTTGTTATTTTATTCCCAGCTGAAAAACCTAAAACTACATTATAACTTGCTGTTGTAAGTGTATTTCCCGCTTCATACCCCATTACTGCATTCCTTTTACCCGTTGTAATATTTGGAGCTACGTTATGCCCAATAAGGTAGTTCTCCTTTTTTAAATTCACAAAGTTGGTTTCACCCTTCGATGTTCCCCTACCGCTTACCACAAAAGCACCCCGTTGGTTGCTCTTGGCATCGTCGGGTACAATAACCTGCACCGCATCGGGGTAAACAATAAACACGTTGTTGCCCAACCTATCCTTTACTGCAAACAGGGTATCACTATCGGTAACAGCCTTCACGGTTAATCTTGCGGTTGGAACTGTTTCACCAATTCCCACACGGCCTGAATAATGGTCAATTTTAAAGTATGTTTTTGAACCATCGGCGCTTCGTGTGCTAAATCCTCCATCGGTATCAACGAAAAAGGTTTTATTGGCGCCAACAATATTTCTTAAACGCAATGTTGTACCAGCTCCAGTTCCTTCTTGCTGAAAGGCCCAAGCACGCTCTGTGCCCAAGCGTAATAGGGATACTCCATCGCCAATTGAGGTGATATCGAGTTTGGCTTCAGGGCTTGTAGTGCCAATGCCCACATTGCCAGACGTATTGGCAAATAATACATTTGATCTATATGCAAAATTCCCTCCGTTTGGCACATTAAGTGTACTACCATTACTTCCTACCTGAAATGTTCCATCGGTTCGCATAGTACCAGAATTATGGTAAATACTTTTGTTATTGTAGGTTCTGATCCATGTGGCATCGGTCATATACCAACCTCCACCCCAGGACTGAAAGTATAACCCAGCGTTACCTGAAACTCTTAACCATCCACCATTGGCATAAATGTCACCAATTGTATGAAGTTTATATTCAGGGCTAGTTGTTCCTATGCCCACATTGCCGTCGGCGGCAATTCTCATACGGTTTGAAAAACTGGTGGAGAAATCGATGGGAGCCGCTTCGTAGGTAAGTAGTTCCAAAGGGCCAAGCCCTCTATGCCATATTTGCGATTTAGCATCAACCCCTGTATTGTAGCGAAATATCCTAAGAGCAAAATCAGTATATGTATCATCGCCGTGAAAATCTATTCCTGCATACCTGTTGCCTGTACCCAGTTGATTGACCTCTATCCACCCAGGTATAAGGATGTCTACTTTGGCAGTCCCAATTACATCGAGCTTAGCAGCAGGACTTGTTGTACCAATACCAATGTTTGTACCGTTGTTGAATAGCACGCTGTTGGCCACCCAGCTGGTGCCGTCGTGCCGGAGGGTTTGCCCCGAGATTCCTGGAACCAATGGCCCTTCGGGGCCCGGAGGGCCCTCGGGGGCCTCAAATTCCACCCAATTGGCCGCATCGTCCTTGGGGTGGTTGGCCGTTGGCCCAACGGGGTTCTGGCATATCCACATGGAGTTCGTCCCGGGCGTCGAGGAGGACTCGTCGAACACGTAGTCGCCCCCGGTGTAGGTGGAGTCTGGGCTCCAGTTCCCCCTGAGCGTTAACCCTACCCCGGCTGGTCCCTGAGGGCCCTCCGGCCCCTGGGGGCCGGGTAAACCCTGTGGCCCCTGGGGGCCTGGCTCACCCCTGGCTCCCCGCTGGGCGAGTACCTGCCATGCCGTTCCATCCCAGATGTACGATACGCTATCGGCGGTGTTGTGGTAGGCCTGGTTGGGTGTTGGGTCAGGGGGTTCAACCGGGAAGGACCCCAGCCACTGAACCGAAAGCCCGTTCGCCCCGGGAACACCCTGGGGACCAGCCTCTCCCTGAACGCCCTGGGGGCCCGGTTCACCCCTGGCTCCCCGCTGGGCGAGTACCTGCCATGCCGTTCCATCCCAGATGTATGATACGCTATCGGCGGTGTTGTGGTAGGCCTGGTTGGGCTGCGGGCTCGGCGGCGGGCTGCTCAGGCTGCCCAGCCACTCCATGGCGTTGCCGGCCACCAGCGCGTAGGGAACCGCCTGCAGGGGCTGATTGCCCATGTCGGCAAAGGAAGCACCACCGTCGGTGCTCACCTCCACCCGCAGCCGGACTTCCTGCCCCTGCCACGGTACCGCGCTGTAGGTTCCGGATACCACGGTGCCCCCACCCACGGTAAGGCTCACCACGCCCTGGGCGGTGGTCTGGAGCGCATGGCTCTCGGTGTAGTAAATGGTTGAGCCGCTGGCATCGGTCAGGCTCAGCCTGAGGGTTACGTTCTGGTTGGCCAGCACCTGCCCGCTGCTGTTGCGGAGCACGGCCTGGTAGCTGAACCCGGTGGGTTGCTGCGCTGCGGCGGTGATAGAGGCTACCAAGACCAGCAGCAGGGTGTGTAACTTTTTCATGTATGTGCGATTTTGATTTGCAGTTAAAAAGGCACGCTAAAAGTACAAGTTAGACCTTTCCCTTTTCATTGTCAAATATTTATATCGATTTTTGACAGAAAAGTTAAAAAAATCTGCCCCTTTTTGGGGGCAGACACTGTTGTATTACTTGGCTTTTTTTACTTGGCCTGAAGAAGCGCTTTGAGGGATTCAAGTTCGGCCTTGAATTTTTTTTCCAATTCGCTGTTCGCTCTTTTTAACTCCTCTATCTCTTTTTGCTGCTGAATAATTTGCAGTTGAAGGTTTTCAACAGTTTCAACCGTTTCAAACTGCATGCGGGTTAGGTTAATGCCATCCTTCTCCTCCGATGCTTTTGTTAACCAGGGTAAATGACCGTTTAAGCGTATAAAACGCTCAACCGACAAGGGATCGTAAAATTCTTTGTAATCAGGGTTAAAAACGAAATCAGGCTTTGTATATGTTGATGTTCCTGTTCCGTAGTAAATACTTCCAGTAACACGGGCATCACCCACTACATGAAGTTTTTTGTCAGGAGAAACTGTACCTAGTCCAACGTTCCCAGTAGAAAAATTACCGTATATTAACGGTGGGCTCGACGACGAATTGGCTATGTAAAGTACGTTGGAAACATTACCAGAATAATATCCAGCTTGATATCCAATTAGTACATTATTTGAGCCAGTATTACCTTCACCCGCTTGGTAACCAAGGAATACATTGTTAGACCCGTTGCTACCCTGTCCACTCCTGTAACCTAAAAAAGCATTCTTTTCTCCATCTATATTATCACCCCCAGCCCAGTATCCAATGAAGGTATTGTAGCTTTTAGTGTTATCCATTCCAGCAAACTGTCCAAAATATGAATTTTGCCCACCCGTAAGGTTATTCTGCCCAGCAAAAAAGCCTACAAAGGAGTTTCTTGTTCCTGTAGTATTCTTTTCACCTGCATACTCCCCAATAAATAGGTTTTGACTTGTTGTATTTGAGTATCCAGAATAGTTTCCAATGCAGATATTTTGCGAAGCCCACTGGCCAGAATATCCAGCCTCAAACCCTATGTAAACATTATTATCGCCTCCTGTATTATTCAAACCAGCATAGTTACCCAAAAAAACATTTTTACTACCATATGTATTTTTAACGGCAGTACTGTCGCCAATATAAACATTACTTCTTCCGGATGTATTGGAAAATCCAGTCCTAGTCCCCATAAAAACATTATTGTAGCCTGTTGATGTATTATACCCCGTTTCATACCCAATAAAAACATTTTTAGTACCCGAGGATAGAGAATAACCCGCCGATTCACCAATAAGTACATTTCGTTCACCATTAACAGCATTTGCCCCAGCTTTACTACCAATGTAGACGTTCCCTCCTTTTGAGGTATGCATCATCCCTGCTTGGTACCCAATAAAGGTGTTGTCGCTACCCTGATTATTTAATCCTGCCTGATACCCCAAAAAAGTATTAAGGTTTCCTGTACTGTTGTTTTTCCCAGCCTGATAACCAAGAAAGGAGTTATAGATACCTGAACTCATGCTTGCCCCGGCTTCATAGCCTATCAAATAGTTATCTTTGGTTAGCTGAATGAGCTGAGCACTAGTCTTCCCGTTGGTGAGTCCACCCACGGCAAAGCCACCCTTGGCACCTTTACCCGGGTTCTCGTTAATGTAAAACCTAGCAGAGTCGGGGTTGACAAACAGCAGGTTCTGCGATACAACCTCCTTGGCTCCGGTCAGCCCTCCCACGGCAAAGCCGCCCTTGGCACCCTTGGTGGTAGTTTTCTGCTTAACATATACCCTGGCGCTATCGGGGGTTATACGCAGGTACTCAACCGGCTCTCCCTTTGCGCCGGTCAGGCCGCCCACTGCAAACCCACCCTTGGCGCCTTTGGTTATGGCGCTGTCGGGGATATTTACCCTTACCCCCTCCTGGTACACGCCAAAGAGCACCTCGCCCTTGCTGTTCTTCACCTCAAATATGGGGTCGTCGGGGTTGGCGGGGTCGTTGCCCACCACCACCAGGTTCCTGGTAAACCTCAGGTTGGCGCTATCGGCGTACACGGCCATGGGTACGGGCTGTATCCTCTGGCTGCCCAAACTGCTGAAGGTGCTGCCCCCGTCAGTGCTCAGCTCCACCTTTAGCCTGGTTTCATTACTTCCCCAGGGCACCTCCCCTAAGCTGCCCGATAGGGGCGTTCCCCCGCCCACGGTGAGGCCTACCAGCCCGTAGGGGCCGGTGTTCACGGCATGGCTCTCCGCGTAGTAAGTGGTGGAGCCATCGGGGCTGGTTATGCTCAGCCTGAGGGTCACGTTCTGGTTGGCCAGCACCTGCCCGCTGCTGTTGCGGAGCACGGCCTGGTAGCTGAACCCAACGGGTTGCTGCGCTGCGACAAACGTTACAATAAAAGTAAATAGTGCAGTGTTTATTATGGACTTCATAGCCGTTGACATTTTAAACGTTTTACCCCAAAAAATCATTTCATTAAACCAGACACAATTTCTTTGAGCTGCTGAATCTGCCCTTGCAATTCATTTATTCTCTTCTCCTGTGATTCAATTATAGTTTGTTGTTCTTTTATTGCTTCAAGGAGCAAGGGTGTTACCTTTCCGTAATCAACTGAAAGGAAACCATCTTCGCCTTTTAACACAACCTCTGGAAGAATCTTTTCAATATCCTGAGCAATGAAACCTATTTGGTGTCCCTTTGAAAATTTTCGATCGGGGTACGCACTATAATCCCAGTCATAGTAAACACCTTTTAACCCTTTAACTAGTGTAATTGGGTTTTCAATAGGCGTAATGTTCTTTTTAAAACGAGCATCTGACCATGTGGTTGATCCAGCCACTATTGTAGAGCCATTTGCCCAAATTGTGCCGGCTACTTCAAGGGCATAGGTTGTTGGCATTCGGCCTATCCCTAATCGTTTATTAGTAAAGTCACCACCAATAAGGGGTGAAGCAGTATTTGAGTTGTGTATCATCAGGATATTATCAGCGTTATTGTACGATGCCTGGTTTGAACATACATTAGCACCTATAAAAACATTACCGGTACCTGTATTATGATAACCTGCGCCTACTCCAACAAAAACATTATTATCAGCACCAGCATCAATATTAGTTCCAGCATATGCGCCAATTAATACGTTTCCTGAAGACGATCCAGCGCCGCCAGTACCATAGCCCAAATAGGTATTGTTAACCCCTGTAGGGTTATTGTAAGCCGCCCAATACCCAACATAGGTGTTATTTTGGGAATAAGTAGTATTAGTACCTGTTCCATGACCTATAAAGGTATTTCCATAGCTGTTCCCATCGGTAAGATATTGCCCCGAAAAATTTCCAATAAAGAATTGGTTTGTTGCCGTTTGATTACTTGCTCCCGCAAGGTAGCCAATAGCCAAATTTTGATATGCGGTTGTGTTCGATTTGCCAGCAGAGTGACCAATGAAAATATTCCAATAACCAGATGTATTATTAAGACCCGCATTATATCCAATATAGGTGTTTATACTTCCGGTAGTATTCATCTTTCCAGCTTCGGTTCCAATAAATACATTGTTGCTTGCGGTATTTGAATAACCAGCGAGGTTTCCAAGAAAAACATTGTTTACACCCGTTAAATTTTTATGTCCTGCCTGAGTACCAATAAATATATTTCTTGCTCCAGATGTATTAGCTTTACCGCTACCCTTCCCTAAAAAAACATTGTAACTGTTTGTGTTGCTATAACCGGCTGAGTCGCCAATAAAAACATTACTTGAACCAGTTGAATTACTTTTTCCTGCTTCGTTTCCTATAAAAACGTTACTGCTTCCGCTTGTGTTTGCTTGTCCGGCTAAGTAACCCATAAATGCATTATTTGTCCCTGTTGAGTTATAGCGCCCCGATTCATTACCTAGGAAAACATTATTACTTGCCGAAGTATTTGAGTATCCTGCTCGGAGTCCAATAAAGATATTGCTTGAACCATCGATATTTGCATAACCCGCTTGGTAACCCAAAAAGGTATTGTAAGTACCAGAAGTATTTGCATAACCGGCCCGATAGCCCACAAATAAGTTGTAACTTGCAGTATTTGAGTAGCCAGCATTGAAACCAAGAAAAGTGTTGTAGTTTCCGGAAACATTGCTCAATCCACTACTGGTACCCAAAAAAACATTGTTTGCTCCTGTAGTATTGCTATAACCACTTCCAATTCCAATAAACACATTGCTGGAACCCGTTGTATTTGACCTACCAGCCGTTGTCCCCAAGAATACATTGTAAGCGCCATCGGTGGTGAGGTATCCTGATTCGAAACCGACGAACACATTCTTAAATCCTGTGTTAATAGAAAAACCAGCCGACTCTCCAATAAAAACATTTCGCTCACCGTTTATAGCATTCGATCCCGCTTTGCTCCCAATGTAAACATTCCCTCCCTTGGTGGTATGCGCCATGCCTGCCTGGTAGCCAATAAAAGTATTATCGCTTCCAGTATTATTCAATCCTGCTTGATAACCAAGAAAAGTGTTCAAATTGCCTTCATTGTTCAACCTCCCTGCTTGATACCCTAAAAAGGAATTGTATAACCCTGAGGTAATTGACATACCAGCCTCATAGCCAATAAGGTAGTTATCCTTGGTTAGCTGGATGAGTTGAGCACTAGTTTTCCCGTTGGTGAGTCCACCCACAGCAAAGCCACCCTTGGCGCCCTTACTCGGATTCTCGTTAATGTAAAACCTAGCAGAATCGGGGTTGACAAACAGCAGGTCCTGCGATACAACCTCCTTAGCTCCGGTCAGCCCTCCCACGGCAAAGCCGCCCTTGGCACCCTTGATGCCGGTGCTCTGCTTAACATATACCCTGGCGCTATCGGGGGTTATACGCAGGTACTCAACCGGCTCTCCCTTTGCGCCTGTCAGGCCGCCCACTGCAAACCCACCCTTGGCCCCTTTGGTTATGGCGCTGTCGGGGATATTTACCCTTACCCCCTCCTGGTATACGCCAAAGAGCACCTCTCCCTTGCTGTTCTTCACCTCAAATATGGGATCGTCGGGGTTGGCGGGTTCGTTACCCACTACCACTAAGTTGCGCGAAAAGCGCAGGTTAATACTATCCGCATAACCAGCCCGAGCCGCCGAATCGGCGAAAAGGGAGATAGTGCTCTCGGCCGAACGATACGACACCCTAGCGCTGTCCGAGAAGATTGTATACGGTACAGGTTGTACCGCTTTAGATCCCATATCGCTATAGTTAACCCCATCGGTACTCACCTCTACATGTAAATGGATGGTTTGGGTTGACCATGGAACATCGCCCAGCCCACCAGATAACACTGTCCCTCCGCCAACGGTTAGGCTTACCACACCCTGGGCGGTAGTCTCTAGTGCGTGGCTCTCGGAGTAGTATGACGTTGAGCCGCTGACATTGGTCAGGCTCAGCCTGAGGGTTATGTTCTGGTTGGCCAGCACCTGTCCGCTGCTGTTGCGGAGCACGGCCTGGTAGCTGAACCCAGCGGGTTGCTGTGCTGCAGTAGTTATTGCAACCACCATGAAAAGCAGCAAAACCTTAAGTTTATTCATTATCTTTTCAATTTAGGGTTATAACTAAAAGGCAGGGAAAGTTTAATGTCACAAAAGGGAACGCTTAAAATATCTTATAAAAAAAGATTTAGGGGTGAGCCTTTGCATTGCTCACCCCTTTGATAAATCATTTATTCTGTTTTACTACTTCAATCAAAAGCCTTTGTAATTCATTAATCTGCTCCTGAAGGTTGTTTATTTGCTGTTGCTGTTCTTTAATCGATTCTATTAAAACCGGAACTAACTTAACATAATCGACCGACTTAACCCCATTTTCATCGGTTTGAACTAGCTCAGGAAAAACTTTCTCAACATCTTGAGCTATCACGCCTATCTGGGTTCCAACGGGGAAATTGAATTTTTCAATCCCTTTATTAGACTCTTTGTCGGAAACAATTCCCTTTATTTCCTCATTACTCTTCCATTCAAAGGTAACGCCTGTAATTTTACTAAGCTTTGCCAATGAACCTTTCAATGGAGTAATATTGTTTTTCAATCTCTCATCCGATGGATTTGTGAATGTTCCTGATACATAAACATTTCCGGAAAAATAACCAGCATAGTTGGTAGTTCCATTTGCACCATAGCCATAAACACCGTATCGTGTTCCTGTGCCGGCTACACTTGCTACACCGTATACTCCCATATATCCACCATCGCCTTTTACGCCTATACCCCAACCAGTAGTGTTAAGTTTATGTTCACCTAGTACAGCTGGATCGTCAACTGCATTAGTTCTATCGTCATAAGAAAAAAGTTTGGAGCCGGTTGGATCAACATTAACCCCAACATTTGCATTAAACTTTAATTTTTTATTGTCAAATTCGCCATAGATTAAGGGAGTGCTAGGGTTAACATCGGTGCCAATAACAAGAGCATTAGATACGTTCTGGAATGTCCCATAACCAATTTTGTATCCAATAAAGACATTCTTTGACCCGGTGTTACTCCAACCGGCAGAGGTTCCTAAGTAAATATTCCCTGAACCAGTTGAATTTATTGAACCAGCATTAGTACCAATTATTACATTCTCATTACCTGTTGTTAACGAACTACCTGCTCCACCGCCAATCAATATCTGTTGATGTCCTGTGGTGTTGTTTTTCCCTGTCCACCTACCTATCATAATATTGAAGTAACCTTCAGTATTATTCTCACCAGCCGATGTACCAATGAATATATTTTGGCTTGAGGTATTCTTGAATCCAGCTAAATCGCCAATAGCGATGTTATTTTGGCCGGTTATACAAGAGTAACCTGCTTTATTACCAATGTAAACATTATTATAGCTGTTGTTGAAGCGACCTGCTGCATAGCCAATGAACACATTAGTAGTTGCATAAGTTGATGATGTTGAGTACCCAGTGCTATCGCCAATAAAAACATTGTACTGAAGATTAGTACCTGTGTAACCAGCAGCTTTGCCCAAAATAATGTTACTAACACCAGTTTGATTGGAATAACCTGCATAATCACCTATAGCTATATTAGAATTTCCAGTAGTATTACTCCGTCCACTCTGATTACCTATAAATACGTTGCTATTACCTGTAGTATTAGCTCTACCAGCATAATTGCCAAGAAAAGAGTTGTTAGTGCCAGTGGTATTATATCTGCCGCTTTCGTTACCAATAAATACATTATTACCAGCTGATGTGTTTGACATCCCGGCCCTTAAGCCAATAAAAATATTATTGGAACCATCAACATTTGCATACCCCGACTGGAAGCCCAAAAAGGTATTATAAGTACCTGAAGTGTTTGCTCGACCAGCTTGATAGCCTACAAATAGGTTGTAGCTTGCAGTATTTGAGTAACCCGCATCGTAACCAAGAAAGGTGTTGAAATTTCCGGAAATATTGCTTAAGCCGCTGCTAGTACCCAAAAAAACATTATTGGAACCAGTTGTATTATTAAATCCACTTCCTATACCTACAAATACGTTGCTGGAGCCTGAAGTATTAGCTCTACCCGTTGTTGTTCCTAGAAAAACATTGTAGTTTCCGGTAGAGGTTGAGTATCCCGACTCAAACCCAATAAAGACGTTCTTTAAGCCACTTACAATTGAGTACCCTGCTGACTCACCAATGAAAACGTTACGTTCACCGTTTGTGGCATTGGAACCTGCCTTGCTCCCAATGTAAACATTCCCACCCTTGGTGGTATGCGCCATACCCGCCTGGTAGCCAATAAATGTATTATCGCTTCCAGTATTATTCAACCCTGCCTGGTAACCTAGGAAAGTGTTCCAGTTTCCTGCATTGTTCAGCTTGCCAGTCTGGTACCCCAGAAAAGAGTTGTATAGCCCTGTGGTAATTGACATCCCCGCTTCATATCCAATAAGGTAATTATCCTTAGTTAGTTGAATGAGTTGTGCGGTGCTTTTCCCGTTTGTGAGCCCACCTACAGCAAAACCGCCTTTCGCCCCTTTGGTGGGGTTCTCGTTCAAGTATATCCTGGCCGAGTCGGGGTTGACAAACAGTAGGTCCTGCGATACAACTTCTTTGGCCCCGGTCAGCCCTCCCACGGCAAAACCGCCCTTGGCACCCTTGATGCTGGGGCTCTGCTTAACATATACTCTGGCGCTATCGGGTGTTATACGCAGGTACTCTACCAAACCGCCCTTCGCTCCGGTAAGTCCCCCTACCGCAAAGCCACCCTTGGCTCCTTTAATGGCCTCATCCCTTATATTTATGCGTACCCCTTCCTGGTAAACCCCAAAAATTACCTCGCCATTGCTGTTCTTCACCTCAAATATTGGATCATCGGGGTTTGCTGTTGGGTTACCTACCACTACCAGGCCTTGGGCAAATGTAAGGTTTGGCAGGTTTGTGATGCTGCTTGCACCATTCCACACCGCCATCTGGCCGCTTACGCCGCTTCCTGTCACCCAGCTAGGGGTTTGCCATACCACCCCACTTGTCCCTCTGCTAAGGTACTGCCCCGATGTACCGGAACTATTACCGTAATCAACAAGCAATCCCCGCAATCTCATATTTCCATTAACGTCGAGGCGCTGGGTTGGTGTAGTGGTATTTATACCAATATTTGTAGCGTTGTTATATATCAGGCTACTGGCCGCCCAGGACGTCCCGTCGTGGCGTAGGGTTTGGCCTGTGGTCCCGGCAACCAGGGGACCCGGGGGGCCCTGTTCTCCATCCTGTGCCAGGATTTCCCACGAATCGCCATCCCATATGTATGCTTTTTTGTCGGCAGAGTTGTAGTATGCTTGGTTGGTTGTTGGTGAGGAGGGGGAGGCAGGAAGCGTTCCTAACCACTGTATCGATATACCATCCTGGCCAGCAGGGCCAGTTGGAGCCTCAAACTCTACCCAGTGGTCGGGATCCACTCGGGGCTGAAGGGTAGAAAGGTAAGGTGAGGAGCCCTCTAGAATCCACATGCTGTTTGCAGTCCCGCCAGAGTTCAACGCAAATACGTAATCTCCCGGATCATAGGTAGTCCCGCTTACCCAGTCGCCTCGATTATTTAAACCCGTACCCGCTGGGCCCTGAGGTCCTTCTGGGCCCTGAGGCCCCTGAGCGCCTGGCAAACCGTCCTGGGCAAGTATCTCCCACGAATCGCCGTCCCAGATGTACGATATCTTGCTGGTGGTATTATAGTAGGCCTGGTTTAGCTGAGGGGATCCAGGAGCGCTTGCGAGGCTGCCCAACCACTGGACAGAAATTCCATTTACGCCGGGATCACCTTGAGGGCCTTGTTCTCCTTGCGGCCCCTGTGGCCCAATGGCACCATCCTGAGCTATAATATCCCACCCCACTCCGTTATAAACGTACGATTTCTTTTCGGTGCTGTTGTAATATGCGTGATTTATACCTGGATTAGAGGGTGCATCAGCTAAAGCTCCTAACCAAATCAACGAAATACCATTTGAACCAGGCTGCCCTTGTGGGCCCTGTAATCCCTGAGGCCCTTGGAGGCCAACTGGTCCAACTTCGCCGTCTTGAGCAATAATTTCCCAGGAATCGCCGTCCCAGACATATGATTTTTTTGTAGTAGTGTTATAGTAAGCATTATTTAAATTAGGTGCAATTGGTTCATTATCAAATGAACCCAACCAAACAATCGAAATGCCATCTAACCCAGGTTCTCCCGGTTCGCCCTTTGGCCCCGCAGGCCCTTGATCGCCCTGAGCACCTTGAATCCCGGGCAAACCATCCAGTGCCAGTATTTCCCATGAATCGCCATCCCAAATGAATGAAGCCTTGTTCATAGTATTGTAGTATGCCTCATTTCGCGATGGGAAAGCAGGAGGGTTTGGCAATGAACCAAGCCATTTCATCGATATACCATCGGAAGCAAATAATGCATAAGGAACCGATAACAATCGCTGTATTCCCATGTCGGTAAATCCTGCAGCACCCTCAGGCATTATTTCAACTTTTAAGTAAATATCTCCACTTTCCCATGGAATCTCTGAAAAATTTCCTTGAATAATATCGCCTAAACCAATTGGAACGTTTACAATGCCCAGCCCATTTGTGGCTGAAATCCTACTCTCTGAGTAGTAAACTGTGCTGGCATCATTATTTGTTAGGCTAAATCTAAAAGTTACCTGTTGGTTTGCTAAAACCTCTCCACTAGAGTTTCTTATTACACCTTGGTAATTGAATGCTCTTGGAGATTGCGACATTGCGCCAATGGTTATCAGAAAAGATAACAACACCATGCCAATATTTTTCATGGCTAAAAAGTTTTGGTTAGACTTTTAAAAGGCTATAAAAAGGGTAAGTTACTCCTTTACCAGTTTAACAATCCGATTCAGATTATCCTTCTCCAGCGTTACTTTTAGCAGATAAATGCCTGAACGCATCTCCGATAGATTTAGCTCAGTGGGTACCGATTGCTCAACATTCATAACCTTTGAAATAACCTTGCGTCCAGTTATATCATATAAGTCAAATGTTGCTTTACCGCTCGCATTGGGTATTTCAAATTTAACCTTTACGTAATCCCTTACCGGATTAGGGTATATGGTAATGTCGTTTTGAGTAATTTCAGGTTTATCAACCGATGTGGCAAACAGGTTTCCCTGCTGGAATCCCTGAGTCAAAATAAAATCAGCTGATGTGAGGGTAGTATAGGCAACCTCGCCCAGTGTCCAACTAATTGATAGCCCTGCTGATGAGTTTTCAAAGTATCCACCTCCAGCGGCAATTACCTGCATTGGTACGTCCTGCGACCATGCCGTTAGTGTGAATAGCGATAAAATTAATGTGTAGATTTTCTTCATTTTGTATTATTTTAAATTTGCATAATGAGCAAGTTAGTAAATTATAATACCAAAGTCAATTTTTTTACATTAATTTGAAGTTTTGTGTTTCTAATTTATCGTTTGGAGTGTTAAAATCAAAACAATGAGAGAGAGAGCATTAGTTTTAAACGAAGAGTTCAAAGGGAAAGATGCCCTTCAGGTGCTTACATGGTTCCTGAATGAGTATAAAGGGAGAATTGCTCTGAGTTCCAGCATGGGTGCGGAAGATCAGGTGCTTACCGATATGGTAATGAGGATTGACCCTGAAGTAAAAATTTTCACCCTTGACACGGGACGATTATTCTACGAAACCTACGAACTTATTGAGCGCACCTCGCTGAGGTACAAAAAGAATATTGAAATATACTTTCCATCGCCAGCCGAAGTTGAGAGAATGGTCACCGAAAAGGGAATTAATCTGTTTTACCAAAGTATTGAGAATAGGAAGGAGTGCTGTAGGATTCGCAAAATAGAGCCCTTGAAAAGGGCTTTCAAAGGGTTAGAGGTTTGGATATGTGGTTTGCGCCGCAACCAGTCAGCTACCCGAACCGAAAACCAAATGGTTGAGTGGGACGAGGCTAACGGCCTTATTAAGCTTAACCCGCTTATTGATTGGAGCGAACAGGACGTTTGGGAGTATATTAAAGCTAATGGGGTGCCCTACAACCCCTTGCATGACAAAGGTTTTCCAAGTATTGGCTGCCAACCTTGTACCAGAGCCATTGAACCCGGTGAGGATGTTAGAGCCGGCCGTTGGTGGTGGGAGAACCCCGAGACCAAAGAGTGCGGTTTACACAATCGGAAGAAATAAAAAAAGCCCCTTTGGGGGCTTTTCTGAGGTACCGAGCGGATTCGAACCGCTGTACGTGGTTTTGCAGACCAGTGCCTAACCTCTCGGCCACGGTACCCTTTGGCACTGCAAAGATACAAAAAAAATTAATCCTGCAAATTTTTGTGGGCTTTCAAAACTTGCGTTCAAGCGAAACGCTCACCTTTTCAACTTTTCCTCCGAGTGGTGGGTTTAACTTTGAAACTTTTACCCATACCCTTTCCACGTTTTTGAATTTATTGTGTATAGCTGAAACAATACGCTCCGCAACATGCTCAAGCAGCTTAGATTTTAGCTGCATTTCCTCTTTGATCAGATTGTAAACAACCTGATAATTCACAGTATCATTTAAATTATCGGTAAGTTGAGCCGCTTGTGTTTCGACCTCAATTAAGATGCTTACCTGAAAATGATTCCCTACAACTTGTTCCTCTTTGTAGCATCCATGGTAAGCGTAAAACTCCATGTTCTCAATCTCGATAATTGCCATCGGTTAAGATATTATGTGTGTGGAGTATAACTAAAGGGTTAAAAGCCAGGCTTGTGAGGTTAAGTGCAAACCACGCACTCGCTCCAATTCCCTCAAGGCTCTATCGCGATTAGTAAATTGGTATATTATCACTCTGTAAACATTGTTGCCCGGTAAAATGAATGGTTTATAGCCCAAACGCGATACCTCATCAATTAACTTTTGGGCGTTATCGCGGCTAGCAAAACTGCCAATTACAATATAGAAAGTCTTACTCTCCTCGATAGGTTTATCCTGAAATAAAAGGGCACTTTTTTTATCAATTGGAACTATTACACTTGTGTGTTGTTTCACTTCGCTCCTTGAAACAGCATATATGGAACTATCGGTTGATTGATTTTGAACTGAAGCCGAATCGGATTTGACTACATTTAACGGCTCCTCATGATTGCTAGGTGGATTGCTTTCATCAGGAACAACTACTGCCACTTGCGAAACGTTTTCGGACTTGTTCCCTTCCCAGAATCTTAATTCAGGAATAAAGATAAATGCTGCAACAACACCTATAACCATAACAGCAGCAAATAAACCTGCTGCAAACGACCGCTGAGACTTTTTGGGAGTTGCAGGAATATTTGATGGTGCTGATTCAACATTAACTGTAGGAGTGGATTTATCTTCCTTGCGATAAGTTGGCATGGATGTACCAAAATCCTGATTAGCTTCAACCTTTGCAGTTCCTTGATGGCTAACAACAATATCAACTGGTGGTAGGAATGTTGTTGCTAGAGTATCATCGGCAATCAGTTCAATTCCTCCATCAACCCCAGTTTTGAGTGAACCTATTCCGGGAATAGAAACTGTTTTATTCTGTTTTACGCTATTCAAAAGAGTTTGACAAAACTCTTCAACTCTTCTACTTGCCTCGCTTTTTGAAAGACCATAACTTGCTTCAAGGTAATTCTCAAGTGCCTCATCGTTAAATGTTCGGTTAGGGTCAAAAACAAAGTATTCCTTAGGAGGCAGAAGCGTTTTGCCATCGTTGGCTAGCCGAGCGGATTCGTACTTCCGTACAATACTGCCAAGCCCCGGAAGGCTAACATAATCGTTGGTTTGCAAAATTTTTTGCACTATAGCATTCAATTCCAATGCTGTAGGGTGTTTGGGGTTTAACTAACAAATGTATAAAATTATTTGGGTTAAATCAAAATGGTTGGGTTATGGTTTTCAAAAAAATACGTTCAACTTTTTTAAAATAAAGATAAATGTCGTTTAGCTAAGAAAAATATACATACCTTTTGTCATTCTGAGTGAAGCGAAGGAACCCTAATCGATCCCATGAGATGTTTCGCTTAGCTCAACATGACAATAGTTTCACGAGCAACGAACAACGTTTCCAGCCCCGTAGGGGCTAAACATTTGTAACACCGTGGCTACTCCCACACGTATAGCGATGCACGCAATGCATATGCCAAAGAGCAAGGGTGAGGCTTTGCATCGCAAAGGAAAAACATTGCAAAAAGTGATTTACACGTTCTTTCTTGTCTTGATACAAGAAAGAACCAAAGAAAATCAAGGCTGAAAAGCCCGACCCGATGGGTACCCCGCGTGTGGAACTGCCACGCGATACAATTCGCCACGCCTTCGGCGTGACTCATGTGGTATCGCTTACAAAACCCACCGCCACGTTCCACCCCCGACCCATTGCCGGGTCTGGCTTTTATGCCATTGCTAATATCATTCCTTTGGGGTTGAGGAATTTCATTAACAGAAGGAATGAAAATACAAAGAGATGCTTCGGCGAAGTCTTTCCCGGTAAATCGGGACTCAGCATGACAGCGTAATGTTTCGCTTGCGCGCAACATGACTAATAACCTTAACTAAACAACACTGAAATAAAGATAGAAATAGAGGTTGCCCATTAGGACAACCTCTATTACATAGACTATCTACCCTTCCTAAAACTTGTACCAGAAACCAATTCCCATAGAGTATGATGGTCCGTTTTCATATTTCTGATTAAAAGGAACAACCCATTCGGTTGATTCTACTTTACGCTCTTGTGTAGCCAAACCAACCTGGAACCCTAAGTCGAAACCTAAGTTTTCCTTTAGCTTTAAGCTAGCGCCAGTGTTGAGCCAAATGGTGTTATTCTCAAATTCCATTTCCGATTGATATTGCCTTTTCATCTTATAGGGAGCATATGTACAGCCAACACCCCAGTTGAACTTTTCGGTAAACTGGTACTCAGCAGCAACCCCAAAATCGATACCATTATGGTAGTATTCGGCAACGTTAACTCCATCAACATCCTCATCGAGTGAGAGCATGGAGTATAGTGAAACATTCATGTTATAGTGCAAGGTTAGCTTTTCGTTAGCATTATAGGCCACGCCAAGGTTATATGTTGGGACATAGGTTGATTTCACCGTATCGCCATCGGTAAATAATCCACCACTTTTGTTATCATTAACCCTGGTTTCAAGTTCCATTTCAGTGAAGTAGCGGAAAGTATTTGCTATTAGTAGATTTGGCATAGGTTTTAGGTCAACGCTTCCAATAAAACCAAAACTTTGACCTGTAAAATCTACATCTATTTCAGTCCGTGGAATAGGTACAGCAGATGGTGTAGGGGTATAGGTGATATCCAACCAACCCTCCTGATGGTTCATCTGGCGGGAATACTGAAAAGCGCCACCAACCGATAACCAATCGTTAACACGATAGGCTGCACCTAGCCAACCCCCTACACCATAAGCAGAACCTTTAAAACTAGTTTTAACACCATAATCGGTTACTGCGCCAGGCAGCAATCCACCCATTATACCAGTAATCACATTGAAATAACCCAAACGCTCAAATGTTGGTAATCCATCGTTATAATTGCCGGCGCCACCACCATTGGTGATTCCTGCAAACATAAATAGCGCAAACCTATCCTTTTTATAGGTAAGATTTAGTGCTGGATAAAGAAGCGAACTGGTTTTACTCTTGTACTCTAAATTATTAGCGGTAAAATTACCATTATCGAAAATGCTTTTGGTGGAGTAGAAAGGAATTGTAGAGAACTCAAGGGTAAACCCGTCGTTTCCCCAAACGGTTCCTGCTGGGTTGTAAAAGGGAGCATCGGTTGTGGTTGATGCATTTCGGTTTCCGGTCTTCATTTTGGAAGCACTACCATTATTGGCAGGATTGTAATCGGCCATAGCCACCATGGTTCCAAGCACAAAAATGCTAAGCAATAAAATGTTTCTTTTCATATCAGTTTGGTTTAAGGTTTGATTTTCAAAAAATTCAGTTCAACATGTAGGGCAGGTAGAAATTTCACCCCTAACCCAATTGTTAATGAGCGTTAACAAAAGTTGTTTTTAAATGGTGATTATTCGTTCAAATAAAACTTTGAACCTCCGAAATGTTGTTCTTTTAAATTATGAACAATGCATTGAACAGCTCTTTTTGGCAGGAAAACTCGTTATTGCCACGGTATGTTTGGTACTAGTTAATGACCATTGCTAATTCAATGTTGTTTAGTTAAGGTTATTTGTCATGTTGCGCGCAAGAGAAACATTACGCTGTCTTGCTGAGTCCTGATTTATAGGGATAGACTTCGCCGAAGCATCTCATTGCTCATTTTCCTCAATCTTTCGAAGAGATCCCCCGACTTTGCTCGGGATGACAAAAAACCTATCTTCCTTTCTGCTCACTTGTCATGCTGAGCTAGCCGAAGCATCTCTATCTCCCTTAATTCCTTTTGATTGGTTTTACGACAATCGCTCTTTGCCATGCTTTTCTGTTGCGATGCAACGCTTTCCCCTTACTCTTTGGAAAATGTATTGCGTGCATCGCTATACATGTGGGAATAATCATGGTGTTACAAATATTACGCCCCTACGGGGCTGGAAGCGATGTTCTTTAGTCGTGGGAAATGACCTCACCCCCTCCCCTCTCCTGATAGGAGAGGGGATAAGCATTTAGGAGACCTTTTTGCAGAGTTAAAGTCTCCCCTTTCAGGGGAGATTTAGAGGGGTCGTCTAGGTTAAATATAGAAAACGGCATCATCCCAGCCCTATTTCCTGAGAAGGAATGGGGCCGAAGAAGCAAGCAGTGGCATAAAAGCCTGACCCGGCAATGGGTCGGGGGTGGAACATAGCGGTGGGCTTAGTAAGCGATACCACATGAGTCACGCCACAGGCGTGGCGAATTGTATCGCGTGGCAGTTCCACCCGCGGGGTACCCATCGGGTCGGGCTTTTCAGCCTTGATTTTCTTTGGTTCTTTCTTGAATCAAGACAAGAAAGAACATGAAAATCACTCTTTGCAATGTTTTTCCTTTGCGATGCAACGATTCAATTTCGCTCTTTGGAATATCATAGCGTGCATCGCTTTACATACGGGAGTTCCATAGTGTTACAAATTTTACGCCCCTACGGGGCTGGAAACGGTGTACGTTGTTCGTGTATCGTTGTTCGTAAATGCCATTCTGTGTAACACCATGTTACACTTTGAAATCCTGTGAAACTTATTTAGTTGATGGCTGACAGTTGATGGTTGTTAGTGAGGGTAATGTCATGTTGAACTAAGCGAAACATCTCATGGGAACGATTAGAGATCCTTCGCTGCGCTCAGGATGACAGGCATGTATATGTTTGTTAACTAAACGACATTGATTGCAAATTACCGTGTTTGCCAGAAACTATGAATATCTTTCTCTGCAAGGTTAGTTATGTGTTTAGCTTCGCTCAATTTGACAAGTAACCATATTTAAGATTGATTGAAACACATGAAGGCAAAAGGATCCTTTTCATCAATAGGAGTACGTTACCATTTAACTCGTGAACTATAGCTTTACAGCAATCAATAATTGTTTTTAGGAAATGGTAAACCAATATTGCTAAGCTGTAATGAATAATAACAAAAAGGCCGCCAAAAGTGGCGGCCCTGATAACCATGCATGTTCAGGTTTACTTTACTGTTGAACCATTTGATACCGAATCGGCCGGTATAACCAGCTGTAACCTTCCATCTACATCCTCGGCCATAAGAATCATTCCATGCGACTCAATTCCTCTGATGGTTCTTGGCTCAAGGTTTGCCAGAACTACTACCTGTTTTCCAACCATTTGCTCGGGCGTAAAGAACTCAGCTATGCCCGAAACAATAGTACGGGTATCGACTCCGGTATCAATTTTCAGCTTTAACAACTTTTGTGTTTTCGGTACCCTCTCTGCCTCAAGAACCTTAGCAATGCGAATGTCCATTTTGGAAAACTCATCGTAGGTAACTGAATCTTTCAAGGGGGTTACCTTGATATTTGCCCTCTCGTTAGCCTCTTTAGCTTTCCGTAACTTTTCGAGCTGCCTCTCAATAACGTCGTCTTCAATCTTATCAAACAGAAGCGATGGCTCGTTCAGCTGGTGACCAGGCAACAAAAGATTATCGCCACCTGCCAAATTCCAGTCCTTCCCATTTAGGTTTACCATTGCTCTAATCTTTTCAGCGGTAAATGGAAGGAAAGGCTCTAATAATACTCCAAGGTTAGCAGTAATCTGCATGGAAATGTTCAGTATGGTTGCAACCCTTTGTGGGTTTGTTTTGTAAACCTTCCAGGGTTCAGTGTCGGCAAGATACTTATTACCAAGACGGGCAAGGTTCATTGCCTCCTTCAATGCTTCGCGGAAGCGGAATTCATCAAGGTTTTGCTCTATGGACTGTTTAAGCTTGGGTATCTCGGCCAGGGTTTCGCGGTCGTAATTGTCAAGTTCGGCAATTGCAGGCACCTTTGAATCAAAATACTTCTGTGTAAGAACCATTGCACGGTTTACAAAGTTACCCAGAATTGCAACCAATTCACTGTTATTACGGGTTTGGAAATCCTTCCAGGTGAAATCGTTATCCTTGGTTTCGGGCATGTTGGCGGTAAGAACGTACCTGAGCACATCCTGTTTACCGGGAAACTCATCGAGGTACTCATGAAGCCATACAGCCCAGTTACGCGAGGTAGATATTTTATCGCCCTCAAGGTTAAGGAACTCATTGGCAGGAACGTTATCGGGTAGTATATAGCTACCCTCTGCCTTAAGCATAGCAGGGAAAATGATGCAATGGAAAACAATATTATCCTTTCCGATAAAATGGATTAGCCTGGTTTCAGGATCCTTCCAGTACTTCTCCCAGTTTGGTGTTAACTCCTTTGTTGCAGAAATATATCCAATTGGAGCATCGAACCATACATATAGCACCTTTCCAGTAGCCCCTTCAACCGGCACGGGAACACCCCAATCTAAATCGCGGCTAACGGCACGTGGCTGTAGGCCTTGATCGAGCCAACTCTTGCACTGTCCGTAAACATTTGGTTTCCATTCCTTATGCTCTTCCAGAATCCATTTTTCCAAATCGGGTTGGAAACGGTCTAGTGGTAAGAACCAGTGTTTGGTTTCCTTCATCACAGGCTTTGACCCACTGAGCATGGACCGGGGGTCTTTTAAATCGGTTGGACTAAGGCTTGTGCCGCATTTTTCGCACTGGTCGCCGTAGGCGCGGTCGTTTCCGCAATGTGGACAAGTTCCCATGATATACCTATCGGCCAGGAATTGACCTACCTCCTCATCGTAGTACTGTTCCGTTGATTTCTCAATGAATACACCCTTATCGTATAGCTTCCGGAAAAATTCACTGGCAGTGTCATAGTGCACCTTTGAGGTTGTTCGGGAGTAAATGTCGAAGGCAATGCCAAACCTCTCAAAGGAATCCTTGATGATTGCGTTATACTTATCAACAACAGCTTGGGGTGAGGTGTTTTCCTGACGTGCCTTAATTGTAATAGGTACCCCATGCTCATCGGATCCGCACACCGAGATTACCTCAACTCCTTTAGCTCTTAGGTAGCGGGTAAAAATATCGGATGGTATGTAAACTCCGGCAAGGTGACCTATATGAACAGGTCCATTTGCGTAGGGCAAAGCCGATGTAATCAGGTAACGCTTAAATGAGTTCATCTGTCTTGTATTAAATATCTTAGTATTTCAATGGTGTTTACTAAAAAAGCTGTAGGTGTGACTTTGTAGGCAACCAATGCATATGTATCCATACCCAGCTATTTAGTGCCACAAATCTAATTGATTTTCTTTAAAGAACCGAAAAGTATTTCAAGGTGAATAAGTAAAACCTTAATGACAAAAATGAGATTTATTTCAAAAAATAATCTAACTTTAAAGTCCATTTTTTTACAACAGGTGCATGGAAAACATAACACCCCCATACCTACAACCAGGCGATACAATAGGGATTGTTGCTCCAGCTCGATCAATAACCCGTGATGAGCTACAGCCGGCCATTAGGTTTTTAACATCACAGGGTTTTTTAGTTAAAACAGCACCACACCTTTACTCTAAACACTACCAGTTTGCCGGCACCGATGGCGAGAGAGCTCAGGATTTAATGGAGATGATTGAAGATCAATCCGTGAAAGCTATTCTTTGTGCTCGCGGAGGATACGGCACGGTAAGAATATTGGATTTATTAAACTTACGGAAGCTTCAACATAACCCAAAATGGATTATTGGCTATAGCGACATCACCTTCTTGCACAGCTTAATTACTGGCTGGTTTGGCATTGAAACGCTCCATGCCACCATGCCCATCAATTTCCCCGATTCTGTTCAAGGAAACCAATCGACCATGGCGCTGATTAGCGCTTTAAAAGGTGAGGCCCTGCACTACGAATTAAAACACCATCCCTTAAACCTTCCTGGACATGCCACTGGGGTTCTCATTGGCGGAAACCTTTCCATCCTTTCATCGCTCAGTGGCACAACAAGCGAGATGTCCTATAGCGGTAGAATTCTATTCATTGAAGATGTTGATGAGTACCTCTACCATATTGACCGCATGATTATGCAGCTAAAGCGTTCAGGCAAGCTTAAATCAATTGCCGGGCTTATTGTAGGACACTTTAGCGACATGAAGGATAACAGCGAACCTTTTGGTTCCGATGCCTACGAAATTATTTACAGCGCTGTTAAGGAGTACCGAATACCTGTTTGCTTTGGATTTCCTGCTGGACACGCAGAGCCTAACCTCCCTTTAATTATTGGTAGAACCGTTGAATTAAAGGTTAGCGATGAAGGGGCAAAAGTAGGATTTTACAGGAGTTTAACTTGATATTAGCTCATTAAACCCAACCGGAATAGTAAACAGGGTTTGCGAAATCTGCATGGGTGTAATACTTAAAACCTTTATGCTGCTTCGCAGTTTCCGGAACCGGGTACGGTCAATTACCATCAATGGCAATATCCCTTCGGGTTGTGGTAAACTTACCAATTCTTCAATAGCTGATCCAGCATTGGCCAATGCACTGAAAAGTTTAGGAGCAAAGTCGTACTTTGTTTCCGAGACCCAATATGTTGTTTCAGTTTGAGTGGCTACGTTTTTTACCCTCCTCTGGTAACACCTGATACCATTAATTTCAATATAGTTCTCTGACTTTAGAATACTAACATTTGAAATTGCGGGAGAATTATCTACCTTAACTTTGGAGTACATCCTATTGCTGAATGATACCAGGTAGGTTGATCCACTTTCCACATTGGCAATGTAGGACCGTATCAACTTACCACCTTTACTAAACTCGTTAACACGTATTAAGTTGCCCTTAATGTAAACCTCAACCTCTATGGTATCGTATGCACCCTCGCGAACAATATTGACTTTACCCTCAAAACCGCCTACCTTTGAGTAGGCGTTTGTGGATAGCAGTAAAGTGAAGAATGCTATGTAGCAAATAAACCGCAAGCCCAAAAAAGAGTTGATCAACAAAAATTTATATCGATTTTTGTTAAAAATTGTTTCATAGAATGGTAGAAAAAATTGGTGGCAACAAGGATTTAGGCAGTAAGGGCGAAGAAATTGCTGCGAGTTACTTGGCTGCAAAGGGATATAAAATTTTACACAGGAACTGGCACTTTGGCCACAAGGAACTCGATTTGGTGACACAGCTAAACGACACCCTTGTTATAGTGGAGGTTAAAACCCGAAGTACCCACTACTGGGAGGAGCCCAAGGAATCGGTTAAACGGAAAAAGCAAAGAATGATTGTTGAGGCTGCCGACGAGTATGTCCAAAGGCATAACCTTGATTGTGATGTGCGATTCGATATTGTTTCAATTGTAATCAACCATGGCTTACCACCTGAGATTGAGCATATTGAAGATGCATTTTACCCAACACTATAATCTTCAGCAATTACAGACCCATGAATATTGAACTGATTAGAGAGCATTGCATATCAAAACCAGATGTCACTGAAAGTTTTCCGTTCGACGACGACACCCTGGTTTTCAAGGTGAACGGGAAAATCTTTGCCATGGTTAACCTTAGTGGGGACACACAGCTTAACCTTAAATGCGATCCTGAACTCGCCATAGAGCTGCGTGAAAAATACATGGCTGTTCAACCCGGCTATCACATGAATAAACGCCACTGGAACACTATAGCAATAGATGGGTCAATACCCGATGCATTGATTTTGGATTGGATTGACCATTCCTATAATTGTGTTTGCTTAAACAAGGGGAAACGTAAATAAGGTAGTAGAAAGAAGAAGTGATTCAAGAATAAATTTCCTATATACGTAGTTAAGGATATATCATTTTGAGCGTTAGGGAAAAAGCCCTTTGTCATGCTGAGCCCAGTCGAAACATCTCATTGAACTTACAACTCTTTATTAATTGAGATTCCTCAACCAGCTCGGAATGACAATATCCCTAACACCCTTTGTCATGCTAAGCCATGTCGAAGCATCGCTTTGTACCTTTTACCATTTGATGAAAACCCTCGACTGCGCTCGGGATGACAAAACGCTTACTTTTTCTACTCCGTTGTCATGCTGAGCTAACTGAAGCATCTCATTGTCCCCTCATCCCCTTTATTAATCAATGAGATTCCTTAACGAGTAAGGAATGGTGTAAGCAGAGGCATAAAAGCCTGACCCGGCAATGGGTCGGGGGTGGAACGTGGCGGTGGGCTTAGTAAGCGATACCACATGAGTCACGCCGCAGGCGTGGTGAATTGTATCGCGCAGCAGTTCCACCCGCGGGGCACCCATCGGGTCGGGCTTTTCAGCCTTGATTTTCTTTGGATCTTTCTTGTAACAAGACAAGAAAGAACATGTGAATGGCTCTTTGCAATGCTTTTCCTTTGCGATGCAACGTTTCAGTGTTGCTCTTTGGAATATGTATTGCGTGCATCGCCCAAAATTTTGAATACAACAATACCCAGGGTTAAAACCCTGGGCTGGTTTGATTTGCCCTTTCAGGGCGATTAATGTGCGTGTCCAAAGACGTGTGATAACTGTTGAGTTTTTAAATCTTAAATTTTAAATCTTAAATAAATCGAGATTCCCCGATTAGCTTGGAATGACAAACCGCTGGCATTCACACGCGATGAAACGTTGAGATAAAACAAACTCTAACTTTTTCTATTCCTCATGGAGGATAGACTAAACCAAGGTTAAAGTAATTTCAAAATTTTAGTTGGATAGTAGTGATAATTAATGGAAAAACGGTAAGAGTTAATTTGAAAAGTGTAACTTTGGTATATTATTTGATTATGTAACTAAAAAATTTAGCCATGAAACCAGTAGTTCACCTTTTAACAGTCCTTTTGCTTGCCATATCGGTTAGTGTGCAGGCACAGGAATCGTTTATTGTTACAAGAATAAACGGTGTGGTAACCAACAACAAAACAGGAACTCAGCTTAAAGCTGGCGATGTGCTTCAACCATCGGACAAGGTAACGTTCGACTCGTTTGACTCCTACGTAATATCCATTGGACAAAACATGGGGCGTTACATGATTAAGCTGCATGAGCCACCAGCTCCTGAAACCATTCAACAGCTATCGGCCATGGTTAAGGATATTGCTGTTCCCACCAAGCGCAGAAGCCTTATGGCTGAGCGTTACCGCCCCGATGAAACCACCGTTTCCGACCTCCGTTCCTACTTTGGCAATGACAAGTTCACCATTATTGGCGATAATATTGCTGTTCCAATTAACCCCCAATCCTACCCCATTGATGAAAATAAGTTCGTGGTATTCTACTACCGGGTGAATAACAATCCGGTTTCAAAAAAGATTGGATATGAAAACACAACGCTTTTCATTGAACGCGATAAGCTTGTAAACACAAATGCCGGCGTAATTACCCAAAACGAGATACCTTCGGTTGCAGTTTACCTATACGAAAGGAACACAAAAACCAGCGAGGAGATTACAAAGTTTAATCTGGCCTTTGTTGACAAGGAAACTGTAACCAATGAGTTTATGACCATTATTCCAATCCTTGTAAAACAGAAAATGGGCAAGGATGAAATCAAAAAATACTTAATTGAATACTTCTACGACTTTTATGGTGCTACCGATTCGCGTTCCATAAAAGCCTTTGTTGATGAACTGGTTGATACGGCTATTAAATAAATATTCGCAAAGTAAAGGGGTGCATTATCTGCACCCCTTTTTTTAGTGGTTAAATTAAAAGTAATTTAATTGAAGAAGATTTACTTTTTAATAATCTCCATGGTGTAGAGCAAAGCCTCAACCTGTCGGAGGTAATTACGTTTCTCCTTTGATGGAGCATAAACGTATGCCTCAGCAACAATAACCCTTTGGCGTTCCTCATCAACAGTAATATGGCTGATGAATGGTCCACCCATTGGATGCTTATATACATCCCACAAACCACGCATAACTCCGTAATAACGATTTTTGAACATCATATCGGTAAGTTGCGGAACAATAACGCTGCTGGTAGTCATATACGAGCCCTGAGTTGGACCACTAATGGTTTTAACAAACTCATTGCGCTTAGCCAAAAGGTAGTCAACCGTAAAGGTATTTTTTGCTGTATAGGGGAATGTGTAAAGAATAATGCCCTGGCTTGTAAGCGGAGTTTCATAGGATATCCAAGCAATAGTGTCGTGGTCAAAGTTCAGCCTGTAGCCTTTAGGGAAATACATCGAAACACCATACTTCTTTTCAAGTGCTTCCCTAATGGGCTTTTCTTCATAAGTAATGGCATTCTGTATCACCCTATCGCGTTCAGCCTGCTCAAAAATGCTTACAACTTTATCGCGCTCCTTTAGTAGGAGGTCGTAAATTGATTTATAGCTAGGCCCCGAGATGTAAAGAATGGTTTGAGGTGCAGCCCAAACATCTCTTTTAAGAGACATTTTTGCCTCCTTGGCACCCTTAACTATATCGTTAAAAATTATGTTACGATGTGGCTTAAAGATATCGGTAAACGCTTCGGGTGGAATCATCACCATATCGAACCTAGGCTCGCTTTGAGGCAAAAAGGGAACATCCTCAGTTAAAATATCGCTATACAGCTTACCCAGTGAATCGCCATGAAGTGCTTTTGGCAGTATTACCACAAGCTCATTAGCACTTCCGGTTACATTGGGTAAAAGCGACCGCTCACTCTTGCTCCCCTTTTTGCATGATGGGCTAAGTGCAACTGCAGCCGCAAGTATTATTATCCACCTACTTTTCATAATATTAGTTTTGATTTTCAAGATAAACGCCTATAAACAATATTTATTGCTAACGCCTAAAACCTTTCAGAGATTTTTAGGGTTAACCCAAATAACAATGTTTTGGCCTGCAGTTATTGTGCTATCCAATCCGGGATTCCACCTGTAAATATCCTGGAGGGTGCAACCAAACTGCATTGCTAACTTATGCAGGCTATCGCCATTCTTAACGGTGTAAACCTTACGGGTTAAAGTGCTATCGACAGCTAACGCAGGCAAAACCTTAGGTTTTGATGTGTTCAGGTAAAGTTCCTTTGATTTCCTGATAAATAAACCAGTTTTATCAGCAGGCAACCGTAACACCTGAGGGGAAGGGCCCTCAGGGATATAATCGTAACGATAGGTTGGGTTTAGAAAGCGAATAATATTGATATCAATATCAATGGCTTTAGCCATAAGGTTAAGATCGAGGGGCTTATTTACGCAAACTGTATCGGTTTGGCTTTGAGCTAAAGCTACAGGAGCAGGCGTAATGCCATGTTCATGGTAGTTATTCATTACATAAGCAGCGGCAATAAATGCCGGCACATAGTTTTGCGCCGATTCAGGGAGGAGTGGATAAAGCTTCCAAAAATTCCTTTCGCCGTTAGCTCGCTCAATGGCATTCCTAACGGGCCCAGGTCCAACGTTATAGGCTGCCAGTGCTAAACTCCAGTCGTTAAAAGTTCTGTAAAGGTATTGCAGGTACTGAGCGGCTGCCTCAGTAGATTTCAAGGGGTCCATTCGCTCATCAACAAAGTTGTTTACCTGAAGGTTAAACATCTTGGATGTATTAATTTTAAACTGCCACAACCCTACTGCTCCGGTTGGGGATATTGCCAATGGGTTTAATGCCGATTCAACTACTGCAAGGTACTTTAACTCCAACGGCAACTGGTATTTGCTGAACACATCATCGAAAAGGGGGAAGTAGTAATTGGCTAAGCCAATCATTTTAGAAATTTGCTCACGACGCTCAATTGTAAAAATGTCGATATATCGCCTTACATGGGGATTGTAATCAAAATCAATGGGCGAGTTCCGGCCAATCTCCGCGAGCTGGCACTCAAAGTAAAGGTCAGGTTTTAGCCTGGCTGTGTCGGTTTGATTTGTGGGGACGAAAATGGGAAGATTTTCAATAGCATCAATTAAAGACACTATAGGGTTTTGTCCCCTATTTAATTTAACAGGGTTTGAAAACCCGTTTAAAAAGACAAGTGAGAAAAGTGATAAAAGACACCACCTAAATCGTAAAAACATAAATCATTCCTTTTCTTTATCCTCTTGATTCTCGGCTTCTTTTATACCTTTTTTAAACTCACCTACGCCTCTACCCAGGTTACGCATGAAAATGGGTATTTTGCTTGCGCCAAAAATTACCAGGATAACTATGGCAATAACAAGCAACTCTCCACCCCCAATAAATAATGTTAGCATACAGAACTCTTTTACCTGAAAAGTTTAACAATATCGTTTATGTTGGCATATAAAAGCAAGGCTAAAAGGATTGCCATGCCAACAAGCTGAGCGTATTCAAGGAACTTATCGCCGGGTTTCCGCCCAGTAATAATCTCGTAAAGCAAGAACATTACATGGCCACCATCGAGCGCAGGTATTGGAAGAATGTTCATTATGGCGAGGATAATGGATAGGAATGCAGTTAAGCTCCAGAATGCCTGCCAATCCCAGGTTGAGGGAAAAATTTTACCAATTGTAATAAACCCGCCAACCGATTCGTATGCTTTGGTTTTGGGCGAGAAAATTAGCTTAAGCTGTTTTAAGTAGCTCGAAATGGTTGCAAAACCCTTTTTAACACCGGCAGGAATTGAGTGAAGGAACGAATACTCCCTGTGGCTGAGCTCAAAGAACTTTCCTAAATCGGCAACAGGGTAAACCCCAATAATGCCAGTTTCGGGAACATCAACATTCAGGTCGATAGGGTTTCCGTTGCGCTCAACGGTTACTTTTACATTTTTCCCCTTACTACGCTGCATTTCGGATTTAAACTCATCAAAAAACTGTGCAGGTTGTCCGTTTAAGGCAAGCAGCCTATCGCCTTTTATAAACCCTGCCTTTTCAGCAGGTTCTCCTGACTTAACTTCATCTACTACAAATGGGATGCGCGGGAAAAAAATAATAGGGCTTTTGACAAGCTTAGCCACATAATCCTCATCTATTTTAATGTTCAATGTATCGGTGCCACGTAGAACGGTAACGTCACGATTCTCATTTAGCAGAATATCATGAGCAATTTGCTGAAAGTTTTCAATCTCCTTACCACCTACATACAGTATTTTATCACCATTCCTAAAACCTAACTCTGTGGCTAAGGAATCGCAGGAAACACCGTATTTAAGACTTTTCGTAGGAAGGTAATCTTCGCCCCATGTGTATAGAACTGCGCTATAAATGAACAAGGCCAGAATAACATTGACAAGCACTCCGCCAATCATTATTAGTAAGCGTTGCCATGCAGGTTTAGAGCGGAACTCATAGGGCTGTGGGGGTTGCTCGAGCTGCTCCTTATCCATGGACTCGTCAATCATCCCTGAAATTTTCACATAACCACCCAGCGGTAACCAACCCACTCCGTACTCGGTTTCGCCACGCTTGATTTTAAAAAGCGAGAACCAGGGGTTGAAGAAAAGGTAAAACTTTTCAACTCGGGTTTTAAAAAGCTTTGCAAAAAGAAAGTGCCCTAGCTCATGAAGAATAACCAGGATTGAAAGGCTTAAAAAGAATTGACCAGCTTTTATGAGTATCTCCATTTTATGATGTTTTTATTAATGAGTTCAACTGATTTTATTCGAGTTTCGGAATCGGTTTGAATGTAATCGGCAAAGGTAGGTTGCCCAATAAACGGTATGGCTTGCATAGCACCTTCAACAACCTTTGGGATTGCCATAAAGCTAATCTGCTCCCTCAGAAAAGCATCAACAGCTACCTCGTTGGCAGCGTTAAGCACGCAGGGCATATTACCCCCTGCCCTTAACGATTCGAGAGCCAGGGCAAGGCTTGGAAACCTATTGGTATCGGGTTTTTCAAAGGTAAGGGTGTGACTCATGGAAAAATCCATGCGCGGGAAACCTGAGTTTACTCTCTCAGGGAAGGTGAATGCGTACTGTATGGGTAGTTTCATATCGGGTAAGCCCATTTGGGCTTTTATGGCCCCATCAATGAACTGTACCATTGAATGTACAATTGATTGCGGATGAATAACCACCTTAATTTGCTCCGGGTTAAGGCCGAAAAGCCACTTGGCCTCAATAACCTCAAGTCCCTTGTTCATCAGGCTGGCTGAATCGATAGTTATTTTTTGCCCCATACACCAGTTAGGGTGATTAAGTGCATCGGTCTTGGTAACATGCATGAGTTGCTCCAGGGAATGGTTGCGGAATGGACCACCCGATGCAGTAAGTATTATTTTTTCAATGGGGCTGCGCTCGCCTACCAGGCATTGAAATATGGCGGAGTGTTCGGAATCGACCGGGATTATTGGAACCCTTTTTTGCATTGCCGCTTTAGTAACCAGCTCGCCGGCAACTACCAGGGTCTCCTTATTTGCCAATGCAATGGCCTTGCCTGCCTCAATGGCGCTAAGCGTGGGTTCAAGCCCGGCAAATCCAACCATGGCTGTAAGAACCATATCGACCTCGGACGACACGACCGATTCCACTATTGACTGTTTGCCGGTATATACCTTAATGGGATGATTTGCTAGGGCTTCTTTTACTCTTTGATAATGACTCTGATTTGCAATAATTACGGTGTTTGGCTGAAATTCAATGGCTTGCTGCACTAAGAGCTCCCAGCTGTTTTGGGCTACGAGTAGCTCAACGCAAAATATATCGGGATGCTCCCTAATAACATCGAGCGCTTGAGTACCAATTGAACCGGTAGAACCTAGTATTGCAATTCTTTTCATACCGGCCACTAAAATTTAATATACTTAGCGGGATCAACGGTGGCTCCGTGGTGCCAAAGTTCAAAATGTAGGTGGGGTCCAGTGGTAAGTTCGCCTGAATTACCAATTATTGCTATCACATCGCCTGAATTAACAAATTCACCCTGCCTTTTTAACAGTTTACTGTTATGCTTATATACCGAAAGGAATCCCTCCTCGTGCTGAATGGCAATTGTGTAACCCGTTTCCAACGACCAGGTTGAGAGTATTACGGTTCCCTTTGCAATGGCAAGTACCCCCTCGTTTGGCCCGGCAACCAGATCGACTCCGTAATGATTTTTTGAAGGGTTATACTTGTTAGTGATAATACCCTTAACGGGTGGAATAAAAAAGGGTATATTACTTTTCTTGGTTGTACTTGATCCCACCGACAGGTTAAACATCTCATCCGATTCAATTTGCATACGGAGCAATGAATCCTCCTCTGAAGGGGATAGCTCAACCTTTGCGGTAGGCTTTACCGTATCGATTGCGGTTTGGCGGCCAGTAAGGGGTTCTCCTCCGTTAAGAAGGATATTGATATCCTCATAGTAACGCTGCCATTGGGCTACCACCCTCTCAAGCGAATCGACCTTTAGGGCATTTTTAACATAACCTTTCCGGGTTTGGCTATCGGGGTAACCGGGAATGAACTCCCTTAGGGGTGTAAAGGCAATTAGGACACTCACAAGCGCAATAAGCAGAATAGAAAATCCGCCAAAGAAAACTATTACATTCATTCTGGAAAGACGAAGTTGCCAAACCTCTTCATAGTTCTCCTCATTGAAGATACTCAACCTGTACTTATTCCACAGGTTCTTAAATATTTTAACCTTTTTCTTAGCTGCCACAGGTACAAGGGTTAGATTCTAAAATCACAAAGATAACAAAATGAGTAATTAGTTGTTTGGTGTTTCTTTTTGATGATAAAGGTCAGAATATCAAGAAGCAACCTTCATCAGTAAACAATGCAATGCGTAATAGGTATATCAACTTACCTATTTAAAGAAAATCAAAAAAACCAATGTAAAACCTGTAAGGAACCCAGCGTAAACTTGAGTTGGGTTATGATCGCCTTTAATAAGACGGGCCGAGGCTAAAAGACCTGAAAGCAATATACTCACAATAAAAATTGGTATTGCAGCCTGGTTCCCTTGCAGGGCCGAAGCCAAAAGAAACCCCGAGATGCCCCCTATTCCAGTTAAATGAAGGCTTATCTTCCAAAAGTAAGAAATGGCTGCCGAAACCATCAGTGTATAAATTCCTGCCTGAAGTATTTTGATTAAAACAAATGGAACCTGAAGCCTGGAAAAAAGAAAGATGGTGAAAAGGTAAGGTAAAACTGATATGGCTAGGGGGAAAACCCTATCCCTGCTGGCTTTTAGAGTATAATCGTGAATAATTCTAAGACGATGAAGGAAAACAATTAGTAGTAATGGCAGAAAAATAGTATTTATAGCTACAAACACAGTAAGCATCACCTTAAACCTTACAGGTAGAAAGGCAACAAAGGAGTTGGACGAGAAAATCACTATAAAAATATAGGT
This sequence comes from Tenuifilum sp. 4138str, assembly GCF_041102575.1. Lineage (NCBI taxonomy): Bacteria > Pseudomonadati > Bacteroidota > Bacteroidia > Bacteroidales > Tenuifilaceae > Tenuifilum > Tenuifilum osseticum. The sequence continues at coordinate 181,547 of NZ_JBGCUE010000004.1, read as the reverse complement.
GGTAGCCAGTATAGGGTGAAGAATAATTGAAAGTATAAGCGATAGTCGTTGTAGCATTTTAAAAAAAATAGATTAGTTAAGTTCTTTTCTCAGGCGAGCAACCGGAATTCCAAGCTGTTCACGGTACTTGGCAACGGTCCGACGGGCAATAGGGTATCCCTTCCCTTTTAGTATTTCCATTAGCTCCTCATCGGTAAGGGGATTGCGCTTATCCTCATTATCGACACACTCGGCAAGTATTTTTTTAATTTCACGTGTTGAGACCTCCTCGCCGGAATCGGTTTGCATGCCCTCGCTAAAGAAGTGCTTGAGAGGGAATATCCCGAAATGGGTTTGAATGTACTTGCTGTTAGCAACGCGCGATATGGTTGAAATGTCGAGCCCTGTTTTTTCAGCAACATCCTTCAGTATCATGGGCTTAAGCTTACTTTCGTCACCATCGCGAAAATACTCTTTCTGGTAATCGAGTATGGCCTGCATGGTTGTCAGAAGGGTATTCTGGCGCTGTTTCAGCGCATCAATAAACCACTTGGCCGATTCAATCTTTTGCTTTACAAAAGCGATGGCCTCGCGTTCCTGGCTATTGCTAAACTCCTTATTGTAAGAATACGACTCGAGCATATCGGCATATTCTTTGCTTATTCGTAGTTCCGGCACGTTGCGCGAGTTTAGGTTTAACCTAAACTCACCATCCTCGTAATCGAGAATAAAATCGGGGATGATATGCTGTGCCGACTGGTCGTAAGGGTCAGCAAAACTACCGCCGGGTTTGGGATTTAACTTTAAAATTTCATCAATTGCCTGCTTAAGCTTTTCGTCGGATAGATTAAGCTTTGAAGCAATCTTATCGTAATGCTTCTTGATGAACTCGTCAAAGTGGTACTTCAGTATTTTGTAGGCAATTTTAGTTATCTCGTTTTGCTGCTCCTTGGCCTTAATCTGAATAAGTAAACATTCCTGGAGATCGCGTGCACCCACTCCGGGCGGGTCAAATTCTTGAATTACGTAAAGTATTCGTTCCAGCTCATCCTCATTGGTTTCAATACCTAACGAGAAGGCAATATCATCGGCAATTGCGGTTAGCTTACGACGTATATAACCGTCCTCATCGATATTACCAATAAGGTAAAGCCCAAGCTGCTTTTCGCGTTCGGTGAGGTCGGCCATTCCGAGCTGGTTTTCAAGATGCTCGTGAAATGAGACTCCGGTGGAAAAAGGGATTTCCTCCCGCTTATCGTCGGGCGATGCGTTGCTGGAGTATAGCTTGTACGAAGGAATATCGTCATCGTTCATGTAATCCTCAATGGAGAACTCATCGTCGTTACCCTCCTGGTTATCGTCGGGTAAAACAATTTCAGGTTCCGTTTGAGGTTCCGTTTGTTCAACCTCCTCGAGAATGGGATTTTCCTCCAGTTCCTTTTTAATACGCTGCTCAAGCAACATGGTAGGTATCTCCAGCAGCTTTATCATCTGAATTTGCTGCGGCGATAGCTTCTGAAGCAGTTTTTGCTGTAACCGTTGCTTGAGCATAGACTTTTAGAAATCGCAGTTCTTGGGAGTTCTGGGGAAGGGTATTACATCGCGAATATTGGTCATTCCTGTTACAAAGAGCAGCAAGCGCTCAAAGCCAAGCCCAAAACCACTATGCGGAGCTGAGCCAAACTTGCGGGTTTCAAGGTACCACCAAACATCCTTTTCTGGAATATGTAGTTCATGGATACGACTTAGCAACTTATCGTAAACCTCCTCACGCTGGGAACCGCCAATTATCTCACCAATTTTTGGGAACAACACATCCATGGCACGAACGGTTTTGCCATCGTCGTTTTGCTTCATGTAAAAGGCCTTTATCTCCTTGGGGTAATTGGTAAGAATAACGGGTTTTTTGAAGTGTTTCTCAACCAGGTAGCGCTCATGCTCCGACTGTAAATCGGCACCCCAGAATACTGGGAATTCCCACTTCTGGTTAGCTGCTTCCAGTATTTTAATAGCCTCCGTGTACGTTAACCTTTCAAATGGATTTTCAATCACAAACTTAAGCCTGTCGATAAGCTCGTTGTCGTACATCTTGTTGAGGAATTCCAGGTCGTCGGCACAATTCTCAAGGGCATACCTAATTAGGTATTTTAGGAAATCCTCGGCCAAATCCATGTTATCCTGGATGTCGTAGAAAGCCATTTCAGGCTCAATCATCCAGAACTCAGCCAGGTGTCGGGGAGTATTTGAATTTTCGGCACGGAAGGTTGGTCCAAAAGTGTAAACCTCCGATAGGGCTAAAGCGCCCAGTTCGGCCTCAAGCTGTCCCGAAACGGTTAGCTTTGCCTCCTTGCCAAAAAAATCCTCGTTCCAGTCAATCTTTCCATCCTCGGTGCGGGGTAGATTCTCCAAATCGAGGGTGGTTACGCGGAACATAGCCCCAGCCCCTTCGGCATCGGAACCGGTAATGATGGGTGCGTGAATGTAAAAGAAACCCTTGTCGTTAAAGTACTTGTGAATGGCATATGCCATGGCATGCCGGATACGGAGAACTGCTCCAAAGGTATTTGTGCGAGGGCGGAGGTGCGCAATCTCGCGCAGAAACTCCATACTATGGCCTTTCTTCTGGAGCGGATAGGTAGTGGCATCGGCTTCACCTAATACCTCAAGGTAGTTAGCCTGAATCTCCACGCGCTGACCGGAACCTGGCGACTCAACCAGCAATCCCCTCACCGCAATACAAGCCCCGGTGGTAACTCCCTTAAGCTGTTCCTCGGTAAAACGGGTCATATCAAATACAACCTGGATATTATGGATGGTTGAGCCATCGTTTAACGCAACAAAGGCTACATTCTTATTCCCACGCTTGGTACGTACCCATCCCATTGCCGCTACCTCAGCGCCAACAACTCCACTCTCGAGTAGTAGTTTTACTTTTGTTCTTTCACTGTTCCTCATGCCTGTATGATATCTTACTCAAAAACAATACTTTTATACACTGTTTTAACCACACAAAAATAGTAACTTTTATCAGATTTCATGAATCTTAGTAGTTTTCGTTTGTATGAATGAAAAGTTTTTTGAGCGCTGGGGGGCAACAATTGTTGCTACACTCCTATTCCTAATATACATACTTGGAATATCAAACCTGAGTACAATTGATGGTTGGGGTTATGCTGCTGACATTGTAAATAGCAGTAATCTACTTCGTCCACATCACCTGTTATACACCATTACAGGATTTTACTGGGTTAAAATATGGCACGTTTTTCTGCCAAATGCCGAAACCATTTACCTGCTCAAGCTGATGAATACCCTTTGCGCATCGGTTAGCGCTTTCATTTTATTTAAGCTACTCCGACTTGTTAAGGTTGATGCCATTCAAGCCACAATCTATACCATTATTGCGGGGCTAAGCTGGGGATTCCTTCGGTTTTCAATTGAAAACGAAACATACACTATTCCAGTGATGCTGGCAATTTGGGCTAGCTACCTTTTCCTAAAAGCTGAGAATAGCGCCAAAACCTCAAACATGGTTTATTCAGGACTACTGTCGGCATCTGCTTGTCTTTACCACCAAATAATGTTTTTTTGGTGGATTGCCCTTGCAATTGGAACCATAAGGAAATTAAATCGCAGGGATTACAAACCCCTGCTTTTCCTTGCACCAGCAGCAATAGTGCCTGCCGCATACATTCTTGCCATGCTATCAATGGGTATTGAAATCAATTTTACTAGCTTTTTCCGGTTCATATTTAGCGACTATTACACTGGAAACGCATCAATTGAATTGAACTCCACGATTCTTATGGTTGGCATAATCAACCTATTCAGAACATTTTTCCAAATGCATGGGTATATCAACTATCTTCTTGCACATTCGTGGCTTTGGTGGATTCCTCTAGTTGTATCGGGTATTGCATTTGCATTTTTTTCTTTTTGGTTTGTTAGGTATACAAAACCTACCAGACTTGAAAAATTTCATAAAATTCACTTGCTGGCTTTAGTATTACAGGTAGGTTTTGCCTTTATGGCGGGCGGAAACGCTGAGTTTATGGCCATGGTTCCTTTCCTTACAATTATCACTGCAACCGGTTTGACAATAAAACGGAATGCCACTGTTTGGTTTGCCATCTCAGTTTCAGTATGGAACATCTCCTTTGGTGTTCTTCCACAAAAGATTTACCAGGCCGATGGTTCCGAATTGGTTATAAAGTCGATTACCCAAAATACCAATGAACGGAGAGCCTATATCCTTACCGATGCTCCAAAAGTTATCAATAGGCTTGAATATCTGCAAATTCAAAAACCTTTAATCGTTAAGGAGGTTAGCATAGAGCCGCAAAAACTTTATGTCACACTCGATAGCCTACAATTGAAGGGGTATACCATCTACACTGACTGTATAAACCAGCCACGTGTTACCTCAAGGGCTACGTTAATTACAGATGTTAGCCTAGAATGGGATAATCTAGAGGGTTACAAAACAACCACTATCGATTCGTTGGAAATGCTTGGTGGTAAAGTTTATCTCACTAAAATATCAAGGTAAGCCTAGTAGCCGCTACCGTAAGTTTTAAAGCTGCCCATGATAAATATCTCCTTGGGGGTAACGCTAAGAACAGGGATTGGGCTTCTACTCAGCATCTGTTGGGCTTGACTACCAAGAACAAAATCGCTAAGGGCAATGTTTTGCTCGGTCATAATGCTAATAAGGTCGGCATTCACATCAAGGGCATACTCAATGGTAATATCGGTGATATTATCACCACGTAGGCTTGCCTTTTGGAAACGCACCTCGTGCTCCTTTAGGTAGCTGCAAACCTGCTTGGTATAGGCGTTGAGTTTGAGGTCAATTTCATCGGTTTGCATGGTAGCCACTGCAATTACATGCACCTCGGCATCAAAAACCTTAGCAATTTCAGTGGTAATGGGAACTTTCTGACGAGTATCGGCAGTAACGTCGATAGGCAAGATAATTTTTTGGATATCGCGCGGCATGGCACCATGCCTTATGGTTATTACCGGACATTGCGTAGCCGAAATAATCCTAAAAGCATTGCTACCAATAAAAAACTCCTCAAAACCTGAGGCTCCATGAGTAGAGCAAATAATGGCTGAATCCTCAAAAGCATGCGCCTGGTTAACAACCTCGCGGTAAATTTTGCCCTTTTTAATGATATAGGATAGATTGGCGCTGTTTGACATCTTGGTAGAATATTCCTCCACCAAAGCTTCCAGCTTTTTTTCAATCTTTTTATTCTCCTCCTCGAACTGCCCTGGTGTTAAATCGGTGGGGTATTTCTGAACATGCACCATTTGTACCATGCTGTCGAACCTATTGGCAAAAATTATTGCCAGTCTTAACCCGTTTAACGATTCCTTTGAAAAATCGATGGGCACTATTATATGTTTCATGGCTTTGGTGGTTGGTTATAAGCAAATCTAACTAAAAATTGAATACCATTTCAAGTTCAGTATGTTAAAATGATTAATTATTGAACTCTTTTTATTCAATTTAACCTTAATAAACAGATGTTTACACTTAACTCGCGTAACTTAGCAACATCAGGTAGCTAACTAAACCTCATTGGAATGATGACACGCAAACGGATTGGCATATGGATTTTGCTGTTTTCAGTTGCATTAGCAACTTTAGCATTGGCCAGTAGGCCAAACCCTACGAAGGATTCCGATAAAGAAAAACCCGCTAAGGGTACGGCCATCATCATTACAGGTGCTGCTGCTAAAATAGCACAGGAGGCCGCTTTACTCGAAAGCCTTTACGAGCGTGGCGAACTTAACGATGTTGTTTTCATTTCAGGGGCAAGTTCAGGTGCGCTTAATGCTGTTATGCTGAACGCAGTGCTCGAGAAAAAACTTACCTGGAAAGAGTATCGCGAACTTTTTGGCGATATTAAAAACGATAATGTTTTCAGAACCGATAAAAAGGGCTTGCCGGTTAGCAACGAGCCTTTACGAAAACTGCTGGAAGAAATTGTGGTTAACCGGCTAGGATATAAGACCTTGGCCGATTTGCCTTTTCCTACTGCCATATCAGTGGTTAGCTTACGGCCTTCGCCATTGAGTGAAGGGACATACCGTTTCTGCAACCGTAAAATCAACCGTGAAAGCGATTCAACCCTAAGCCTGGTGGACGTATTAATGGCATCAACGGCCTACCCGCTTGTTTTTCCCCCATCCCGAATTAACGGTATAAAAACCATTCCCGATATCCCTTACTATGATGGTGGCATTGGCGACGACCGTGTTCCCTTTCAGGCACTCATTGAGTTTGAGAATTACAGGAAACAACCCGTTGAGCGTGTAATCATTATTTCGCGCAAGCGCGATACGGACATGACCCTTGCCGATGAGCTAAAACCTTTTGGGTATGAGCTAAAAACTAAATTAAATAATGGTTTATCGCCCGATGTGCTAACATCGCTAGGTTTCTGGCGGAGGCTTGAGCACATTAAGAAACGCTACCCCGAACTTGCTGCCAAAACCCTAGTTTTTGTTCCCAGCTATAGGTATAGCTTCCCAATGTTCGATTTTAACAACCTCAAAGAACAGTATGAGCTAACCTACCAATGGGCAAAACAAAACAAACCTATCCCCCTGAACGAGTTCCTGAAACAAAAACCATCGCTTAATAAACTCTAAAAAATGTTATTTTTGCAAAAAATTTAGGAAAATGGATATTGTACTTAGCGGAATACGTTCAACCGGAAAACTTCACCTTGGCAATTACTTTGGAGCACTGCGCAACTTTGTTCGCATGCAGCATGAGAATAAATGCTTCTTTTTTATTGCCGATTACCATTCGCTTACCACACATCCTACCCCCGAGGATTTACATGGTTCTGTAAAACAGGTGCTTGCCGAATACTTAGCCTGCGGCCTTGACCCTGAAGTAGCTACACTTTACATACAAAGCGATGTACCCCAGATTCCTGAGCTTTACCTCTTGCTTAACATGAACGCATACAAGGGCGAGCTTGAGCGGTGCACATCGTTTAAGGAAAAGGTTCGCAAGCAACCCGATAACATTAATGCAGGACTACTCACCTATCCCACCCTAATGGCTGCCGATATTCTTATTCACAAGGCAACTAAGGTACCTGTGGGCAAAGACCAGGAACAGCATCTGGAAATGACTCGCACCTTTGCCAACCGATTCAATAGAATGTATAAGGTTGATTACTTCCCTGAACCGGTTGCCTTTAACTTTGGTGAGGATTTGGTTAAAATTCCCGGTCTCGATGGCTCAGGTAAAATGGGTAAGTCCGAAGGGAATGCCATTTACCTTTCCGATGATCCCGAGACAATCCGAAAGAAAGTGATGAAAGCGGTTACCGATGCAGGCCCAACCCAACCAAATCAACCTAAACCTGAGGCCATCCAGAACCTTTTCACTATCATGAAAGCTGTTTCATCGCCCGATACGCTCCAGTACTTTGAGGATAAGTATAATGCCTGTGAGATTCGCTACGGCGATATGAAAAAGCAGCTGGCCGAGGACATAATCACTTTTACAACACCAATCCGCGAGCGGATTGAGGCTATACTTGCCGATAACGATTACCTAAGAAAAGTAGCCCTAATGGGGGCTGAAAAAGCTCGCGAAAGCGCCTCAAAAACCATTCGCGATGTAAGGCACATTATTGGTTTCCGAGAGTTTTAATAAAAAAGGGTGTTGCTTGGTCAACACCCTTTATCAGTAGGTAATCCTTCAGTGTCTTCCATCCAAGTTCAAAAGTAAACTCAAAGTAATGTACAACTCCAGCTTTCTCCAGTTCGGATAGATTTTTTCTTCTTAAAGCATCTTTTAAAAGTAAAAACGCTTTTTCAAAGTTGACAAAACTTTGATTCCTCCTAAAATCCAATTCTTGTTGATTTTAAATATAAATTTCAAAATAGATACTTAATCGAAACTCTACTCCAGTTCCCAGTCGAACCCATCCTTACGGTCACGAACAATTACCCCTAGCTTTGCAAGTTCATCGCGAATCCGGTCGGATGTGGCAAAGTCCTTTCGCTGTTTTGCCTCCATGCGCATACTCAGCAGCATCTCAACCAGCTTTGCTGTTAGCTCAGCATGCTTTGAGCCCGACGTATGCTCATCAACAAGTCCAAGGATATCAAAGATAACTGTTCTAAAGAACGATTTTAGCTCATGTAAATCGGATTCGCTAATGGTTTCCTTGCCCTCGGCAAGCAGGTTAATTTGCCTAACCCAATCGAAAAGAACCGCAATGGCAACTGGGCTGTTGAGGTCGTCGTTTAAAGCTTCGTAAACCTTTTCCTTTAGCAAATCGACCCTTACACTTGAGGTTGCCGATGGTTTAATGCGATCGAGCTGGCGGTTTGCCGCCATCAGGCGGGCAAGGCCCTTATCGGCAGCCTGTAGCGCTTCGTTCGAGAAATCGAGGGTGGAACGGTACTGAGCCTGAAGCATAAAAAACCTTATGGTCATTGGGCTATAGGCCTGCTCAAGCAACCTGTGTGTACCCGTAAAAAGCTCCTCAAGGGTGATAAAATTCCCAAGGGATTTACCCATTTTCTGACCGTTAATGGTAATCATGTTGTTGTGCATCCAGTACCTCACTGCTTGCTTGCCGTTGGCCGCTACGCTCTGGGCAATCTCGCACTCATGGTGCGGAAAAAGCAAATCCATGCCACCCCCATGAATATCGAAAGGTTCGCCAAGGTACTTGGTACTCATTGCCGAGCACTCCAAATGCCAACCGGGAAAGCCTTCGCTCCACGGCGATGGCCACCGCATAATATGTTGTGGTGATGCTTTTTTCCAAAGCGCAAAATCGAACGGATTCTGCTTCTCATCCTGCCCGTCGAGCTGACGGGTATTGGCTATTAAATCGTCAATATTACGGCCGGAGAGAATGCCATAGTTATGCTTTTTGTTGTATTTAATCACATCAAAGTAAATAGAACCATTCCGCTCGTATGCAAAACCGTTATCAATGATTTTTTTAACCAGCTCAATCTGTTCAATAACATGCCCCGATGCCCTGGGTTCAATACTTGGTGGCAATACGTTCAGCAACTTCATGGCGCTGTGGTACCTATCGGTATAGTACTGAACCACCTCCATGGGTTCAAGCTGTTCAAGCCTAGCTTTCTTGGCTATCTTGTCTTCACCCTCATCGGCATCGTTCTCCAAATGCCCTACATCGGTAATATTCCTTACATAACGAACCTTATACCCCAAATGCTTGAGGTAACGGAAAAGCAAATCGAAGGTGATTGCCGGACGGGCATGGCCCAGATGCGGATCGCCATAAACGGTAGGTCCGCAAACATACAAACCAACATGAGGCGGGTTAAGCGGCTCAAAAACTTCTTTTTTGCGGGTAAGTGTATTATAAATAGCTATTTGGTTCATATCAAACTAGTAAGATTTAGTAAGACAAAAATTGCATAGAATTATTGAATTGCCCTAAACTAAAGGCAACATCGGAAAAAGTGATGTATGTAATTTGATCGGTTCATGATTTGCAAAAGTAATGATTTTTAGATTTTTCATGAAGAAGTCAGGAATCAGAAATCGGGAGGCCGAGGCCAAGGGCCAGTATAGCCCTGTTTAACGGGTTCTAACTTCCATTACCCCCCATTTTCGTTTAACGATTCACTGCTAACGAACCCCCATTAACTATTTACCTTTAACCTTCTCCCCCCAATTTTGATTTTTCAGCATTTTGTATTAGGTTTGATAAATTTTAGGAGTATGAACCAGCTTGTGCGGTATATCATTATTGGATTTGTAGTAGCACTGGTTGCTTTTTTGGTTTGGTACTTTTCATCAATAGTAGCCTACATACTCATATCGGCAGTGCTTAGCCTAATGGGTAAGCCCATTGTCGATTTTATTTCTTCAATCAGAATCAGAAACTGGTCACCACCCCGTTTTTTGGGAGCCACCATTGCCCTCATTACAATCTGGATACTTTTCATAGCATTCTTCAGGGTAATGATTCCACTTGTAATTGCACAGTTCAACGAGTTGGGGTCAATTGATGTACAAAGCCTAGTGGCATCGTTTGCCGAACCTATTAATTCCATTCAACAATTCATTCAAAACTACTTGCCGGCAAGCGCCCAAGGATTTGTGCTGCAGGATTTTTTGATAACAAAAATATCGGGGATTTTTACGGTTTCAATGATAACTAATGCCTTCTCATCCACGGCTAACCTGCTAATCAGCCTGATTATTGCCTTGTTTTCCATAAGCTTCATAACTTTCTTTTTCCTTAAGGACGACACGCTTTTTTTTAAAAGCGTAATTCTGCTATTCCCTGAAAAATACGAAATGCAAATAACTCGAGCGCTGGTTAGTATAAACAAGCTCCTGCGTCGCTACTTTGTGGGTATAGTAATTGAGAGCACTGCAATAATGGTGCTCGACACCATTGGGCTTACCATTATTGGCGTTCGATTTCAAACAGCAGTGGTGGTTGGATTAATTGCAGGTATAATGAATGTAGTACCTTATGTAGGGCCACTTACAGGAACAGTGCTTGGTACGCTCATAGTATTGGCTACACAGCTTCACCTAGGGTTTACAGCCAACATGCTTACATTTACAATCCTGGTAGTTTCGGTATTCCTAATTACCCAACTTATCGACAATGTTGTTTTTCAACCATTAATTTACGGAAACAGTGTAAAAGCTCATCCCCTTGAAATTTTTATTGTTCTTCTGGTTGCTGGTAGTGTTGCTGGAATACTTGGAATGTTGCTTGCCATACCAAGCTATACAGTAATTCGTGTTTTTGCTAAGGAATTTTTTAATAATTTTAGGGTTGTTCAAAAATTAACCGAAAAGATATAGACAGAATATCGATTTTGCTTAATTTTACATGATAAACCATGCCGGCGATGATTAAAGATATTACCTCAACTGCAGCAACCATTGCAATAGCAATGCTTTTACCATGCCTAAGTTTTTCACAAAATTTTGAAGCCGATTCGGTTTTCACATGGCAACTAGTTGAAACAAACAACATCGGAAGCCAATCAACCCTAAAGTTTATACCCAGAACAGGCGTAACACCAACAGGTTGGGATTTTGGGGACTCCAACACATCGACCGAGGTTGCGCCCACACACACATACTCCTATACAAGCTGGGACGATAGTGTAACCGTTACCCTGAACTATACCCTGAATGGCGAAAGCCTATCGCACTCACGCGAGATTCCTGTTAGCCCTGCTTTCTTTTTTGTTTTCCCCGATAGAAATTTAGGCCGTCTTGCCTCGTACAAACGCATTTTCCTTAATGCTTACCGAATACCCAACCACCCCGATAGCTTGGGAAACCTCCGCTTCACCTGGACGGTTGATGGTAGCCCTTTGGCCGGAAACGCTTTCGACGATGTAGCGCTCGACCAGTGGCCAAACATTTACTATACCTTTACCACTGCAGGGTTACATCAGGTAAAGCTTAATGTGCGTAATTCAAACAGCGGACAAACAGCCGAGTTTACTCAAACAATAAGAGTCCTGCCCGACTTTACTAGCGGAAAGGTTCCGCTTGAAAATATCCCTAACGTATTTACCCCTAACTCCGACGGGGTAAACGATAACTTCATTGTACCCACCAGCGGCACGGCATGGTTCGATTTTCGTATATTTTCCCGTTCAGGTGGGTTAATTTACAAGGCTGAATCGAGTGTTCTGGTTTGGGATGGCAAGAACAACCAAGGTACCGATATGCCCGAAGGGGTTTACTACTACGTTATCGAAGACCTTTCCGGGCAATATGAAAGCGCTAAAGGTTTTGTATACCTATTTAGAGGGAAAAAGTAAAGTTTAATGAAAAGAATTCCTCAATTCATACTGTTATTTGCACTTTTTTTTACCTCGTGCAATAACATTGTATTTAACAAGCCTCAGCCAGTTGACGGGAAAAGTATCAGTAACCTAAACAATGCATTTCCGGGAATTTTTATCAGTTCCGATAACGACACGCTAACTATCACCAGGAATACCATATCGCTTGGTAGTGGAAATAAATTTACTGTAACCGGAACCTTAGGAAAGAACCTTGATGTTAGGGAATACTCCAGTGGGTTTGTTGTTAACTTTTCCGATAGCGTTAAGGGTCGATTGGTATGGATTGCTTACATTTTTAAGCTAAGCAACGATTCACTTTATATTAGCTTTTCCGATTTCGACCCAAACAAGCTTACTGAGGTTGAAAAGGAAATAGGCAACATAGTGCCTTACGAGAAAATTAAAGACGAAAACAAAGAGAACTCGAAGTTTATCCTAAAACCGAGGAATTCGCGAGAGTTTGACAAACTTGTCAGCGCAGGAATTTTCAACAAAACCATCTCGATGAAGATGGAAAAACCCAAGCCATAAAGGGCTTACTGTTCCACCCACTTAAACCACACCCGTTGGTCGAAATAGGGGATTCCATTTTTTTCACATACACGCATGGTGTGCCCAGTGCCACCCGTTTTGGGTTTCGATAAATCATCGTAAAAAATGGCTAAAGTTGCAGGCTGCAACTTAGAGGTACCCACCACCTTTATGGTATCGCGGAGTAAATATCGGGCCTTAACGGTTAAAGCATTATCGCCAAGTGAAAGAAAGCTATCGATAAGCTGCGATACATTGCTGGTGTTCTTGGTGTGAAATATTACGTTAGGTTCACTTGCCAGGTCAACATCGTCGAGCGAAACCGTTTGCCTGCCTAAAGTCTCTTTAGTTCTATGGCCGCGGTACGGGGTTACTTGCTGTAAGCGCGATGGGTTAACCATCGAAACTCCCTGCGAAAAGAAGTAATCGGCGCCTTTGGCATTTCCGCTCCTGAAAACAATATGTTTACTGCTGCCTGCGAGCAGCTTACCAACCTCAATTAGCTTGTGCTGGTCGGTAGGTAAAACGGCACGTTTACCCTCAAGGAGGATAACCGTGCCGGGTTTATCGTAACTTTCAAGTAGCTGTTCAATGGTAAGCATTGTAAACTCTACCCTCTGTAGCTAATCCACTTAATCATTTCCTTCCAGGTGTACTTTTTACCGTACATTAGTATGCCCACCCTGTATATTTTGGCGGCTAGCCAGGTAATAAGGATAAATGTACCCACAAGCAGAGTAGCCGATAGTGCCAATTGCCAGGTTGGAACGCCAAAAGGCAAACGGGTTAGCATAATAACCGGCGAGGTAAAAGGAATTAGCGAGAACCAGAAAGCTAAAGGCCCATCGGGCGACTTAATTCCGCTAATCATCACAATTATTGCCAGTATCAGCGGTAGGGTAATTGGCAGTGTGAGCTGTTGGGTATCGGTTATACTTTCCACTGCTGAGCCCACGGCTGCAAACATAGCCGCATAAAGTAAGTACCCAAAAAGGAAGTAGAATATAAATCCTCCAATGAGTAATGGGAAGTTCTGGTTCTTGAGGGCTGTAAGGAAACTCATTCCCTCACTGTTTGCTACTGCAGTAGCCTGTTCCTGAACCTGTGCCATTTGAGGGTCAGCCTGGGCCATGGCCTGCATTTGCTCGGTAGCGGGTTTTGTGGTCATTTTACTGCTTATGATGTTGATACCAACCCCGGCAAGCGCAGCGGTCATTACCACCCATATCAGTATTTGCAGCAGGCTCACTGAGGCCATCCCAAAAATTTTACCCGCCATCATCTGAAACGGCTTAACCGATGAAATGATAACCTCAACCACGCGGTTTGTTTTCTCCTCAATAACCCCCTGCATAACCTGGTTACCGGTTATAAGCACCATCATATACATCAAAAAGCTCATGATGTAAGCTATTGCCATAGCAATTAGGGTGTTACTCTCCTTTTCCTCCCCTGTTTGGCTTACCTTTATCGATTTTATTGAGATACTGGTTTTAACATCGGCAAGTATCTTATCTAGATTATCGATATTATAGGTTTTAAGCTTGCGCGCCTCAATTTCCTTTTCTAAAGTATTCTCCAGGTGCTGCATAACATCAATGGCAGGCTGTTTCTGGGAGTAAATGGTGAAAGCTGCCTGATTAGGTGTGGAGGTAGAGTCAATCACCAATAGGGCATAATAGCCTGTTTCATTTAAGTTTTCCTTAACCTTTTCGGCAGGAGTATCGGTTACGTAAGTAACCTTGATATACTCAGTTGAGGGAATTACATCAATAAACTGTTTGGTATTATCAACCACGGCAACGGTTCGTACCTCGGTAACCTCAAGCGAAGCTAGGTAGCTTGGAAGTATGGCTATGGCTGCAAAAAATATTGGCGAGAGCAGGGTGGTTATGATAAACGATTTTTTCCTGACCCTGGTCATGAACTCGCGCTGCATTATGAGAAATATCTTGTTCATACTATTTTCTAGTTTAAGTTTTAACCTAACTGATTACTAAACCGTGCTTTTGGTTATACTCCTTCACTACCTGTATAAAAATATCGTGCATGCTAGGCACAATGGGGTTGAAGGAAACTATTTCAACAGCTGGAATTAATTCCTGCAAAAGGCTATTGGCATCGGATTGCGATTTTAATCTAACCTGCGCCTTAGGTAGCGAGTTGTCGGTATCAATCTTCAACAGTTCGAACCTACCTTCAACCTTTTGCCTTAGTGAATCGGGATTTCCACGGAAAGCTATTTCGAAAACATTGCTACCGTAACTCTGGCGCACCTCATCAATTTGCCCGCTTAGGATGTTACGCGACTTGTTGATTAGGGTGATATGGTCGCAAAGCTCCTCAACCGATGCCATATTGTGGGTTGAGAAGATAATGGTTGTCCCTTTACGTTTCAATTCCAGTATTTCGTCCTTTACGAGCTGAACGTTTATAGGGTCGAACCCGCTAAACGGCTCATCAAAAATGAGCAGCTCAGGCTCGTGAACAACGGTAACCATAAACTGAACCTTTTGAGCCATACCCTTAGAGAGCTCCTCGATTTTTTTATCCCACCAGGCCTGAATTTCGAATTTCTCAAACCAGGACTTTAAACGCTTCATGGCCTCAGCACGGCTAAGACCTTTGAGCTGTGCAAGGAAGAGGGCCTGTTCTCCCACCTTCATCTTCTTGTAAAGTCCCCTTTCCTCGGGTAGGTAACCAATACGGTAAATATCGTTAGGTTGCATTTGCCGACCATCAAATAGCACCTCGCCCCTATCAGGGCCAGTAATTTGGTTTATGATACGGATAAGGGTAGTTTTACCCGCTCCATTTGGCCCCAAAAGGCCGTAGATACTACCCCTTGGCACCGATATGCTAACATCGTCGAGCGCCAAATGGTTGGAGTAGCGTTTCTCTATTCCTTTAGCTTCAAGTAAATGCATCGCTTTTCAATGATTTTTGTAAATACTGTTTATTTTGACACGTAAAGATATAAAGTTGAAGGATTCCTGCAAAAAATGTAGGGAAAAATAGCTTTTTTATTAATGAAGCATTATTATACAATACTGTCCAATCAAAATTTTTTGTCCAATGTCGTCTAGAATACAAAATAGCCCCTCCTTTTGTCATGTTGTGCAAAGTGAAGGATATAATTCTTAGTGTACAGTGTACAGTGTACAGTATGCAGTTTACAGTTGGGTGGTGTTTAGTGTTTCGTATTTAGTAATTGGCGTTTGGTAAATAATTTGCAAAAATTGCTTCATTCAGTATAAACTAGGATCAATTGCATTAACTATCAACAAAACCAGTATCACAATGTTAAACAGTGTCACATGGAGTCACACAGAGCACATGGAGTGATATTTACGAACAACGATTCACGAACAACGAACAACGAATCCTATCATTCCGAGATAATCGGGGAATCTCGATTTATTTAAGATTTAAAATTTAAGATTTAAGAACTCACCAGTTATCACACGTCTTTGGACACGCACTTTAATCGCCCTGAAAGGGCAAATCAGTTAAGCCCAGGGTTTTAACCCTGGGTATTGTTGTATTCAAAATTTTGGGCGATGCACGCAGTACTTTTTCCAAAGAGCAATGGTGAATAGTTGCATCGCAAAGGGAATGCATGGCAAAGAGAGATTGCCGTAAAACAATCAAAAGGGTTGAATGTTCCAAGAGATGCTTCGGCGATGCTCAGCATGACAAACACTAAAAATCTTTAGCAGAACAGTAGTGATTCATAAAAATTTTATGCTATACAGTTTATTCCCAAAATTCCTGCTCCCTAAAACTCAACTAAACAAAGTTTTACCTAAATTGCACACTTCAAACCAATTATTTTACACATATGAAAGCACAGGGTATAGCAAGAGTAGCTATTGTAATTACGTTTGCCTATTTGCTGGTATCGTGCGATGGTTCAAGCAAGAAAAAGATTGAACTACTAACCAAGGAAAACGAGGCCTTACGCAACGAGGCAAGAATTAAAGATTCTACCATTAATCAGTTTTTCGCCTTTATGGGTGAGATTGAGCAAAACCTGAGTGTTATTAAGCAGAAGGAGCAAACCATTAGCAAGAATGCCATTGCTGGTAGTGAGCTAAAGCCCGATGTGCGCCAACAAATTGATGAGGATATCCAAACCATCAACATGCTGATGGATAAGAACCGCCAAACCATTGCGGCACTCCGAAAAAAGTTGAAAGAAGCTAACCTTAAGGTGGCTGAGTTTGAGCGAATGATTGCCAATGTTACCCAACAGCTTGAGGAAAAGGAACATGAAATTGAACAGCTTAAGGAAAATCTTACCCAACTTAACTTTACGGTAACCCAGCTAAATGCGCGCATCGATACGCTAATGGAGGAAAAGGTCGAGATGAGTGTAAAAATTCAAAGCCAAACCGAACAGCTCAACACAGCCTGGTATGCCATTGGAACAAGGCGGGAGCTGATTGATAATAAGGTTATCGACAAAACCGGTGGTTTCCTAGGGATTGGCAAATCGAGCAAAATGAAAGCTGAATTTAACCAGAACTACTTTGTACGTATCGATATAACTAAAACCGTGAGCATCCCCCTCTCGGCCAAAAAAGTTACTGTTGTTACAACCCATCCCAAGGAGTCATATACCCTAACAACCAACGAGAAGGGAATAATTGAAGAGCTTAAAATTACCGATACCCAAAAATTCTGGTCGGTTTCAAAGTATTTGGTAATTGAGGTAGAGTAGCGTTTTTCCGTTGAAGAAGGTAAAGGAATTAAACCCAAAGTCCACAATTATTTGTAATATTGTGCCCCTGTATACTTTTTGGGGCTATTATCCGTTTTTGTAATGCAAAATTGTTTTGAATTGATAAAATCTAGTTACACCCGATTGCTGCTAGTTTTGGGCATTGTTTTACTATTAGGGGTATGGTCGTGCTCAACACAAAAGAATACGTTTGTGAGCCGAAACTACCATAATCTAACCTCATTTTACAATTACTACTACAACGCCTACGATAGCTACAAAAGCGGTACCTATAAAGCCGAAAAAGGGATAAACTACAATTACACCCTGCCATTACCTGTTTTGCTGATAGGCGAAAGCCAAGTGCCCGGAATTGTATCGAGCGATATGGAGCGCGCTCTCAACAAGTGTACCATGCTACTGGCGCGGCACTCAATAACCGTAAAACCGGCACGTACCAAGAACACCCTAAGCCCTAAAGAAAAGGAATTCATGAGCCTTAACGAGTATGTTAAATGGGCAAGGGAATCGTGGCTGCTGGTTGGTAAAGCTCATACATGGAAACAGGACTTGACTAAAGCCCGCTCAACATTTGAGTTTGTAATCAGGCAGTTTCCGGGATTACCCATATGGTTTGAGGCACAGGTTTGGTTGGCACGAGTTGCAATTCTGGAGGGCGATTTTGTTGATGCGCAGGATAGGCTAAAATCGGTTGAAAGTAACCGTAAGCGCCCTCGTGACAAGGAGTTTAACCATCTTCTTTCATCAACATGGGCATACTACTACCAAAAGCAGCAGCAACCCGAGGCAATGCTCCCACACCTTAGGAAGGCCATTGAGCTCGCCCCCAAAAGGAACGATAAAATTAGGTACACCTACATTCTTGCCCAAACCCTACAGCAGGTTGGGAAAAACGGCGAAGCCCTGGTTGCTTACCAAAAAGTTTTGAGGTTGAATCCCGCCTACGATATGGCCTTTAGCGCACGCATCCAAATGATTGCGCTTAGCCAAAAACAGGGCGACGAGCTTAAGCGTGAACTTATCAAGCTTTCCAAGGACGCTAAAAACGCCGATTACCTTGACCAGCTCTATTTCACTCTTGGAAATCTGGAGAAAAAAGATGGCAATATCGATAAAGCAATTGAGTACTATACCCTATCAGCAAAGTATAGCAAAAGCAATAGCAACCAAAAGGGGATGTCGTACCTGGTGCTGGCCGACTACTACTTTTCAAAAAACGATTACACCCGCGCCCAGGCTTACTACGATAGCTCATACAACTCGTTGGATAATACCTACCCCGAGTTTGAACGAATTGAGCAGAAAGCAAAATACCTCAACTCACTAGTTGAAAACATTACCACCATTAAAACCGAGGATAGCCTGTTAAGGGTTGCAGCCATGCCCAAGGAGGAGCGCGATACCCTTATCAAAGCTATTATAGCCAACATTGAAGTTGAGGAACAGCGAGCTCGCGCAATGGAGCAGGAAGAAAGAAACCAATCCCTGCTTTACCAGCAAACCCAGCGATACCGAACCGAGAACACCCAGGAAAGTGGCAAATGGTATTTCTACAACCAGGCATCGCTAAGCTATGGACAATCGGAGTTTCAGATGAAGTGGGGCAAGCGTAAGCTTGAGGACAACTGGCGCCGAAAAAACAAACGGGTGCTCAGCAGCGACGAGGTTGCAGTGGCTGGAACCGGGAACACCTCAGGACAAGAGCCCCAAAAGCAACTATCGCCTAAAACACCCGAGTACTACCTGGTTAACCTACCTTTCAGCGACTCGCTAAAACAGCTTTCCGTTGAGAAAATTAAAAATGCCATGCTCAGGGTTGCTGAAATTTACGAGGTTAACCTCTCCGATTATAACGAGGCTAAAGCAGCATACCTAAAACTTGCGCAACGATTTGCTGATCAAGATATTGCTGCAAATGCTTACTACAGGCTATACCGTATGGCATCGCAGTATAACCGGCAGGACGATGCAGCCCTTTTCCGGAGTACGCTTATTACAAATTACCCCAAAAGCCCTTATGCAATACTCCTCTCAAACCCGGCCTACTTTGAGCAGCTGAGCAAGCAACAGAATGAGGGCGAAGCCCTTTACCAAAAAGCGTATGAGCTTTACTCCAAGGGTCAACTCTCCGAGGCCCTGAGCATCGTACAAGGGGGCATAGCAAAAACTAAGAACACTCCCCTTGAGCCAAAGTTTATGCTGCTTGAAGCGCTTTGCCAGGCAAAAACTGCAGAGTTGAAGGTGTTCAAAACCTCTCTTTCCAATCTGGCTGCAAACTTCCCCAAAACAGAGGAGGGTCATTTAGCTGAAGTGATGCTGAAGCAGGTTGAGCAGCGCGAGCTACAGCTCATTTCCGGGCAAACCGATTTGGATATCGCGCCGGTAACCCCGCAAACCGAAATACAAGCATCAATTTATTCAGCTACCGATGGCGAGCACATGTTTGTGATGCTGGTTCCCAAACGCTCCAACATCAACCAAACCAAGTTTAACATCATCTCATTCAATGTTGATGAATTCCTTGAGGCCGACCTCAATGTAGCCAATCAACCCTTTACCGATTACATTGAGATGATTACCTGTACTGGTCTTAAAGATAAGCAAACGGCCATTAAGTACTTTAAAATGATAAGCAAGGAGCCGAAAGTGTTTGCAGGCCTTAAACCCGCCGATTACCAAATGTTCGTGATAAGTATCGATAACTTTGCACGCTTTTTGAGCGATAAATCGATACCCGATTACCTGAACTTCTTTAAGGCAAACTATAAAACAGAGTAGAACAATGCAGCCCACCATTCTTTGGGTAGATGATGAGATTGATTTGCTCCGTCCGCATATCATTTTTCTGGAGCAAAAGGGCTACCATGTTCTTACCGCCAGCAACGGACACGATGCACTTGAACTGGTAAGCCAGAACCCTATCGATTTGGTGTTCCTGGACGAAAACATGCCCGGTATTGGAGGACTTGAAACCCTCCCAAAAATTAAGGCGATAAAATCGGCGCTGCCTGTGGTTATGGTTACCAAAAGCGAGGAGGAGAATATCATGGACATGGCCGTGGGTGCTCAAATATCCGACTATCTTATTAAACCCGTTAACCCCAAGCAGGTACTGCTGGTTGTAAAAAAGTTTGTTCATGGCAAGGAGCTAGTAACCGAAAAGCAGCTTGCCGACTACCGAAATGAGTTTAGGTTGATATCGGACTTAATTTCGGCCGCTAAAACCCACCTGGACTGGACAGAGATATACCGAAAGCTTGCCATGTGGCAGGTAAAGCTATCGGGCAATCCGGACTCAAACCTCAAGCAAATGCTCGAGATGCAGTTCGAGGAAGCCAATCAGGTTTTTGGTAAATTTGTTAAGGCAAACTACCTGCAATGGTTCCAAACACAAGGAGACAAACCCTTGCTCTCACCATCGGTTCTGAAAAGCAAAGTTTTTCCCATTATCAGCTCCGGCAGCAAGGTTCTGCTACTGGTAATTGATAACCTCCGCTACGACCAGTGGAAAACCATTGAACCCATAATTGCCGAAAGCTGGCAGGTTAGCAGTGAGGATACCTATTTCAGCATACTCCCTACTGCCACGCAGTACGCCCGCAATGCGCTTTTTTCAGGTTTGATGCCACTCGAAATCCATAAAACCTACCCCGAGTTGTGGGTTTTCGACGAGGAGGATGAAGGTAAAAACCTTTTTGAGAAACAGCTACTAACTGCACAGCTTCAGCGGCTTGGACTAAACACTAACTTCACTTATATAAAAACCGATACCCTGAAGGGTATTGCCGGAGGCCTAAACATCAAGGAGTTTTTAGGAAGCAACCTTGCGGTGCTGGTTTACAACTTTGTGGACGTAATGTCGCACTCCCGAACCGATTCCGAGATGATGCGCGGGTTGGCCGCCGATGAATCGGCTTACCTATCGCTAACCCGCTCGTGGTTCCTGCACTCCGACCTAAAGGGGTTTTTGGACCAGGCCGCAAGCCAGGGCGTACAGGTAGTACTCACAACTGACCATGGAGCAATTCGAGTAAAAAATCCTGTGAAAGTAATTGGCGATAGAGCCACATCAACCAACCTCCGCTATAAGTTGGGACGAAGCTTAAACTACAACCCCAAAGAAGTTTTTGAGATTCGCAAGCCCGAGGAGGCGCATCTGCCCAAACCCAACATTAGCTCCTCGTTTATCTTTGCTCTGGGAAACGATTTTTTGGCCTACCCCAATAACTTTAACTATTACGCATCGTACTACCGCGACACATTCCAGCATGGAGGTATATCGCTTGAGGAGATGATAGTTCCGCTTGTAACCCTTAACCCCATAAAAAGGTAACATGACCACCATTGAAATAAAAAGCATACAGCAGATTGACGAGGCAGCCCAAAGGGTATTAAACGCTATTCATGGTAAAAACATAGTTTGCTTTTACGGCACAATGGGAGCCGGCAAAACTACCCTTATAAGGGCAATCTGTAAGGCGCTTGGCGTTGCCGATGTGGTTACAAGCCCATCGTTTGCGCTGGTAAATGAGTATACCGACCGAAACGGCAAGCCCGTGTACCATTTCGACTTTTACCGCATTAAACGTATTGATGAGGTTTACGATTTTGGTTACGAGGAGTACTTTTACAACCCCGAAGCCCTATGCCTGATTGAATGGCCGGAACTCATTGAGCAGATTCTCCCAACCCAAGGGGTTGTAAACATCCAAATTGCTGTGAATGCCGACGGAAGCCGCACATTACAAATATCGGATTAGCTATAACCTTAAACCTTTGTAAATCGTAAAAATCTTACATATTGCTTTTATACCCTAACAGGTTTGTGCATAAGCTAATATGTGCTAACTTGCATTTTTAAAAACTAACGGGCATGAACAGTCCTAAATTTTCCGAGTTTCCTCATGCAAAGGGATTGCTAGTTCAGGAGGAACGCATTGAATATAAGAAGAAGTACAAACAACTTATAATTGGAATACCCAAAGAGGTTGACCCCACCGAGAGTCGAATTCCGTTAACGCCCGAAGCCGTTGAGATACTTGTACAGAACGGGCATCAAATCATCATTGAAAAGGATGCCGGTAGGCAGGCTAACTACTCCGACATGGAGTACAGCGAGAAAGGTGCACGCATAGTAGCCACGGCATCGGAGGTTTACCAAAGCGATATTGTACTCAAGGTAGCACCCCTTACCCCTAAGGAGTATGAATACCTGCGCGAAAACCAATCGGTACTCTCATCGCTACACCTGAACAACCACACCGGCGACTACCTCAAAAGCCTTATCCAGAAGCGTGTTACGGCCATTGCCTTTGAGAGCATATCCGATGCTGACGGCGAATTCCCGTTTGTTCGGGCCATGAGCTCCATTGCCGGGAGTACATCGGTGCTGGTTGCCGCCGAGTACCTTAGCAACGTGAATAAAGGGAAAGGTGTAATGCTAGGTGGGCTAACCGGAATATCGCCCACTGAGGTGGTTATTCTGGGAGCAGGCACTGCCGGTGAGTATGCTGCACGTGCAGCGCTTGGACTCGGAGCCACTGTAAAAATATTCGACAACTCCATCAAAAAGCTGATGGATATTCAAAATATACTAGGGCAACGCCTTTTCACCTCAATATATCATAAGCAGGTGCTTGACAAGGTTCTAAAAACAGCCGATGTTGTAATTGGAACCTTAGCCCCCGATGAAACCAACCTAAACTACCTGGTATCGGAGGACCAGGTTAGGTTAATGAAACGTGGTGCTGTAATTATTGACCTAGGAATTGACCGTGGGGGATGCTTTGAAACCTCGGAGATACGCGACCATAGCAACCCCTCGTATGTTAAGCATGGCGTAATCCACTACTGTGTGCCAAACATCACTGCCCGTGTGGCCCGAACAGCCTCAATTGCCATGAGTAACGTTTTTGTTCCTTTAATGCTACAAATTGCACAGAGTGGCGGTTTGCTTTCGCAGCTCAAGGAGGATAGCGGCCTACGCCATGGAGTTTACCTGTTTAACGGTATTCTTACAAACGAGTATCTGGGCAAACTTTACGATATCCCCTCGCGCGATATCAACCTGCTTATGGCTGCCTTTTAGGAACATTACTGGGGGACAAAAAGGTAGGTAATACTACCCCGCTGGCGCGCAGTTCCCGAAACGGAAGTAAAAATACTTGCCATGGCTGCCTGAATGGCTGCCTGGTTAATGCAGTCGTCGTTTACCGAGTTGGCCCTGTCGATAACCGCATCGGCTACCCGTCCATCGGGCTTTACCTCAATGTTAACCACAACCTGCCCGCCAAGCTCGCATTTATACGAAGGGACAGGCAGGTGCAAGGCCTTACGGCCTAAGAGGTAGTACGAAACCACGGTTGGCCCCTTATACTGGCCCTCCTTCGATTTTGGGACTGTCTTTTCGGGTGTATTAGGTATGTTTGCCTCAATATCCTTTTGCGACTGCTCGTAAAGCTCCCGGTTCTGCTGCATGCGCTCGTACACCTGGTTGGCCTCGCGGTAAAGCTCATCGGCATCAGTATTCTTTTCGTCGCTCAGGCCAGCGTTCAAATCGGTTTTTGAGGCATCAACAGCAAAGTTTCGTATGGCCTCAGTCTCATACTCCGGTTTTAGCACATCGGGCGGAAGTGTGGGCTCAAGCTTTTGCTGAACAATTGCCTCCTCCTTGGGCTCCTCAAACTCCATCTCGATGGTTGAGCCGTAGTACTCCTTGCGGGTTTCAATCTTTAGCACCAAAAAAACAACAATCAAAAGCAGGTGCACAACAATAGTGCTCAGTATCCCAATCTTATGGTGGTTAACACCCACCGTTATGGCCGAGTAAAACCGTTCAATGGCATCCTCTATTTTCTGGGCAAAGGGCATTATGGAGGCAGCTATACTATTTACCTCACAAATATAGTGTCTTAGCGGGAAAATTGGTTAGCGATAATGAAAATTAAAGTTCTTTAGTTCTCTGTGTAAACATTTATTATATTTGTTTTAATAAAATTCAACTTAGGGTTTATCCAAAAAAATGTATATGATTTTTAGTTACAGTTATTAACAAGTTATTGGTAACCCTAATGAGGACTTAGTAAACAACATACGACAACATAAAACGACTTATAAATTTAAAAATACTAATGAAGTTTTTAAGATACCCAGGGGGAAAATCAAAATTACTTTCATATTTAGTAAACTTTTTACCAACAAAAAAAGACATAAAAGGGACTTACATTGAACCTTTTGTTGGTGGTGGCTCTGTGTTCTTTCATATAAATCCTGAGACTGCTTTGATTTCTGACTTGAATTCTGAACTTATTGAGCTCTATAAGGGAATTAAATTATATCCTCACAAAGTGTGGGAAATTTTTGAGTCTTTCCCATCAGGCAAAACTGCATACTACGAAATTAGAGATAAGCAAATGGATGGGAAGCCATTGTATTACAAGGCTGCCCGAATACTATACTTAAACAGAACTTGTTTTAAAGGAATGTGGAGACACAATAGCAATGGTGTTTTTAATGTGGGTTATGGCGGAGAAGAAAGACGCTGGGTTATAACTCATCAAAATATTCTAGAACTTTCTAAAACACTTCGAAAAGCAAATATCCATAACAGTGATTTTGAAGAAATTATATTAAGTGCCTCAAAAAACGATTTTATTTTTCTTGACCCTCCTTACAAACCTGGTGAAAAAGATTTAATGGAATTACATTATCGCAACGGAAAATTTCTTTTTGACGAACAAGTGCGTTTATCTGAAACTCTCAAAAGTTTACCAAAATCAAAAAATATTCGGTGGGCAATGACTAACTCATCACATAAAGACATTTTGAAATTATACCAAGATTTTAAGATAAGAAAAATTCCTTTTGGAACAAGTGATAAGCCTGGTATTCAAACAAAGGACTCTAAAGAAGTTTTAATCACCAACTATTAAAAATACTATGGACCAATTTTTAGATGCAGCAGCAAATCAGAATCATCCATTAAGAATTCTCTCCGATTTTCTTAAAACAGAGGAGAGTGTAGAAACTGCAAAACGATATAACGAAAGCCGTTTCGTTGGCTATGTGTTGGAAATTGGCTATGATGAAATTACAATAATTACTTGCGATCCATTCAAAGTAAATGTTGGTGGCATTCCAAGAAACTCTTTGCTAATTATGGTTCCAGATTCATTTGAACAAAATGGCAAAAGTATTCCATTACACTTTACATTGCTTCGGGTTTTAGATTCTGCACCAACCCCCCTATCAAAAGAGGTGCAACAAACATATTTTGAACTTCAAAAGAAATCTATGCCCGAGCTCGATATTTTTACTCAAAGTGAACTGCAATGGGGTGCATTAAAAACCAAAGTTCTTGGGATGTTTTATCCACATCCAACGCAATTAGACACAATTGAGTTTTCGGGGGACTTAAACAATTATGTGAGTGCTCATAAATATAAAATATATTCTCCTGATGATAAGTTGTTAGATTTAGTTAGCAACGAACTTGTTCCGAAAGAAAACAGATTTGCTATTGGGAAACTTCGTTTAACAGAAAATAGATTACCTCTTCCAGGAAAAAAACTTCCTGATGTAGATATATTTCTCTCAACAAATGATTTCAAAGGTTGCAGAACGGCAATGTTTGGGAAAACAAGATTAGGCAAAAGTAATGTTGTAAAACTAATTGTTCAAAGTTTATTAGAAACAACAAGAGATACAAGAAACGTGGGGCAATTGATTTTTGATATTAATGGCGAATATGCAAACGATAATCCACAAGATGATAATCTATCAATAAGAGGGGCATATCCTGATAGATGCACGGTTTATGCTTTGACTCCAAAAACAAATACCCCTTCACAGCCACTTAAATTGAATTTCTATCATACGCCTTTTTCCTCAAAACAAGTTTTGAATACACTAATTCGTCAATCAGGGAGAAGTGGCTCTGATTATGTTGATGCATTTATTTCCGTTGATATTCCGGATTTTTCAGAGGTAAATGCTATTCCAAATAATCGTATGAATGAAAAAATTCGAGCGATTAGAAAAATACAGTACTACTTTGCACTGCTTCACAAATGTCAATTTGCTTGTGATGAAAATACTGTAAGGAATTCTATTCCGAGTGCCAACAGTGTTCGTGGTTTTAATCCGGGTTTTTCGGATGCTTTGAGAAACGCAGCTTATTCAGCATTTCAATTACAAGTGCCTCAAGCTCCAAACTCACTTGATACTCTTCAAAGAGAATTGGAAGTAATTCATAGATTTAAAAAAGCTAACCCTGCCGACCCAAATTTACGTTCAGGTAGCGGCAATCCTATTTTCGACCAAGAGGACAATGCTCTTTTAGAAATGCTTGAACCTAACCCTGGCAGAAGTGGTTTTTCAATTTTATTAAGATTTAGGAGTTATCATGACCATCGAGCAGGAGATTACACAGCCAACATTTTACACTTACTTGATGAGGGACAAACTGTAATTCTTGATTTAGGGAACGCTGATGAAATTTTAATGACATATTTTTCACGTCAATTATCAGAAGCAGTATTTTATCATCAAACCGATAAATTCACAAATAATCAATTAGGCAATCACTTTATTCAACTATATTTTGAAGAGGCACACAATCTTTTTGGGTATAACGACAACAGTGATGAAACAAGAATTTATAGACGTTTTGCAAAAGAGGGTGCAAAATATCATATCGGAATGGTTTACTCAACACAATCACCATCAACTATAAATTCAGATCTACTTGCACAAACAGAAAACTTTTTTGTGGCACACTTAGCATCTCAAGAAGACGTAAATAAGCTCGCAAAAGTCAATATAGCTTACGAAAGTATTAAAAATGATATCCTGCAAGCAAAAACACCCGGATATATGCGAATGCTTACACGTTCACATAGGTTCGTAGTTTCTATGCAAGCAAAAAAATTTACTCCACCTTCAAACACTAATAAATAATGCCATATCAACGAGGACACGATAATAGACTTCCACCCGAGCGTGCAAGCAAGCTCGGGCATTTAGAGGTAATTCAAAGCGAACTTGTTCAAAAACTTTGTAAAAGCTTTAATGATCCCGAAATTGTTGAACACACGGGTAGTATTTCTAAGTGGGAACCTTTGCCAACGGGCGGTGAGGAATTAAAAATTGTTTTTTCAACCGATGGCTCTATACAAGTAATTGAAAATCCAAATCCACCGTTTAAAGCTATTGCCTTTGTTAAATCAGCACTTTTACGTATTGACCAATTTGCTATTTCAAAGATTGATAAAGACAATCCACATCCTTTCGCTTTACGTGATTTAATGAAAGAATCTGCACTGTATCATTCAACTGCGTTTCCATTGCGTAACGTTTACATTGAAGGGAAATCAAATTATGATGCAATCCGAGAAATAATGTTTGAATCTGTTAAAGATAAAGGTTTGAACAATTCTCTTGATGGTGCAATGATGGAAACATTAAAGTGGATTGCTTATGAAAAATGGTTAGACACACCAAAATCAGAACTTGAAAAGTTTGGTTGTCCACATTGCGAAAAAAATGTAGCAACTCTTCCATTTGATGAGGAAAAAGGAAATTGTCCTGAATGTAAGGGCGAAATCTATATCACAGATATGTTCGGTCTACATCAATGTATGACAGACGATTTTGCTCCAAATCAAGTCGCTTCTGATTATATGAGTGTTAGCGAAACATTAATGATTTTTACCCCAATACGATATTTTTGGGATAACAAACGAGAAGTTTTAAAAAATTGTCTTTTTGTGAAAGACGGCCCACTTTCCTTACGTGCCACACTTGCAAAGTTATCCGCACCAATCAGGCGATTTTTTGAATTTGCAAAATCGAAAGGCTTTGATATTGCAATGATTGGACAAGAAAAGACGGGACAATTTTATGACCATTTACAATTAATTGGTAATTCTGCACCAGTTGGGCATTGTTTCATTCCAGATAACAAATATATACAGGAACAAATCAAACATAACAATACAACAACTGTATATGGAGCAGATACAAATTACGGTGCGAAATTATTTGTAAAGATTAACGATTATCACAAAATGGTTCTCAATATTCCAACAGGACAACGAGGCGAATTTGTATTAAATCCCTCTCAGCAGCATCTTATAAACTTCAAAAACATTGTAGCGACTTTACCTAAAATTTTAAGTAACAAATTTGAGGGTGCTTTGCTTCCAATTGAACTTGCAAATAAAATTGCTTCGCTTTCAACTTATCCTTCAGCAAAAGCATTGGAACTATTTGCAAATGAATTAAAAGGAAAATAAAACTAAATTTGGGCAATTAAACGAAAGACTATTAATAATATAAAAAGCAGATTCCCAGCACCCTTCGCTCGCACAGAGATGTACTTCGTGTAGGCATTCTTATAGTAATTATTTGTCACAGAATATAATCCACGCAAGATTTAGTGTGGATTTTAATATTCAAGCCTTTATCTGAAACTTACGCACACAAACAATTGTGGAACCTAGCCAAACATCTCCTTTACCTTATGGAGGGCTTCCACCAGTCGGTCAACTTCCTCAAAGGTGTTATAGAACGCCAGCGAGGCACGCACAGTGCCATCGATGCCGAAGTGGTCAATAACGGGTTGGGTGCAGTGGTTGCCTGTACGAACGGCTATGCCCATCTTATTGAGTATCATGCCGGTATCGTACGGATGAATTCCGTTGAGCAAGAACGAGATGATGGCTGCCTTTTCCGGTGCATTTCCGTAAATGGTTAGCCCATCTATCTCTTTTAGCTTTGTGGTAGCGTATTTTAGCAGCTCATCCTCGTATGCGGTGGCAATATCGGGGCCAATGCTTGAATAGTAGTTAAGCGCGGTAGCCAATCCGGCTGCACCGATGTAGTTGGCTGTTCCCGCCTCAAACTTGAACGGTAGCTCGTTGAAGGTGGTTTTGGCAAACGATACGGTTGCAATCATATCGCCACCGCCCTGCCAGGGCACCATACGCTCAAGCCATTCCTCCTTACCGTAAAGCACACCTATACCGGTTGGGCCATAAATCTTATGCCCCGAGAAGGCATAAAAGTCGGCATCGAGCTGCTGAACATCAATTTTACCATGCTTTACCCCCTGAGCGCCATCAACCAGCACGGGGATGTTTTGGCTGTGCGCTATGCGCACAATCTCGGCTATAGGATTAACCGTTCCCAGGGTGTTTGACACCTGCGTTACAGCAACTATACGGGTTTTTGGGGTAAGTAATTCGGGTAGCTTATTGAGCATTAGCGCGCCATTGCTATCAAAGGGAAGCACCTTTAGGGTTGCGCCCTTACGCTCGCAAAGCAGCTGCCAGGGCACAATGTTGGAGTGGTGCTCCATTTCGGTTACCAGCACCTCATCGCCCTGGTGGACAAACACCTCGCCAAACGAGTATGCCACAAGGTTGATTGATGCGGTAGTCCCGGAGGTAAATATTATCTCGGATGTTTTTCGGGCATTAAGGAATTTCCGAACAACCTCGCGAGCATTCTCGTACTCACGGGTCGACTCCTCGCTAAGCTTATGAACCCCACGGTGAATATTGGCGTTTATCTCCCTGTAGAACCGCTCAATGGTTTGCAGCACGCAAAGGGGTTTCTGGGTTGTTGCCCCATTGTCAAAGTAAACCAAAGGCCGCCCGAAAACCTCGCGGGATAGGATTGGGAAGTCAGAGCGACGCTGAATTAAGTTGATGGTTGATGGTTGATGGTTGTTAGTTGAATTGAAGTCCATTGGTTTAATTTTATTATGCATCAAGGGTTTTATAGTAGTTAATGAAACCGTTTAAAATTCTCTTGCAGGTTTTAATTTTCTCTAAAATCGAATTGAACTCATCGCCGTTTAAATTGAAAAGTTCATTCGATATTAACAACTGTGTCTCAAGTTCATAAAGAGAGCCTCTAGAGATATGAAGAAATTGAATTGTTTCCTTTGTATGCATGCGCCCAATTCCTTCAGCAATATTTGAAGGGATAGAAACCGCAGCACGACGAATTTGAAGTATCAAACCGAACTGTTCTGTGGCAGGGAATTTATTGGTGAAACTATAAACTAATTTTACCAAATCCTTGGTCTCCTTCCATACCTCAAGTTCCTGATAATCCATATTTTTAGTTGTTTTTATCCTTAACCTTCATCAAACCATCAACCATCAACCATCAACTATCAACTATCAACTATCAACTATCAACGAACCTTCCCCTCTTCAACCCCTTTCAGTCCCTCCCTAACAGCAATGCATTGGACAGTTGTGGCAGCGCGATAGTTCACCGCGAAGGCGTTTGTTGACCATATCGTCGATGCGTTCCCTGAGGGTGTCAATGGAAATTCGCTTAACTACCTCATGTGCAAAACCGAACATCAGCAGCAGCTTTGCCTCGCGCTCGCCTATGCCACGAGCCCGCATGTAGAAAAGGGCTTCGTTGTCGAGCTGACCAACCGTGGCTCCATGGGAGCATTTAACATCATCGGCGTATATCTCAAGCTGTGGCTTGGTATTCATACGGGCATCGGCTGTGAGCAGCAGGTTGTTGTTCGACTGGTAGGCCTGAGTTTTTTGGGCATCGCGCCTAACCATGATCTTGCCGTTAAAGGCACCGGTAGCCTGATCGTCGAGTATTCCCTTGTAGAGCTCATTGCTTGTGCAGTTGGGAACAGCATGGTCAATGAAAGTAAAGTTATCGGTATGCTGGGTGCGGTCAGTAAGATAAAGACCGTAGAGCTGTGCATCGGCACCCTCACCTGCAAGTGTAACAGCAAGATTATTGCGAATAAAACCACCGTGAAGCGAAAGAACGTTGGTAACCAATCTGGAATCGGCCTGCTGGTGTGCATAGGTGTGGGTAAGCTGAGCTGCATCGTTATGCTCATTCTGCATCTTCACAAACTCGAGCTGGGCGTTGCTGCCCACAAAAATCTCCGTAACCACGTTTGATAGGAACCGCTGGGGCGAGAGGGTGTGGTCGCAAATAAGGACATTTGCCTGAGCGCCTTCCTCAACCACAATAAGGTTGCGATACTGCACCAGCTGATTCATATCGGACATGAGCAGGTTGATAATCTGAATGGGCTTGCTCTCCACCACATTCCGGGGGATGTAAATAAAAACACCATCCTGGGCAAATGCTGTATTCAGAGCTACCAAACCATCGGTGTTATTCTCAGCCAGTGAGTTATACCTGCCATTTACCAAGTTGGGAAACTTAATAGCAGCTTCGGCCAGACTCCCAAAAATAACACCATTGGGCAGAGTGGTTAGCTTTTCGCCCTTTGGCAGGTAAAATCCGTTAAGCACCAATGCCAGGTGGGTATCGAGTTCAGGAATATCACAGCGGAATATATCATCAACGTTAAAAGCTATGCGTTTAGGGGCAAAGTGCTTTTGATACTCATGGGCGAATAGCGGTTCAATGCGGGAATACTTATACTTCTCATTTTTCTGCGATGGAATTCCTAGTTCCCTAAAGTGCTGCATGGCCTGTTCCCTATGTCTATTCAGGATATCGGCACTACCCTCGGTAATTAACTTGAGGTTATTCTGGTAAAGGCTAACCAGTTCCTCGCGTATGGGTGTTGCTATTGTTTTATCGGACATATCGTTTACATTTTATCACCAGGGTGATTAGGCATTTTCACCATTCTTAATCCAATCGTAACCCTTTTCTTCCAGCTCAAGGGCAAGTTCCTTGCCGGCGCTTTTCACAATGCGACCATTGTAAAGGATATGTACATAATCGGGAACTATGTAGTCGAGCAAGCGCTGGTAGTGGGTAATAACAATAACTGCATTATCGGGTCGTTTGAGCTTGTTCACACCATTTGCCACCACGCGTAGCGCATCGATATCAAGTCCTGAGTCTGTTTCGTCGAGTATGGCGAGCTTGGGTTCCAGCATGGCCATCTGAAAAATTTCATTTTTCTTCTTTTCGCCACCGGAAAAGCCCTCGTTCACCGAGCGGTTGGTAAGAGCCGAATCAATTTCGACCAGTTCCTTACGCTCACGCATCATCTTCAGAAAATCGGAAGCCGATAGGGGCTCTAATCCCCTGTACTTGCGGTGCTCGTTAACGGCAGCTTTCATGAAGTTAACCATGCTCACACCGGGAATCTCAACCGGATACTGGAAGCTTAGGAAGATTCCTTCGCGTGCACGCACCTCGGGCGACATCTCCAACAAATCCTTACCATTGAAGGTAACGGAGCCGTGAGTAACCTCAACCAGCTCACGACCGGTTAAAACCGATGCCAATGTGCTTTTTCCCGAGCCATTGGGCCCCATAATAGCATGAACCTCCCCGGCTTTTACCTCAAGGTTGATACCCTTGAGAATCTCTTTATCGTTGATTTTGGCGTGTAAATCCTTGATTGTTAGCATATGTTTTACTTTTGATTATTTACTACAATTGTTGTTTAAAATTAAATGAATTTGAGGAAGTTAAAGGAAGTTAAAGGAAGTTAGAAGAAGTTGTTGAAGATTTATCATCGTTTTTGGCAATTGTTGAACAATAAGAGTTTAACAGAAAACTTACTTCATTAATACTTTCATTCAATAGTTCAAATGTGCTTAAATCTATATATCCCAAATCCTTACTCAAAATAGTGTAATATCGGGTTTCTTCTAAACTACCTTGAGCGTAATTTAGAAATTTAAGCTTATCCAATCTACCTTTTCTTTTATATCCTTCAGCAATATTTGCTGGAATTGAAATTACAGATCGTCTAAACTGGGATGTTAATGAATAAATCTCCTCGTGAGGAAACTTTTGGGTAATGGAATAAACCAAAAGCGTAAGTTTATGGGCTTTTTGCCACACTATAAGGTCAGTAAATACGCTCGATTTATAACTTGAATCCATGATGTATTAATCATTAATTCCTCTAACTCCATCAATTCCCTCTAACTTCCTTTAACTTCCTTAAACTTCCTCTCATATAACCATCCTACCCTACACTCCCCTCCAAGCTTATCTGCAGCAGTTTTTGTGCTTCAACGGCAAACTCCATGGGTAGCTTGTTGATAACTTCCTTGGCGTAGCCATTAATTATCAGCCCAACAGCATCCTCGGTTGACAATCCGCGCTGGTTGCAGTAGAATATTTGATCTTCGCCTATCTTTGAGGTTGTGGCCTCATGTTCCACCACAGCCGTTGGATTATCTACCTCAAGGTAGGGGAAAGTATGTGCTCCGCACTTATCGCCAAGCAGTAGCGAGTCGCACTGTGAGAAATTGCGGGCGTTTTCGGCACCTTTGAGTACCTTAACCAGTCCACGGTAGCTGTTATTGCTATGCCCTGCCGATATACCCTTTGAAACAATGCGGCTACGGGTATTCTTGCCAATATGAATCATCTTGGTTCCCGTGTCGGCTTGCTGACGGTTGTTGGTAACGGCCACGGAGTAAAATTCGCCGTATGAGTTATCGCCAAGCAGAATACAACTTGGGTACTTCCAGGTTATGGCCGAGCCTGTTTCAACCTGTGTCCACGATATTTTACTGTTTCTGCCCTTGCATATGCCGCGCTTGGTAACAAAGTTGTAAATACCGCCCTTACCATCCTTATCGCCAGGGTACCAGTTCTGTACTGTAGAGTATTTAACCTCGGCATTTTCCAGTGCAACAATCTCAACAACCGCAGCGTGTAGCTGGTTCTCATCGCGCATGGGTGCGGTACATCCCTCAAGGTACGATACGTAGCTATCGTCGTCGGCAACAATGAGCGTACGCTCAAACTGGCCTGTATTAGCTGCATTTATACGAAAGTAGGTGCTAAGCTCCATGGGGCAGCGCACACCCTTGGGAATGTAACAAAACGACCCATCGCTGAATACAGCCGAGTTGAGAGCCGCAAAGTAGTTATCGGTCACCGGAACTACCGACGCCAAGTACTTGCGTACTAAATCGGGATGCTCACGAATGGCCTCACTCATTGAGCAGAAAATGATTCCCTGCTCAGCCAGGGTCTCACGGAAAGTAGTTTTAACCGAGGTGCTATCCATTACTGCATCAACAGCAACTCCGGCAAGCACCTTTTGCTCGTCGAGTGGGATACCAAGCTTATCGAATGTTGCCTTAATTTCAGGATCAATCTCATCCAGGCTGTTTAGCTTTGCATTTTGCTTTGGCGCAGCGTAGTAAATAATGTCCTGATAGTTAATTTCAGGAATCTCAAGGTGTGCCCACTTGGGCATTTCCATGGTTTGCCAATGCCTAAAAGCCTTAAGCCTGAATTCAAGCATCCAGTCGGGTTCCCCTTTCTTTTCCGAAATCATTCGGATTATATCCTCACTAAGTCCTTTAGGTATGGTTTCGGTTTCAACGTTGGTTACAAAACCGTATTTATACTCGGAACCAGTAACCTCTTCAAGTATCTTATCCTGTTCTTCTGCCATATCGGTTTAACACTTTAACAAAATAGCAACAAACTACAAATGCTAATGTTTAGCGATTCACAGTTAAATTAGATTTAATCTAAATTAGGTGCAAAGATATTTGCTTTAAGTTGAATATGAAAAGGAAATGACCTAAAATAATGGTATGTTTTATATCAACTTGTATATTTCAGAATGCCAGTAAAATAAAAAGCCCCAACTGGGGCTTTAATCAAATAACTGGAATACCATTAAAAGTTAAGGTTCACGGCAACCACTTCCTTAATTTCAGGAACATCGCGAATAATAGCTTGTTCCACACCATTCTTAAGGGTCATAATGCTATATGGGCAACTGCCGCAAGCACCATGAAGTTTAACTTTAACAATGTAATCGTCCGTTACCTCAACAAGTGAGATATCGCCACCATCGTTCTGGAGGAATGGTCTGATTACTTCAATTGCCTTTTCTACTTTGGCTACAACTTGTTCTTTGGACATGACTTGTATAATTGATTTGGTTATTTATGTTGAACATTAACTATTTGAGTGGGAGGTAACTCCCTGTTGCGCCACTCAACGCGCTCAATCAGGTTTTTAGCAAGCTCATCGAAGGCCTTACCGGTGATTGAGGCATGAATTGCCACGGGCTCACCGTAATCGCCACCCTCACGGATGCTTTGAACTATGGGAATTTGACCAAGTAGGGGTATTTTCATTCTATCGGCCAGCTTCTTGCAACCCTCC
Organism: Tenuifilum sp. 4138str; assembly: GCF_041102575.1. Lineage (NCBI taxonomy): Bacteria > Pseudomonadati > Bacteroidota > Bacteroidia > Bacteroidales > Tenuifilaceae > Tenuifilum > Tenuifilum osseticum. Next base: position 146,305 of record NZ_JBGCUE010000004.1, on the reverse strand, counting down.
TTGCCAAAAATGTAGTATTTATTGTTTGGCAGCTCCTCAGGGGTGAACCATGCCATGTTCTCAACTAAACCAAGCACGGGTACATTGATGCTTGGGCTGGCAAACATGCTTATTCCTTTCACCGCATCGGCTAAAGCTACATCCTGTGGGGTGCTAACAATAACTGCACCAGTTACCGGAACTTCCTGAACTAAAGTAAGGTGAATATCGCTGGTTCCCGGAGGCATATCAATGAAAAGGTAATCGAGCTCACCCCAGGCCCCTTGATGGATTAGCTGCTTAAGCGCACTGGTAGCCATTGGCCCACGCCAAACAAGAGCGCTATTGGGGTCAACAAAAAAGCCAATGGAAAGCAATTTAACACCGTAATTCTCAACCGGAACTATAAGTTCCATTCCCTCTTCCTTAACAATCTCGGGCTGGGTGTGCTCCATGTTGAACATCTTAGGGATTGATGGGCCATAAATATCGGCATCAATCAAACCAACCCTGGCTCCTGTTTTTGCAACGGCAACAGCAAGGTTTGCCGCAATGGTCGATTTACCCACTCCACCCTTGCCAGAGGCAATGGCTATGATATTCTTCACCTTACTGATTGATGCCTTCTGCTTCAAGGGCGATACTTTGGGTGCCACATCGGCAACTACCAAAATATCTACCTCTACATTCTCGCCAAACTTCTGCTGGATGGCTTTGGTGGCAGCTTTTTTCAACGACGATGCGAATGGGTCGTTACTCTTTGTTAGCTTAAGGGTAAACGATACCTTACTGCCTTCAACGTTTAACCCCTGCACCATTCCCATGCTTACAATATCCTTACTGGTTTCGGGGTGCAAAACAGTAGAAAGCACCTCATTGACCGAATCCAACGATAAAACCATAGTTTTTATTTAGTTTAAATTAACCGCAAAGTTAGCTTTTAAATTGAAACATCGAAAGTTAAACAGCTAAAGTTGTAAAAGGTTGATGAAGGGAAAAGGAGATATAAGTTTTACTCCGTGAAACGTGAGCCGTGAAACGTTTAAAAAGTTAAATGTGTGACTTTAGGTGGGAATGAGCCGGAGTAGAATGAATATTTTGAAGTTAGAGGAAAAGTAAAAAGCAAAAAGCGAGGCCGAGATGGCATTAATCAACAAATTCAACTAGATTGATATCAATTTTATGAAATATACGAATAAAAATGCCCTAAACTTTTTATGTTTAGGGCACAATATGGATTTTAAAGTAATGTTAGCCTCTGATGGCTTTAATGCCTGGAAGTTCCTTGCCTTCCATATACTCAAGCATGGCACCACCGCCGGTTGAAACGTACGATATTTTGTCGGCAAGCTTATTCTTGTTTACTGCGGCTACTGAATCGCCACCGCCAACAAGGCTGAATGCCCCTTTTGCTGTAGCCTCGGCAATAGCCTTAGCAATTTCCGATGTGCCCTGGGCAAACTTATCCATCTCAAAAACACCCATAGGGCCATTCCAGAGTATGGTTTTGGATTTTAGGATAACATCGCTGAAAAGCTTAACGGTTTCAGGACCTATATCGAGCCCCATCCACCCCGCAGGGGTTTGGTCAATCTTGCTGATATTGGTATTAGCATTTGCATCAAACGCATCGGCATTTACGGCGTCAACAGGCAGGTACACGTTAACCCCTTTGGCCTTGGCCTTGGAAAGCAGCTCGCGAGCAAGCTCAAGCTTATCGTCCTCGCATATGGATTTTCCAATTTCTCCACCCTGAGCCTTGATAAACGTGTAGGTCATTCCACCACCAATAATCAGGTTATCAACGCGCTCAAGCAGATTCTCAATTATCAAAATTTTATCGGACACCTTAGCTCCTCCCATAATGGCAGTGAAGGGCTTTTCAGGAGCTTTAAGAACCTTATCCATAGCCTTTAGCTCGCTTTCAATCAGGTAACCAAACATGCTATTGCCGGGGAAATGAGCAGCAATTAACGCAGTGGAAGCGTGGGCACGGTGTGCAGTACCAAAGGCATCGTTAACGTAGCAATCGGCAAGGCTGGCAAGTTTTTTTACAAACTCTTTTTGACTCTCTTTAACCCTTGCCTTGGCTTCCTTTTTTTGCTCCTCGCTAGCATCTTCGGCTAAGCTATAGGGCTTGCCCTCTTCCTCCTCATAAAAACGAAGATTCTCGAGCAAGAGTACCTCTCCGGCCTTGAGCTCAGCAGCAAGCTTTTTAGCTTCATCACCTACACAATCGGGAGCAAACTTGATGCTCATCCCTAAGTTCTTTTCAATTGCGGGAATAACATGCTTTAACGAATACTTATCTTGTGGTTTCCCATCGGGGCGGCCAAGATGCGACATCAGAATGGCAGCACCGCCGTCGTTCAGAATCTTCTTGATTGTTGGCAATGCGCCACGAATACGGGTATCGTCAGTAACCTCAAAGGTTTTCTTATCCAGGGGCACATTAAAATCAACCCTAACTATGGCTTTCTTCCCCTTAAAGCTGTAACTGTCAATGCTTATCATATTGAATTGTTTTTAGTGGGTTTGAAACAAAAATACAAAATTCGAAGTGAATTGCAGAGTCTAAATCAATATTTTTCACGCAAACGGTTGAAAACAAAGCCTTGGGAAAGGCTTTCAAAATATAAGTTGACTATACCATAAAATTGTTAACTTTGGAGTTTAGCCAATAATTTGGAACGATATGTTTTTCAGCGATATAGTTGGGCAGGAACAGGTTAAGGAGCGGTTGCTATTGCAGGTAAAGGAGAACCGTGTGCCACATGCTATGCTGCTTGCAGGACCTCCGGGTACAGGGAAACTTGCGTTAGCAGTTGCCTTTGCACAATACCTAATGTGTACTAACAAAACCGAGAGCGATTCGTGCGGGGTTTGTCCGGCCTGTAAAAAGGTTTCGAAACTTATCCACCCCGACCTGCATTTTGTATATCCCGGCAAGGCAGGCAAGGAGAAATCCGATACTGCCGATGGCGCTAAGGAGGCCGGCACCGATGTGCTTGCCATTTGGCGTAAAATGTTACTGGAAAACCCCTACATGGGCGAAACGGACTGGTACGACGCCATTGACCTTAACAACAAGCAGGGTATGATCAACGTGGCTACTGCCTCAGAGGTAATTCGCAAGCTCAGCCTAAAAAGCTACGAGAGCGATGTTAAGGTTATGATTATTTGGCTGGCTGAACGTATGAACGTGCAGGCATCCAATAAGCTTTTAAAACTCATTGAGGAGCCCCCCGCAAAAACCTTTTTCATTCTGGTTAGCGAAAACACAAACCTCATCCTCAAAACTATCATTTCCCGCACCCAACAGGTGTATGTACCTCCCCTAACAGCAAGCGAAATAGCCGTTGTTCTTACTGAGAAACATGGTATAGCACCTAATAGGGCTGGGGATATTGCACGAATTTCCAATGGTAGCTTCTATGAGGCTCTTAGGTTGATTAACCAGAACACCGGAGAGTATTTTGAGCAGTACCGAAACCTGATGAGGCTATGTTACGCCAAGCGTTACATTGATTTGCTCGACTGGGTTGATGATATCTCGCGCCTTGGGCGCGAGGAACAAAAGGAGTTCCTAAGCTACTCCCTAAAGCTTACCCGCGAAAGCTTAATGCTTAACATGGGACTCGACGATATTACCTACCTGATAGGCGACGAAGCCGATTTTGGCAAAAAGTTCTCCCCTTTTCTGGGGCCAGCAAATGTTAACCAGGTCACCAAAGCATTTTCCCATGCCTACGAGTGCATTGCCCAAAACGGTAATCCCCAAATCACCTTTGCCGACATGGTGTTTAGCCTGAGTAAGCATATTGGACCCAACCCTAAAACATAGTAGTTGGTATTACGTTTAATTAGTTAACTTTGCAAGGTTTAGCTTGATATTGAATATGGAAAAAATATATACCCCAAGGGGCAACGCAGTTTACATAAACGAGGTTACTGACCATAGTTCCTGTGGCAATTGCTGCTCCAAACTTGGTGTTTACGATTGGGTTCAGGACCTACCGGAAACGCTCCAGGAATACGATATTGTTGAGATACAGTTCAAGAACACCCGTAAGGGGTTTTACCGCAATGTAAATCAGATAAGCTTACAGAAAGGCGATATTGTTGCCGTTGAGGCATCGCCCGGTCACGATATTGGTGTAGTATCGCTAACAGGATGGCTGGTTGAGCGCCAGATGAAGCGCATGGGCGTTGATCCCAAAACAGCAGAGCTAAAAAAGATATACCGCCGGGCAAAAAAGGCCGATATTGAGAAGTGGGTCGAAGCCATGGCGCTTGAACACGATACTATGATCCGCTCCCGCAAGATAGCCGAAAGGCTTAAGCTCGACATGAAGATTGGCGATGTTGAGTATCAGGGCGATAAAACCAAAGCCATATTCTACTACATTGCCGATGAACGTGTCGATTTCCGTGAGCTTATCAAGGTTCTTGCGGAGGAATTTAAGATACGTGTTGAGATGCGCCAGATTGGTGCCCGACAGGAAGCTGGTAGAATTGGAGGCATCGGCACATGCGGCCGCGAGCTTTGCTGCTCTACCTGGATTGCCCAATTCGATTCGGTTACCACAAATGCAGCAAAAATTCAGGAGCTATCACTTAACCCCCAAAAATTAGCTGGCCAATGCGGTAAGCTCAAGTGTTGCTTGAACTACGAGCTTGCAAGCTATGTTGATGCCCGTAAGGACATACCCGAAGGAAACATACAGCTCGAAACCAAAGATGCCACTTACTATCACTTTAAAACCGATATTTTCAAGCGTAGTATGTGGTTTGGCTCAGAGCCATCGTCATCGGTAAACCTTATTGAGGTTCCGGTGGAACGTGTAAATGAGATAATTGAGTTAAACCGAAGAGGCATTAAGGTGCCCAGCCTGCTCGATTCTAATGTTGCCCCCCAAACTGCGGTTACCCATATCGATTTTACCGATGGTTTGGAGGATGATAGCATCACCCGCTTCGATAAGAAATCGAAACCCAAGCTGAAAAAACGTCGCAAACCCAAAGGACAAAACAAACATAAAAACGATGACAAAGCATAAGCTCTTAGTCGTTTCGGCCATAACCATTGCGCTATTTGCCGCATGTTCCGATAACTATGTTTACAACGGATACGTTGCTTTACCGCAAGAGCAATGGCATGCCGATAGCATTGCCAGTTTCCGAATTCCCGTATCGGATACAATGACCTACTACAACCTTTACGTGAACGTTAGGAATACCACCGATTACCCATTCCAAAACCTTTACCTGTTTATAGATATAGCTGCGCCCAATGGCGCAATTGCACGCGACACATTTGAATGTTACCTTGCCGATGACCATGGCAAATGGTTAGGGAAAGGAAGGGGTAAATACCGCGATAACCGCTTTACTTACAGGCAAAATGTAAGGTTTGGTGCCGAAGGTGAGTACAGGATTACCCTGCAGCAAGCCATGCGGGTTGAGCAGTTAAAGGGTATCTCCGAAATTGGATTTAGGGTTGAGCTGGGAAGTAATAAATAAAGTTTGATTTTACTGTGGGGAAAAATAAGCTACGTCGTTTTGCCGAGAACGAAACTTTTGAGAACCTTTTCCAACCTTCGTTTCAGGAGGTTTTCAACACCGATTACAGATTAAAGGGACAATGGCAATCGGGTTTCTTTAAAAACCAAAACCCTATTGTTCTTGAACTTGGATGCGGAAAGGGCGAGTACACCGTGGGTTTAGCCCGAATGTTCCCGGATAAGAATTTTATAGGTATCGATATAAAGGGAGCCCGAATGTGGCGGGGTGCAAAAACAGCCCTTGAGGAGGGCTTGAAGAATGTGGCTTTTATCCGAACACGCATTGAGCATATTAAGTCATTCTTTGCCCAGGACGAGGTTGATGAAATATGGGTGACCTTCCCCGATCCCCAGCCACGCCCATCGAAGGCAACCAAACGGTTAACATCGAGCCGATTTTTGAATTACTACATACAATTCCTAAAACCAAATGCCATAGTTCACCTTAAAACCGATAGTCAACCCTTACATGCCTACACCAAAGCATTGGTGGAGCAGAATAACCTTAAAATGCTGGTTTGCACCAGTAATCTTTACTCCGAGGTAAGCAACGATCCCATTCTAGGCATTAAAACCTTTTACGAGCAGCAGTTCCTTGACCAAGGGTTGCCTATTACTTACATTAAATTCCAAGTAAACCATTCAGGCCCTTTCCATGAGCCAAACATCGAGGAACAACGATAATTTCTTTGAACGGGTATACCAGGTAACCCGGTTGGTTCCCTTTGGTCGTGTAACCACCTATGGAGCCATTGCCCGATACCTGGGAGCAACCCGCTCAGCCCGAATGGTTGGTTGGGCGCTAAACTCATCATCGAGCCAGGAGGAGTGGGTGCCTGCACACAGGGTGGTAAACCGAAAAGGTTTGCTAACCGGAAAAATCCACTTCCCCGGTAGCAATACCATGCAGCAGCTGCTTAAAGCGGAAGGCATAAGGGTTGAAGATAATGCTGTGGTTGATTTCGATATGCACTTCTGGGATCCTAACGTTGAGTTAGTAAAAGAAAGCAAAAAATAGAATAAAGTCGCATATTTGATCAGGTTCTTGAACTCCATAAACCAGAGCAGGCACTTGAATCTCGCTAACTCGGGACGAGTTTTGGAATCTTAAATTTGAAATTTGGAATGACCCACCAAACTCAAAAATTTGGGTTTGCATGATTAAGGAAGTCATCATTTTAGCTATATAAACCAAACCCCGTTTAACGATTAACGATTAACGGTTCACGATTCATAAGCAATGGAAATAGAAAAGATTTTTAATATAAGTTCTGATGCTGAATTTGAAAACCTTGCCCTTGAGGTATTTAGGTTTCAGTATAAAAATGTTGATATTTACCGAACCTATGTCGATTTACTAAAAGTTGACCCCAATAAGGTTATGGAAATCAATCAGATTCCATTCCTTCCCATCCAATTCTTTAAGAGCCAGCAAATACTTGCCAATGGGCTTTCGCCCGAAATAGAGTTTACAAGCAGCGGAACCACAGGTTCCGAAACCAGCAGGCATTATGTGGCTAAGGTTGACATTTACAAACAAAGCTACACCCTGGGTTTCCGCCACTTCTATGGTAACGAGCAGCAATACTGCATACTAGCTCTACTACCAGCATACCTGGAACGCACCGGATCATCGTTGGTTTACATGGTCGATGGGCTTATCAGGCAGTCGGGCAACCCGCACGGAGGCTTTTACCTCAACCAGCTAAACGAGCTAGCGGCAAAGCTTCAGATGCTCGATGAATCCGGTCAAAAGTGCCTGTTAATTGGAGTATCATTTGCCTTGCTTGACCTTGCCGAGATACACAGCCTTAGGCTTAAGAATACTATTGTTATGGAAACTGGCGGCATGAAAGGCCGCCGTAGGGAAATGGTTCGCGATGAGTTACATGGAATACTTACCGCAGCATTTGGCGTTGATAGTATCCATTCCGAATACGGCATGACCGAACTACTATCGCAAGCCTACTCAAAGGGAAAAGGAATTTTCAGCTGTCCACCCTGGATGCGTGTTTTAATTCGTGAAACTAACGATCCGCTTACCATAGCGCCTGTAGGAGCTACTGGAGGAATTAACATAATCGATTTAGCAAACCTGTACTCATGCGCTTTTATTCAAACGCAGGATTTAGGTCGACTCCATCACGATGGAACATTTGAGGTGCTTGGCCGTATGGATTCTGCCCCCATTAGGGGCTGCAACCTACTTGTTTACGGGTAGGCTACAATGCTAACTTTTTCTTTATTTCCGCAGGAATGGCATTTTTGTGAACCATCACAGCTATGGTTTTCATACGCACATACGATTCGGACATGTATAGATAGCCATCGTACACCCCCTCTGTTCCCCAGCTGTTCTTGGTTAAAAAGTAAACCGTTCCGTTCTGATCGGTAGCCATACCGGTTAGGTGCATTAAGTGGTCGTCGGTGGAGGTAAGGTTGTCAAAATTTGCCTGACGATTTTGCTGAGTAACCTTAATTTCAGGAACAGGTGCGTCAAAATTTGCCATGCGTGCGGTAAAATCCTTTTCAGTAATACCAGTCCATCGCTCCTTATCGGACCCACTAAGCTCTTCAAATTTTGATAGGGGCAATAGAGCCACACCCTTGCGGTATGCAAAACTTTTTTCGCTCACATCGCCATCCCAGCAAACGGAATAGCCATTCCCCAGGGCATAGGTTATTACCTGCATCATCTCATCGAGCGGTAGATTGTAGTATAGGTCGTGCGACCAGTTATCGGGAATTTCAAGCGATACCCTTTTGTAGAACGGATGATGGTTGAATGAGGTAAACTCAATGTAATCGTCAGGATTAAAGGGGACTTTTGATAAAGGCGAATTTCCTTTATCGGGAACAGTTCCAAGGTAAGCATCAAGAATTCCACGGTATGCTGGGAACCAGGCGGTAGACAATTTTTTGTTTGGGTTTTTCACCACAGCATCCAGAAATGCTTTAAGCACAGCCTCAAGCTCAGCATGGGCGTGAACCTCGGAGCCGTAATTCAATCCCGGATATTCCTTTTCGGTTACCATACCATACTTACGGATAATATTCATTACATCGTGCGCTTGTCCACCCTGACCAAAATTGTTGGCCCCCTGGAATCTAACATAGTTCTGTGCCTTACCCTCATAGGCATAGCGCACAAAATACATCTCGGAGATATCAAATACGGGCTGTCCCATTCGTATTAGCTCAGTTTCAACAAACGACGTGGTTGCAAAACTCCAGCAGGTGCCAGTACGTTGCTGATCCTTTATAGGCGAAGTAGGTATCTCATACTTTACCGTAAACTGAAAAGAATCGGTTTGTGCATTTACTGCCTGACAGAGCATAAGCAGGAATGGTAGAATTAACTTTTTATACATACAGCTCGGATTTACTTATGCAAGTTATACAAAAGCAATTAAAACCAACAAACGTTTTCATGTAATTATTTACAAAAAGATGTGATAGTTGAAAATATATCGATAATTATCTATATTAGCACCAAATATTCACCCTACTCGATGCGCAGGGCAAAAATTTATCTGGCAATTGTTGCATACTTTACTCTAGTAAAGCGGTTCTTAAGCAAACCGCTCTATAGGTTTGTTATGCGCATCAAACAAAAACTTGGCATAAAGTCGGTCACCAGTTGTTCATACGATGGTAGGGTTTTACCGGCTGGATTTGAATTTTTCTTTAGTGGAGGTAGCCACCTCAACCTTGGCCTTGAGCAAGGCTTTTTAAATCAGTACCTAAGGAATTGATTTCCATCGTTTAGCCTATCAACAGGGGAACATTTTTTGTTCCACTTTCAAACCTTCGTTTAATACATACGTTTAAATCAGAATATAATCTATTACTAACCTAAACAATGCGAAGTATGAGAAAACAACTACTAACCATTATTGCAACCGGAATTACCACGCTGGTAATGGCCGGTGGTATTGTAACTAACACTAACCAAAGTGCATCGTACGTGCGTATGCCCGCACAGGATGCCACACTGGGAATAGATGCTGCATACTATAACCCTGCTGGGTTAGCATTTATTGCCGATGGCTTTTATGTATCAGTTAATAACCAGTACATAACCCAAACCAGGGAAATTACCAGCACTTTCCCAGGAATGAACCGCACAAAATTTGAAGGTGGCGTAACGGCTCCTCTATTTCCAGGCCTATATATGGTTTTCAAAAAGGAAAGAGTTGCATTTTCACTTGGAATAAATCCCATAGGTGGTGGTGGTAGCGCTATGTTTGAAAATGGGCTGCCCTCCTTTGAGCAGCAAGTTGCGGTTCTTCCTTCATCACTCACTGCAGCTGGAATTAATACTACTGCCTATGAGTTTTCCTCTGAGTTTGAGGGCCGTTCGCTCATGTGGGGCTTGCAGGCAAATGGATCGTATGCAATTAACGACATGATCTCATTTAGTGTTGGAATTCGCTACGTTATTGCTCAAAATTTTTATACAGGGTACATGAAGGATATTCGAATTAATCCTATGCATCCACTAAACCCTGCTGGTGCAGGACAAATGACCTCCGCTCCTGAGTTTTTTGGTATACTTTCAACTGCCGCCACAAATGCTGCAAATAGTTTAACACCTTTAGTAACTGGTGGTGGCGGTGAACTCACCCTTAATCAAGCTGTTACGTTAAGTTACTTAACCCCGGCTCAAGCCACCCAATTGGCTGCAGGTTTGGGTGTTGCCGACTATACAACCTATCCGGCTACAATTTCACAAATTCAAACCGCTTACCAAACCAATGCTGCAACTATGGCTGCATACTCAGCCATGACATCGGACAAAGAGGTTGATGTTGAACAGAACGGTTATGGTTTAGCTCCAATTATTGGGGTGAATGTAAAGGTTAACGACCGGTTAAATATTGGATTTAAGTATGAGCACAAAGCCAGCCTGAACGTTAAAAATAAAACCAAGAAGGATGATGCTAAGCTTTACCCCGACGGGGTATCATATCCAAACGATATGCCAACAACCCTTTCATTAGGTGTTAGCTATAAGGCTACCGACAAATTGGGAATCAGCGCTGGCGCTCACTACTACTTCGATAAAACAGCCGCATATGGTAAAGTTGAATCGCGCGATGCCAATGGATTCCCAACATTCTATGAAAACAAAGAGGTTATTGATAACAACTTCCTAGAAATTGCACTTGGGTTTGAGTATGAACTCAACGATAAGATTTTGCTCAGCGCTGGTTACCTTAGAACACAATCGGGGGTTAACATGAAGTACCAAAGCGACCTAAGCCATAGCCTTTCTACAAACACCGTTGGCCTTGGTGGACGCTATAAGGTTTCCGATAAAATTGGTGTAAATGTTGGTTTCATGAAATCATTCTACCTGATGAAAACTAAACCCTTTGACATTCCTGTTGTTTATGACGAAACCTATAAACGTTCAGCAACTGTATTTGCTTTAGGCGTTGATTTGAAATTCTAGTTTTTTAGTAACTTAGTCGGGACTGGAAATTTCCGGTCCCGATTATTTTTTAAGCAAAATGAAAAATATTTTTTCTCTTCTACTTCTTCTTTTTATATTTCAACTAAACCATGCACAGGTAATTATTGAAAAACCCTTTGCGGCTGAACTCTCGCACCCAGAGCTTACCATTGAACAGATTGCCATTTATCCGGATTCAACGGTAGTAAGTCTAACGGTTGTGAATAACGCCGATAGCAATGGCTGGTTTTGTGCCGATAAGAATATCTACATTGAAAACCTGAATACCCGCCAACGGTATTACAGGATTGGCTCACACGATATTCCAACATGTCCTGCAACCCATAACTTTAGCCGTAAGGGCGAAACCCTATCGTTTGAACTTATTTTTCCTCCAATTCCAAAAAACCTAAACAGTATCAACCTTATTGAGGATTGCAATAAAGCCTGTTTCTTTTTTAAGGGCATAATACTAAGCAATAAGTTAAACTCCGATATAAGGTTATTCAACCTGGGCATGGAGTATTACACCAAAAACGATATTGCGCAAGCAGTTGAATGTTTCAGCAAGGTAGTTGAGGAAATACCTGCTAATCCTACCCATGTTTATGGGTACGCCTACTACCATTTGGTAATGATTTTCTATACTAAGGGCGATAAGCTCACTGCTAGCTTCTGGCTAAACCAACTAAAAACATCAGCTCTTCCTAACAAGGACTACTTTATTAGAATGGTTAAACGCGATACGGGAATGGAATAAAAAAGGAGGCTCAACACCTCCCTTTGTATCATTATACTAATTATTTTAGTAACCCTGCCTTATACTTTTCGCCAATCACCTTAAGCATATCGTCGGTCATGGTTTCCAAGTTCCACTTGGGGTTCCATCCCCACTCCTCACGGGCGCAACTATCGTCCATGTAGTTGGGCCAGCTATCAGCTATGGCTTTCTTTACGGGGTCAATATTATACTCCATGGCAAAATCGGGGATACGCTTTTTAATGGCAGCATAAATTTGTGAGGGCTCAAAACTCATTGCAGTTACGTTAAAGCTGTTACGGTGCTTGAGCTTTGATGGGTCCGCCTCCATGAGCTGAACGCAAGCATCAAGGGCATCGGGCATGTACATCATATCGAGATATGTACCTTGGGGCAATGGGCAAATGTAATGCTTCTGTTGAATTGCTCCATAGTAAATCTCTACTGCGTAATCGGTAGTACCGCCACCGGGGAGAGTAACATTTGAAATAATTCCGGGGAAACGTACACTGCGAGTATCTACTCCATACTTTAGGAAGTAGTAATCGCTCAGCATTTCGCCTGTAACCTTACAAATACCGTAAACAGTAGTTGGACGCATAACGGTATCCTGAGGGGTGTTGTCCTTTGGCGATGTTGGGCCAAAAGCGCCAATGGAACTGGGGGTAAACACAGCACAATGGTTCTCGCGAGCAATCTCAAGCGAGTTCATCAGTGCTCCCATGTTTATCTTCCAGGCCAGCTGCGGATTTTTTTCGCCAGTAGCAGAAAGTAATGCAACCAGGTTGAAAATAGTATCAACCCTATACTTCCGCACCAATTCAGCAAATTTTTGGGTATCAAGGGCATCGAGCACCTCAAACGGACCATTCTGAAAGTGATGGGCGCAACTTGTGTTGATATCGGCAGCCACAACATTGTTGGTTCCGTATATCTTTTGGAGATGCGGCACCAGCTCTGAACCAATTTGCCCACCGGCACCAACAACCAATATGTTTTTCATGCTTTTATTTTTAGAAGGCGATTATACTTATGATTTTTCGCAAATGTATAGCATTTGTCTAACACTTCAAACCCAAAACCCACGTTTAAATTTATATTTTTAAGCAGATTTTTTGATGGAGTGAATAAAAAAAAACCGCCTTGCGGCGGTTTGTGGGCCCAGCTGGGCTCGAACCAGCGACCCTCTGATTATGAGTCAGATGCTCTAACCTGCTGAGCTATGGGCCCAAAAAACAGTTTTTACTGTTTTTATTTTGGTTTGCAAAATTACATATTTGCATTTGAATTTTCAAATAGGGAGTTCAAAAAATATGAGTATTAGCAGCAATACAAAACCTGACAATCTGATTATCAGAAACATAATACTTGATTTAGGTGGAGTGGTTCTTGATATTGATTATAGCCTTACCCTAAAAGCCTTTGAAAACATGGGTGTTTACATAGGTAATCATACTACATTCACAGGAAGTAACGAGCTTTTTAATCAGTTCGATTGCGGTTTGATTAACCCTGATACCTTTAGGCAGGAGTTCAACCAAATGTTTATGGTTGCTCTCAGCCCCAAGGAGTTCGATAAAGCATGGAACGCTTTGCTTCTGAGTTGGGATACCGAAAGGCTCAAATTAATTGAACGATTAAAAAAGAATTATAGGGTATACCTGCTAAGCAACACAAACGTTATCCACTTTAACCACTACAACAGGCTGCTTGTTGAGGAAACAGGCAAAGAGCTTAAGGATTACTTCCACAAGGCATACCTCTCCTTTGAAATGGGCATCAGGAAACCACAAGTTCAAATCTTTCAGCGTGTGTTAAGCGAGAACGGGTTAATACCCTCAGAAACACTTTTTGTTGACGATACCCATGAGCACATCGATGCTGCTAAAGGGTTAGGGATACGTACAATCCACCTGAAAGGCGGAAATATGGCTAAACCGCTTGCTGAGGTGCTTAAGGGGCTAGTGGGCTGAAATGGCAAGGTTAAAGGATAAAGGATAAAAATTTAAAATTTCAGATTTAAGATTTCAGATTCAAGATTTTAGGTAATCTCTTATAAACTATCAACTATCAACCAACAACCATCAACTAAATTGGTATCACAGGGTTACACAGAGTTTACATGGTGTTTCACAGAACTTGTGACGTGATATTCACGAACAACGATTCACGGTCAACAAACAACGTTTCCAGCCCCGTAGGGGCGAAAAATTTGTAACACTATGGCTACTCCCACTCGTAAAGCGATGCACGAAATGCATATGCCAAAGAGCAATACTGAAACGTTGCATCGCAACAGAAAAGGATGACAAAGAGCGATTGCCAAAAAAAATCAAGAATTAAAGGTTAAAAGATGCTTCGGCTAGCTCAGCATGACAAAGGGAGCGTGGATGCCAAAGGTATTGTCATTCCGAACTAGTCGAGGAATCTCGAAATATTTAAGATTTAAGAACTCACTTGTTAGCACACGTCTCTGGACGCGCACATTTATCGCCCTGAAAGGGCAAATCAAATAAGCCCTGGGTTTTAACCCAGGGTATTGAAGTATTCAAATTATTTGGCGATGCACGTATTGTATAATCCAAAGAAAAACCGAGAAACGTTGCATCGCAACTGAAAAATATGACAAAGAGCGATTGCCGCATAACCAATCAAAAGAGAGATAAAATACAAAGTGATGCTTCGACAGCGCTCAGCATGTCAAAGGAAGCGTGAATGCTAAAGGTATTGTCATTCCGAGCCAGTCGAGAAATCTCCTTCATGTATCCCTTGAACAGCCCTGTAGGGGCGTAATATTTGTAACACCATGGCTTTACACACGTATAGCGATGCACGCAATACATAATCCGAAGAGCAATCCTGAAAAGTTGCATCGCAAAAGAAAAATCATTACAAAGAATTATTTACATGTTCTTTCTTGTCTTGATACAAGAAAGAACCAAAGAAAATCAAGGCTAAAAAGCCCGACCCGATGGGTGCCCCGTGGTTGGAACTGCCACGCGATACTATTCGCCACGCCTGCGGCGTGACTCATGTGGTATCGCTTACAAAACCCACCGCCACGTTCCACCCCCGACCCATTGTCGGGCCGGCTTTTATGCCACTGCCTGCATCCTCCGCTCCATTCACTCTCAGGGAAAAGGGCTGGGGTGAGGTCGTTTCTCACGAACAACGGCTTACGAACAACGAGTAACATTCCCAGCCCTGAAGGGGCTAAATATTTGTAACACTATGACTACTCCCACTAGTATTGCGATGCACGTAATGCTTTTTCCAAAGAGCAAGGGTGATGCGTTGCATCGCAACAGAAAGCATTGCAAAGAGCGGCTTTCGCAAAACCAATCTAGGTATAAAAAATGAATGAAAGTACAAAGTGATGCTTCGACAGCGTTCAGCATGACAAAGGGAGCGTGGATGTTAAAGGAATTGTCATTCCGAGCTAGTCGAGGAATCTTATTATAATCGAGTTAAATACAATGAGATGCTTCGGCTAGCTCAGCATGACATGAGGGCTAAATTCTCTTTTACAAACAACCACTAACTGTCAACTATAAACTAAATCATCTGCGTGATTTGCGCTCCACATCAACTGCTAAATACAAAATTCCAAAAGTAATCAACCAAAATTCAAGCTACTACAGCTTAGCTGCTTCGGCCTTAGCTTTGGCTACAACAGCATTGGCTTTTTCATCGGCTTCGGCAATAACCTTTTGGGCAGCAGCCTCGCCGTTCTGCCGTATCTTTTTTGCAGCCTCCTTTGCTGCCCGCTCGGCAATTGGGCCCTTTTTTTGACCCTCAGCCTCAGTTTTTTTTGCTTGAGCCTCAGCTTCAGCCCTTATCTGCTCTGCACGCTTTGCTGCTTCGGCCCTAATTTGCTCTGCTTCCTTCTCGGCATCAGCAATTAACTTATCGGCTTCAGCCTTGGCTTTCTGACGTGCCTCAACCTTGGCTTCATCAACCTTTTCCTTAACAGCCTCCTTGGCTGTTTCCTTTACCGAAGATGAGCTTTCTGCAGAACCACCGCCGGAATCGAGCTGTACATCGGGTTTAGATGAAGTTCCTAAAATCTTAAGATTTACATCGATAGTTTGGGGCAGCTTTGCACCATACTTACCGAGCAAATCGTTGGCAAGATTAGCCACCCCGCCTAAGTACGACGAGGGAACCGAAACTTTTGCCTTGAAGTTAAGGGTTTGGTCAATACCCATATCACCACCAAAGTTCATTTTGGCCTCGGCAATTTTGGTGTCGAATGGTTCAATGTAAATCCTTCCGTTATTTATACTGAAGCTAACATTCACATCCTTAAGGCTTGGATTGCGGAACTCGTCCTTTTTCAGAAAATCGGCTAGCTTGGCAAATGCCTTAGAGTTACTAACCCCAATGCTTTTTGACTGCAACTTACCGTAAGCATTTATGCTATTCAAAACCGGCATCATAGTGGTGTCGAGCATGGAAGTAAACTTGAATTGGGTCGATACATTTCCTGTCATATCCTTAACCGTAGGTGCTATTTTCTGGAGCGTTGTAAACGATTTGAAAGCCGTGGGTATATCAATGTTTCGCATGTCAAAATCAAAATTAACCATAGGGGCCTTTACATCCCTTGGGTCATAGGTTCCTGACAT
Organism: Tenuifilum sp. 4138str; assembly: GCF_041102575.1. NCBI lineage: Bacteria > Pseudomonadati > Bacteroidota > Bacteroidia > Bacteroidales > Tenuifilaceae > Tenuifilum > Tenuifilum osseticum. The sequence continues at coordinate 129,916 of NZ_JBGCUE010000004.1, read as the reverse complement.
GCGAACATCACCCTGTAGCATATTCATCGATAGATTTTTTAGGTCGGCCACGCCACCAGAGAGCGCTACATTACCTGCAAGATTTTCGATATTTAGCTTATCGTAAACTATTTTTTTCATATCAACCCGGGTAGAAAAGTTGATGTTACGGGGCAATTCAATAACACTTAGGGCAGTGGTATCGGTAACTTCCTCCTCGGGAGCACTTTTACCAGTAAGCAGCTCATTAACATCGAGCAAATTCGAGTTAACGTTAAGATTTCCGCTAAGGGTTTCATCCTTAAAAACGTAAGGAATAAAATTTTCCAGTCGGCCGTTCATGCGTATATCACTCGAAGCAATTGACATATCGAAGTTTGCAAGATTAACGTACTGGGGTGTAAAGTTGAGCGTAACCTCATTTAATTTTACCTCAGCAGGTATATCGGGCGACTTGAATTTGAAACGCGACAGCTTAAGCAAGCCATCGGCCTTAAAGCGCTCATACTGCTCCTTCTCGATAAACGAGAGTTTTCCACCAAAATCGAGGTTCGACTCCAGCAATCCTTCCATGTATGTGCTATCCATCGGAATTACGTCCGAAAGGGTTGAAAAATCAATATTACCGGTGATGCTACCATCAACCTGCATATCGCTGATTGGGGTTGCCACACGCATGCGCATGCTGAATGGGTTTCCGCCTAGGTTCAAGGCAAATCTATCAACATTCACCGATGTATTATCCATGTTCACGCCATCGAACCAAATCTTTGTGCTAATATTTACATCGGTTACCGATTTGGGCAAGTCGGGATATTTAAACATTCCGTTATCAACGTTTATGGCAACAAATGCGCTTGGCATTTGGCTATTGTTATAGGTTCCGCGAACATACCCCTCAATTCCAAACTTACCAGAGGCCTGAAGTCCTTCAAAATCGGTCATGTACACTGCTGGCACCATTGATAATAGCGCCTTGAAATCGGTTGAAGGAGTTTTAAAGTTTAGGTTGATATCGATATCGTTACCGGGCATTCGAACTGAACCGTCGAATAGCAGTTTTAGGTGATTGATGCTAAACGCATTCTCCTTAAACGCGTAGTAGCTGCTATCGATATTTGCTGCAATAATGGCATCGAAACCAACTGCTGAATTTTTCAGATATCTGATTCCATCCATCCAGAAGTTGAGCGATTCAATGCTCGTCTTCAGTTTGAGCTCGGTTTGACTCATGCCCATGTTACCTGAAAGGGTAAAGTTAAAGTTTTGAATGGTTGCCTTCATGTTCGACGAATCGTCGATGTATGCAATGTTGGCATTGCGAATCTCAAACCTTTTAAGTGATACCTTTGTGCTAACGGTTGTAGCTGCAGCAGTGTCTTCCATCTCGGTTTCGGGCGTTTCCGATGGCTTCATGATATCCCAGTTAACACGGCCATCGGGCAACACGTGCGCATTTACCCTTGCCTCATCGAGCAAAATTGATTTCACCTCAATATCGGTCATATCAATTACACTCCAAATGTTAACCTTAACGCCAAACTCCTTGAATGCTACAAGAGTATCGTTAGCAAAACTATCGATTCCCACTACGGTTAAGCCTTTCATGCCGACATAAAGGTTAGGGAATCCCTTAATTAGCGATACCTGAAAATCGGTAAAGTTAACCTTTGCATTAAGCATGCTGTTAGCCTCTTTCTTGGCAACTTGCATTAGCTGGGGCTTAAATATTATTGGCAATACAATTGCTGCAGCTATAAATAGCGTAACCAACGCAGCCAATACCTTTAGAGTGATACTGAGAATCTTTTTCATGGCTGTATAATTATTTTAGCAGTATAATCAATGTTTGAACTATTTATACAAATTTAGTGAATCAAACTGAAAGGTGGCAATTATTTATCATTCTTAACAGATACATAGCTTGAACAAACTCCAAATACAAATGTTTCTGACAGCGTTGTGCCATACTAAAAAAAGTTTAAATTTGCTTAATATAGAATGCCATGAACCTCATCAAAAGAATTTTTCGATTCTACTACGAAGGTTTTAAAAGCATGACCATTGGGAAAACGCTTTGGTTAATAATCCTTATTAAACTCTTTGTGATGTTTGCCGTACTAAAGGTTTTCTTTTTCCCAAATATTCTTAAACGCAACTTTAAAACCGATGAGGAGCGGAGCAAGTATGTAATTGAACAGCTAACAACTAAACCTAAATAGCAATACGCATGGAACATTTCGACCTATCGTTAGTCAACTGGTCGAGGGCACAGTTTGCCCTTACGGCCATGTACCATTGGGTATTCGTCCCTCTTACGCTGGGGTTGGCTTTCATAATGGCGTTCATGGAAACGCTGTACTACAAAACCGGCGACGAGGAGTGGAAACGGATAACCAAGTTCTGGATGACACTCTTTGGAATCAATTTTGCCATTGGTGTGGCAACCGGCATTATTCTGGAATTTGAATTTGGAACCAACTGGAGCAACTACTCCTGGTTTGTAGGCGACATTTTTGGTGCACCCCTTGCCATTGAGGGTATCATGGCGTTCTTCATGGAGTCGACCTTTATTGCCGTGATGTTCTTTGGGTGGAATAAGGTTAGTAAAAAGTTTCACTTACTCTCAACATGGCTTGTGGCTCTAGGAGCCAACCTATCGGCACTATGGATACTTGTGGCTAATGCCTGGATGCAATACCCTGCCGGGATGTTCTTTAACCCCGATACGGCTCGTAATGAGATGCATAATTTCTGGGAGGTATTGCTTTCGCCTGTGGCTGTAAACAAATTCCTCCACACCATATCGTCGGGGTATGTGCTAGCTGCCCTTTTTGTTGTTGGAATTAGTGCATGGTACCTTTTGAAAGGTCGAAATGTATTGCTGGCCAAACGAAGCATTATTGTTGCCTCAGTGTTTGGCTTGATAACATCTGTTTTCCTTGCCCTTACTGGCGATGGCTCAGCGTATCAGGTAGCACAAAAGCAACCCATGAAATTGGCTGCCATGGAAGGTCTTTACGAGGGCAAAGAGGGTGCCCCACTAATTGTAATTGGTGCTCTTACCCCCGGTAAGCAGTATAACGACGATAAAGACCCATACCTATTCCGGATTCAAATTCCAAAACTCCTCTCGTTCTTGGGTTACCGTTCAGGCGATGCCTTTGTTCCGGGTGTGAAAGATATTGTTGAAGGTGGGTATACCTACACCGATAAGGACGGCAACCAGAAGGTTGCCCTTTCGGCTGAACAGAAAATTGAACTTGGACGAATTGCTATACAGGCGCTTGCCGACTATAAAAATGCTAAGGAACTTGGCGATACCACAGCCATGGCCTACCACCGTAAGTTACTGGATGCGAACTTTGAGTACTTTGGCTATGGTTACCTGAACGACCCCAAGAGCATTATACCAAATGTTCCACTTACCTTTTATAGCTTCCACATCATGGTTGGGTTGGGTTTTCTGTTTATCGCCTTCTTTATTCTAATACTTTACCTAATCTTTTTCAAGGGATTTAAAATTAACAAGTGGTTGCTTCGTACGGCAATTCTCATGATTCCCCTTGCCTACATTGCCAGCCAGGCTGGCTGGATTGTGGCTGAGGTTGGCCGCCAACCCTGGGTAATTCAGGATATTCTGCCAACGGTTGCAGCAGTATCACGTATCGATGCGAGTGCCGTTCAGGTTACATTCTTCCTGTTCTTCATAATCTTCACTACACTCCTCATAGCGGAACTACGAATTATGTTCACCCAAATTAAAAAAGGACCTAAAGATGGAGGGAAATAGCCATGGTTGACACAACATACATTTTCTTACAACACTACTGGTGGTTTATCATATCGCTACTGGGTGCGCTGCTGGTTTTCCTACTTTTTGTTCAAGGCGGACAAACCCTGATTTATACCCTTGGGAAAACAGACATGGAGCGAACAATGATAGTTAACGCTCTTGGCCGGAAGTGGGAGTTCACGTTCACCACGCTGGTTACATTTGGTGGTGCTTTCTTTGCTTCGTTTCCCCTATTCTACTCTACCAGTTTTGGTGGAGCATACTGGGTTTGGATGGCCATACTGTTCTGTTTTGTTGTTCAAGCTGTTTCCTACGAATACCGCAGTAAGCCCAACAACTTCTTGGGCCCTAAAACCTTTGAGGTATTCCTTTTCATAAACGGACTTTTTGGAACCGTGCTACTTGGAACTGCGGTGGGTACATTCTTCACGGGTTCGCAATTCTCTGTAGCAAAAATCAACCTCACAAACATCAGCAATCCGGTTATTTCATCGTGGGAAACGCCTTGGCATGGACTTGAGGCAGCCCTAAACTTGCATAATGTTGCCCTTGGTCTTGCAGTATTTTTCCTGGCAAGGGTGTTGGCAATTCTTTACTTCATGAACCATATCAATCACCCTGAAATTTTTGCCCGCTCCCGCAAACACTTGCTGTATAATGCCATTCCGTTCCTTGTTTTCTTCCTAACCTTTGTAATCTGGTTGTTTGTACGCGAAGGTTTTGCAGTAAACCCCACCACAGGCGATGTTTTTATGCAAAAGCATAAGTACTTGCTAAACCTAATTCAAATGCCTGTTGTTCTGGTGCTTTTCCTTGGCGGAGTGGTTCTTGTGCTTTGGGGTATAGCAAAATCGCTGGCTAAGCCATACACCATAGGGATTTGGTTTACCGGTATTGGTACTGTGCTAACTGTACTCTCGCTCTTCCTGATAGCTGGTTATAACAACACAGCCTACTACCCATCTACATTCAACCTGCAGCATTCACTTACCATTTTCAATAGTTCATCCAGCAAGTTCACTTTAACCGTGATGAGCTTTGTTTCGTTGCTTATTCCATTTGTTGCAGCATATATCTGGTACGCATGGAAGAGCATCAATGTTAGAAAGATAGATGAGGAAGAGATGAAAAACGAAACCCATGTTTACTAAAACCTACTGACTATGAGATTTTTAAATGAAATACTTTGGTTTGCCAGCTGGCCGGTACTCATTTACGTGAGTTACTTGTTATCGGTTTGGGCTGTAAAGTTGTGGGAAAAGAAGAACCCCGATCAGGTAAAATGATGTAGATTTGCCTGCATCAACAATGGTTTAATGAACATTTATAACTTACTTAAGCTTAACCGCGCTATTAGGAGTAACCGTTTAAAGTTACTCCTAATCTTTATGGCTCAGCTGCTGAACAGGCGATACTACTCAGTTAGGATTGACCCCATATTTGCCTGCAACCTACGCTGCCTGATGTGCTACTTCAGTAAAAGTAGGAAAGCGCAACCCAAAACATTTTCAAAAGTAGAGCTTGAGCTACTGGCAAAAAATCTGTTTGGTAATGCCCTACAGGTAATGGTTGGATGCGGTGCCGAGCCTACCATTCATCCTGATTTTATCTATATAGTTGAGTTGGCCAAAAGGCATAATGTTCCCCACGTTGGAATTGTTACTAACGGGCAGCTGCTTTCAAAAAACGACCTGATAACCCTTAGCAGTGCTGGGTTAAATGAGCTTACACTCTCGGTTCATGCTACGCAAAAGGAAACCTATGAAAACTTTATGGTGGGCGCCAAATGGGAAAAACTTATAGGCCTTCTTGAAAATATTAAAACCCTTAAGGATGATAGTAAAATTGCTTTTTCAATACGTATGAACTTTACGGCTAATCCTGATAACATTCAAGAGCTGGAGCAATTTTTTGATGTGTTTGGGAGCTACCCTATTGATACCCTTCAGGTTAGACCAATAATGGAAATTGGAGGTGCCTATTTTAAGCCGTTTAGCGGCGAGAGCATATCATTGTATAACCGTGTAATTGAATCGCTGCGCACTACGTGCAAAAAACATGGCATCACTTTACTTGCTAATACACAAAATCCTAGTAGTCAACAAAAAAGTAATCCAGTAATTGCACAAACATACAAGTATGTATCGCCACAAGTTGTGGTTGACAACAATTTCAGATGGAAAACCGAAACCTACAGGCAATTCTTAAAACGAACAGGTTGGCATAAAGCTTTACTTAAATCCATTTTCTCAATCCGGCTGAGTAATTCATCTACCGACCTTGCAGAACGTTACGGTGGGCAATACGATGTTTTGTAAACAAAACATAAATTTTGTGGTTAACTTTGCTGCTTGAATACTAAAACTGAATTGGAACCCAGAATTGAAATATCGCCCTTAACCGAGTGGGGATTAAACCTAAATTACCCCCTAATTATTGCCGGGCCATGCAGTGCCGAGAGCGAGGAGCAGGTGCTTACAGCGGCCCATGCGCTTGCCCGCAATGGGAACGTTAGGGTTTTCCGTGCTGGTATATGGAAACCACGAACCCGCCCGGGAGGCTTTGAGGGTGCCGGCGAAAAGGGTTTGCAGTGGCTTAAACGTGTAAAAGATGAAACTGGCTTGGCCGTTGCCACAGAGGTGGCTATGCCTCAGCACTTGGAACTGGCACTTAAGTATGGAATTGATATGGTTTGGGTGGGTGCACGCACAACCACAAACCCATTTCTGGTTGAGCAGCTGGCCTCGGTACTTGCCGGAACCAGCATCCCGGTACTGGTAAAAAATCCCATTACTCCTGACCTTGAACTATGGATTGGAACCCTTGAACGCCTTTGGCGTTCAGGCATCACACGCCTAGCTGCCATACACAGGGGTTTTCATCCATACGAACGTTCACGCTTACGCAACATCCCCAAGTGGGAGCTTGCCATCGACCTTAAAAGTCGTATACCCAGCCTACCCATTATTTGCGATCCCAGCCATATTGCAGGAGCGGCTAACCTTGTACCCGAAATTGCTCAGCATGCACTCGACCTGTCCATGGATGGGCTAATGGTCGAGGTTCACCCCAACCCAGCAATTGCCCTTAGCGATGCCCGTCAGCAGCTTACTCCCGATGCCTTTACAAATATGCTTTCGGAATTAACTTTCCATCAGAACACATCGGTTAATAACGAGTTTGCCAACTTCCTTGAACAGGTTCGCAACAAGATAGACTCCATTGACCAGCAAATTATTGAATTGTTAGCTAACCGTATGCGGCTGGTTGAGCAGATTGGTGAGTATAAACGGACTAATAACGTTACAATTTTTCAGCTACGCAGGTGGGAAAAAATTCTTGAGTCGCGCATTGAGTGCGGGAAGCGTTTGGGGCTCGATGAAGAGTATATAAAAAGCCTGCTTCAGCTGGTTCACAAGGAATCCATAAAGAAACAGGCCGAAATATTACGTGGCAACCGTTTAACCAACGGCGAGTAAGCCCTATTCGGTTATCTCGGTTAGCTTAAAATCGTACCCTTCCATTACTGGGTTCGAGAGCACCTTTGAGCATATTTCGGTTACCTTTTCCATGGCCACCTCACGGTTTGCTGCTTCAATTTCAAGGTTGATGTGCTTCCCAATTCGAACATTGGATACTTCCTTGAACCCAATCCCATGTAGGGTTGCATTAACTGCCTTCCCCTGGGGGTCGAGCAGAGCCTTAAGCGGCATCACATTGATTTCTGCTAAAAACTTCATTTTATATCGATTTTACTTCGGACAAAATTAGCCAAAATTTGCATTAATCAGCTCTGAAAATCTTTATTTATCAACTTATCCCATAAATAGTAGATAGTTGATAGAACGATATACCAAGCAATGATAATTGAAAGTGCTGCCTTTTGAAAAATGGCAATAAATACAACAGCTCCAGCTAGAAAGGTAAGCTGTTTGTAGGCTACCGATGGTTTTAACGACTTGATTTTAAGTGAGAACATGGGTAATTCACAAACCATCAAAAACGAGGATATAATTGCTAGAACAATCAGGACTACTGGCGAACCAACAATTGGGTTAAACAAACCACTCCAGCTACTGTTTGCGCCAAAAACCAATCCAATTATCAGAAAAGCATTTGCTGGTGTTGGCAATCCAATAAACGAACTTGTTTGTCGCTCATCAATATTGAATAAACCAAGACGAAGCGATGAAAATACAGCCACAAGAAAAGGAATTACTAATACAAAGTGCCCCTCAAAAATGCCATGACAATCACTAATTCCAATGCTCTGGCGAAGCATGTGATAAAGAATTACGGCTGGCGCAACCCCAAAGCTAACCACATCCGAAAGCGAGTCAAGTTCCTTGCCTAGCTGGGTATAAGCACCAATCAACCTTGCCGTAAAACCATCCAGGAAATCAAGAACACCGGAAATTATGATGAGCAAACCAGCAAGTTCCAGTCGACCTTCGAATGCTGCCACAATTGAAAGGCTACCCGAAAATAGGTTTAGCAGAGTAATTCCATTGGGAATATGTCTTATAACGCGGGTTATTCTGTTCATATACAAAATTAATTCATTCAAATTTTAGCTTTTGGTATATCGCTCCATCAACCAGGTTGCTGGTTTCCATAATGCAAAACCCACTACGCTGCCAAGTAATGCACCTACAATTACATCGGCAGGGTAATGCACCCCAAGGTATATACGGCTATACGAAACAAACGCTGCCCAAATGAGCAAACCAACTCCTGCCCAACGGTTCCTGTATAGCATACTCAAAAAGACTGCAACACCAAATGTATTGGCTGCGTGCGACGAAACAAAACCAAACTTACCCCCACATCTACCCACAAGATGGATTACACCACTTAAATCGGGGTTGTGGCATGGCCTTAACCTTTGAAAAACATTTTTAAAGAGATGTACTGAGAGCTGGTCGGCTACAAGAACAACAACTGCAATTGCCAGCAGCCACCAAAGGGTTTTCCACTTATGCTTTCGGGCAATGAAGTAGATTAACAACAGGTAAAACGGTAACCATGTGAGCTTTCCCGATGCAAAAAGCATAACACTATCCCAGAAAGGGCTGTGCAACCCGTTAAGGAAGAGAAATAGGTCGGTGTCGAGTTTTACCAGGTAATCAATCATAATTACTGTTGGTTTAGGTTATCCCAAAGCACATCCTTTAACCGCTCAATACCCTCGCCGGTTACCGACGAGATAAACACAGCAGGTATTTCGGGCAGATGCTTTGAAATTTTCTTTTTAGCCTGTTCGTCCACCAGGTCGCATTTAGTGATGGCAAGAGCCCTTTTCTTATCGAGCAGTTCCGGGTTGTACATTTTTAGTTCGTTCACCAGTATTTGGTATTGCCCGTAAATATCGTCGGAATCGGCTGGCACCATGAAGAGTAGCATGGAGTTGCGCTCAATGTGGCGTAAAAAGCGAAGTCCTAACCCTTTCCCCTCATGGGCACCTTCAATAATACCAGGGATATCGGCCATTACAAACGACCTATCGTCGCGGTATCGAACAATTCCAAGGTTTGGTACCAAGGTAGTAAAAGGGTAGTCGGCAATTTTGGGTTTGGCCGCACTCACCACCGACAGCAATGTCGATTTACCGGCATTTGGGAAACCAACCAGTCCCACATCGGCCAGTATTTTTAATTCCAGGATAACGTAGCCCTCCTGTGCGGGTTCGCCGGGTTGAGCAAACCGCGGGGTTTGCAGGGTTGCCGTCCGAAAGTTCCAGTTACCCAAACCTCCGCGCCCACCCTTCAAAATCATCTCTACCTGGCCGTGCTCGGCAATTTCAGCAATCATCTCATTGGTTTCGGCATCGCGGGCAATGGTGCCAATGGGCACCTCAATGTAAACATCCTCGCCATCCTTACCCGTACAACGGGCACCACTCCCCGATTCACCATCGCCTGCAAAAATATGACGTTGATATTTCAGATGAAGTAAAGTCCATAGCTGGCTGTTCCCCTTCAGGTAAATATGGCCTCCGCGGCCACCATCGCCACCATCGGGGCCGCCTTTGGGGACAAACTTCTCCCTGCGGAAGTGTATGCTCCCCGCACCACCCTTGCCCGAACGGCAAAATATCTTAACGTAATCTACAAAGTTCGAGTTTGACATGTCCTGCAATAAACTACCCGCAAAGTTACTTTAAAAAGGTGGAATGGGAAAGCAGAACAAAAAAATGATACTGGCTAATAGCAAAACAACCATCGCATGGAATTCTATTCCGCGCGAACGGGTTGTCATAGCATAAATGATACAGTATTGAAAAGAGCGCACGCTTCCCCCAATGCGCACGAACAGTAGAACACCGAAAACTTATTTAACAAAAATCGGGTTGTTCAATTATCCCAATTTAGTTGAAATTGACCATAAAATTAAGGGAACGATAGACCTGTACATGTTAAAATGGTTAATAGCAAGTACATTCTAATCAGCTCATATCTGTCGGATGTTTTGTTTCGGGATTTTAAAATGGTTATTATAATGCAAAAGGCAAAGTAAAGCAAACTCAAAATCCTGCCTGTATTAGGGGTGAAAAATGTTATTACAAACGCAATGGGGAATAATGAAAGCGCCCAGCGGGTTGTTATGTTTAATAATTTACTATCGCCGCTTATGTTATTCCTGTAGAAGAATAAATAGTAACCAGACAGTAGAATTGAAAGAAAGATAATTACTAGTAGGAACGTAGCGCTGCTGGTAATACCTTTAAGAATTCCTGCTAAAACTAAACCTAACACTAGCAGAATTTCAGTAAACTTTGGCTTCATATTTCGTATAAATTAGATTGGTTAAATGTATTAACATTATAATCAATTTTACAAAATTCATACCCACGTTGGTGCGAGCCACAATATGCGTGCGATGTATACAAAACCCTCCCAAAAATTTCAGCAAATCTAGTAAAAAAAATTTCTCGCTCGTGCTTTCGATCAGTTTTTCATCTATACCGGCCAAGGCGCAATGTTAGGTTACGCTCAAACTTGCCTTTGGAGGTGCAACCAACTAAAATGGACGGTCGACTTTGAAAAAACTCACATGGAATACAATAACACATGGGGGCACATCATAAATGATACAGTATTAAAAGAGCGCACGCGTCCCCCGATGCGTGCGAACAAGTGTATATTCTTTCCATAATAGTACCACTTTGTCCATTTGTCGTCATTTAGGCTGACCGCCAATGGCTGGGTGGAGGGGGAATGTGGGAGAGCGTGTTACGTTTTTGACCCCCAATGAAAAAGACCCTGTGTACGAAATCGCTCTGAAGTTCAACCTTTTTAACACATGGTAATTAATTATTTCCTTGTGGTTTCATTTTGTATCAACCTTTGCTGCACAGTCATACCGTATCATTCTTCCCTGTTCGGGATGGGTAGAAAGGATATTTGGCTATGTAGGCTTGTAGTATGGCTATGTGAGTTTTGCCAAAGTGCCTGAAAGCGAAGGGATGGATAGTGCTAAGTTTTTATTTTCATTCTTGTCTTTTTCTTTATCCACATATAAAGACCTGTGAGGGTTAGAAATAATAAACTCAAACTAACAAATACAATCCATAACCAGTCAAATTTTTTGCCAAAAAACGCTTTTCCTGTGTGTAAATCTAAGTTTAATTTATGCAACGGTATTTTGTACATTTTTGGATTCTCTGTTTTGAATTGTTTGCTATCAAAGGCTTTGCTGAATTTAATATTCTTCCAGAAAGAGCCATAATCATTCGAAACGTATAAATTTTTTTTATCCGATACTATTAATGTTGAATCATTGGTAAGACAAATGGAATGAATGTCTTTGCTTAAAATTGTTGTTACACTTTGATCAAATAATTGTACCCTGAAAAGCCCTTGCTTCCCCCCAGCAAACAAGAACAAATCACCAACAACAACACAACGGATTTCTAACCCTGCAAGTTTAGAAAAAAATCCAGTGCTGTCGTTTTTGTTGTAAAACACACCAGCTCCAGTCCCATAATAATAGGTTGAATCTTTTGAAATAGCAATAGAAAAAACTTCATTAATCTTATTCTCAAATTCATTTCTTAATGCTTTTTCGGAATAGCCAGGTAGCCACTTAACATTAATCTGCGGCTCTTTGGATGTGTTTTTAAAACTATCCTGAAAAGCAAGGATAATCCCAGTTATTGAAATAATTATTAAGGGTAAGGTGAAAACAACTCCAATCCAGCTATGCCATTTTCGGAAATAATATGCAATTCTTCTCATTTTTGAAATTAAAAATTATACTTTAAACCTAACATAAAAATTCTACCTTCGGTTGTTTCAATGGCACGAGTAGTTGACTTGTCGGTAATTTCAATTTTCTCTTTTTCTAAGCTGTTTAACAAATCACTGACTCTAAATATGATAGACCCTTTATCGGTTATGTTTTTTTCTATCCCCAAATCAGCAAACCAGATGGTATTCTCTTCTTTCTCATTAGATATTTTTGGGCCTATTGCGTTAAATGCAAACTGAATCTTTGTGCTGTATGGTAATTTAAAATCGTTGATAACCTTGGCCGACCACTTAAACTGGTCTTTCAACGCATCACCCTGATACTCGCCAGAGGTTATTTCAGAATGGAAAATTGAGTAGTTTGCATTGAATTCCCAGAAACGAAAGGGTTTAACTGCACTCATAAATTCAACTCCCATTAACTTTGCGTGTCCAGTATTTTGTGGCGTTTCTGTTCTATTTCCAAGGTTGTCTTCGGTGATATTCTTTTGAATAACGTCGTTTATATCACGGTAAAACACATTTGTCCCAAAATTGAAACGTTTGAAGTTTTTAAAATATCCAACCTCGTAAGCCCAAGCCGTCTCGGGCATAAGGTCAGGATTACCTTGCTTGAACTCACCAGGGTTCTTTTCTTCTAGGTAAGGATTTAAGTCTTTATACCCTGGGCGGCGAATACGCCTTCCGAAGTTTACGCTAAAGTACTGGGTTTTATCAATATTTAGTGTAAGTGATAGGTTTGGGAGCAGAATATTATTTGCCCCTTTGCCGTTATAAACATTCCCCTCTGCATGTCCAACAAGCTCAGAATACTCGTACCTTAGCCCTGCTTTAGCGCGTAAGAAATCAAAGCTGAACTCGTCACTAATAAAGAAGGCGTGGTTTTCGTATGTTAGATTAAAATTGTCGAATCCACTTGCTTGGGTAATCCAAAGCGTATCGCTATAGTTGTATTTATCAACCGACAACCTGAAATCGCTTACCTCATACTTCCCTGAATAGCCTAGTTTGATATTATGATCATAAATTTTAATGTCGTTAATTGATACATTCCAATTATAATCATCTACCATTTTCGATTCATTTTTGTTTTCAAGTTTAGGTTGAAAATCAAGCAAACGTCCAGTTTCATCTATGTTGTAAAGACTTTTATAATCCTCTAACTTTTGAAGGCTGTTCATATACGAGAAATCTGCTTTCACTGAGCGGTTCTTCCAGGTATGAACAATGGATGTAACTATTTGTTGATAAGTGTTTGGATTTAATTCAGGCTTTTTTTCTTGCTGTGCTGATTTAAAAGACCCATCGGCATTTTGTTTAGTTATTATTGTGTTCTTGCTCTTTTCCTCCAGTTGATAACCATAGATATATTCAGCTCTAAAGAATGTTTTTGGTAATGGGTTGAATTCAAAGCCTGTTCTAAGGAAGTGATTATTGAAAGATTTTTCTTCAAACTCCACTTTTTCATCGTAACCAGTAATGTTAACATTATTAAAATTGGTTTTAAATTCCGTTTTCTCCTTGGGCAAAGTTCGTTGCTGAAAATCGTACTGTCCAAATATGGAATACTTAGATGTTTTGTGGCTTAAACCCACCTCTCCTTGCAGCCCGTTGAAATTCCCTGCAAGTATCTGTGCGCTTCCTGAAGTCCCATAAAATTTATTCTCTTTGAGTGTTATGTTTACAATCCCATTTATCCCTTCCGAGCTATATTCTGCACTTGGCACAGAGAGAATCTCAATGCTCTCAATACTACTAGCAGGAATTTGGTCGAGAACCGTTTCTAGATTATTCCCTTTTAATCCTGATTCTTTGCCATTGATTAGCACTTTTGTATAGGCATTACCCAAACCACGAAACCGTATGTCGCGGTTGTGCCCTGGGCTACCACCCATCGATACTGAAGGCATATTCTTAAGAATATCACCAACACTCCCACCCTGCTGGGAAACCAACGCATTGGCTTTGTACTTAATCGTAGTAGGTTTTATTTCGCTAACAATGGCACTTCCAATAACGATTACCTCGGAAAGTTGCGTATTGTTTGATACAAGGCTAATGTCATTAAAGGTATATGTATCGCCATTCTTTATTTCAAAAACATCACTTTCAAAAGTTTCAAAGCCTATGTACGTAATCTTTATTTTATACCTACCCTTTACCATATTTTCATCACAGAAATAGCCGTAACTATCCGTAACAACGCCCTTCACAACTCCATTTGATATATTTATAATCTGTACAGTTGCAAATTGTAATGCTTCACCATTTTGGTCAACAATATTTCCTTTAATTTGGCACTTGTCCTGTGAGTAGGTTTGGGATACTAATAATGCACCTACCATTGCTAAAAGAATCTTCCTCATTTTACCATCAAGTTTTAGTGATTTAACAGATGGCAAAGTAACTAACAAAGCAACGCCTGTGTAATAGCTATTAGTTGGGTTTTTGATGGCATCTTATCCCCTTTTGTAGGGATAGATTAGTAACCTGGAGGAATGATTTTTTTTGATATGGCATAAATTGTAAGACCGGGCAAACTCTTGATGCCAGTTTTTTCGACAATGTTTTTTCTGTGGCTAATAACGGTATGGATACTGATGTTTAATTCTTCGGCAATTTCTTTATTTGAAAGGCCTTTGAGTAGTTGAACCAGTATATCAATTTCTCTTGCAGTCAACTCTTCACGAATATTAATTGACTCTTTCTTGCTACCTTTTCCATTATGTAACTTTGCGATAACATCACCTGTTTTGTCGGTAATTTGAATTATCTCGTCAAAAATATCTAATGTTGCCCTATCAAAGACAGAATATACAATACCCAATAGGTAAATATCACTATGTTCTCTTCTGAACCTGTTGAAATCATCCTGAATATTGACCAAAAGAAGAGGGTTAACAATAGCTATGTCGATTTTGTGTTTAAAACAATAGTGGTTAAGTGCTTCAATACTATTACAATGATAGTAGTTATAATTGCTATCGGTTTTCGAAAGTAAAGAAACTATGCCTTCAAAAACAATTGAAGAAGATTCTAAAATAGCAATATTTATTTTAGCCCTACTCATTTCTCATAGTACTTTCAATATCGGCAACTATTGGCAGTAGAATTGATTCTTCAATCATTGCGTGTAACTGTAAATCAAAATCTAGCTCAAACAATGAAAGGAACAATTTTCTTCTTAAGGGCAGCTCGTTTGAAATCTTTATGTGTTTTAATAGCAGGTTTTTCAGGTCGGTAAGTTTTGTTTCAATGTCAGTATGGTGTTCTCGATATTCATTTGCTGAAAAATCTGAATTTACTTGCTTACCCTTTTGCTCAACAAGATTAACAATGTAAGGAAAGGCTATTGTCTCTTCATAATCCAGATGTTCGAGCACTTCGGTAAAGTAGTCTTTAAAAAAGTTCTCAATAAGTTTAATCTCACTATTATGCGTTTTATCTTGAATCTGTTTAATGTAACTAAGTATTTCAGGGTATTTTTCTTCTTTATAGTATATGTGACTGTTTCTTAGAAACATAATAATGGTTTTTATGTCTTCAGGCGAACCTATATGACTCACTTCTGGTTGATAACCATTGTAAAGATTTCCAAAGAGTAGAAATAGTTGAAGAGGTATTGAATTCTCGTCACATAGCAGAGAAACTGTTTTGTCGCTTACCACAAAATCTAAATTGAAATGTTCCAAAAGAATTAATAGCCTCGGGTTTTCGACTATCAAATCCGACATTTTCATATCGGGTTTTATATATGCTCTATTCGTCAGATACATAGCAAGAATATTTTATTCAAAAATCACATCCGTCCAAAATAGAATTTAGTAGCTAAAAAATGGGAGTTGGAAATATCCCCGTTAAGGGATAGTTTTACATTGACCAAAAAAACCAACTCCCATGGTAAAGTTAACACTTTTTTCCCAAATCACCAGCCTTATACCCCGACATATATTCTCCGATATCGTAAAGAGGTACAACGGGGACAAGTACAGTAAGGGGATTGATAGCTGGACACACCTCATCAGCATGGTGTTTTGCCACCTGGGGCAGCTTAGCTCGGTACGGGATATCTCGAACGGCTTAAGGAGCATAACGGGTAACATAGTCCACCTGGGCTGCACGCAGGCCCCATCCAAGTCGAGCATATCCTACATTAACGGGAGGCGGCCCAGCAAGCTATTCGAAGAGTTTTACTACGCCCTGGCGGCGCATTTCAGGGCGCATTTCAGGTTTGCCAAGCCGGCCCTGCGCCAGATACGGCGAAAGGTTTACCTGTTGGACGCCAGCGTCATATCGCTGTCGCTGTACGACTGGGCGAAGTTCAGGACGCGCAAGGGCGCTGTCAAGCTGCACCTGCTGCTGGACTACGAGGGATGCCTTCCGGCCTTTGCCGACCTGACCCGGGGCAGCGTGGCCGACATTACCGCCGCCAGGGGCATGAGCTTGCCCTCGGGTAGCATTTTGGTATTCGATATGGGCTACTACGACTTTTCCTGGTGGAACAAGCTGGACAGCATGAACACCTGGTTCGTCACCCGCTCCAAGGATAACCTGGACTACGAGCTGGTCGAGGACTTTGACGTGTCGGGGGAAAGGGATAGGAATGTGCTGCAGGACTCCAACATACGCCTTTCCGGGGTAAAAAGCCAGCACGATTACCCCAGGCTGCTCCGCCGGGTGAGGTACTGGGACGAGGTCAATAAGAACGAGCTGGTCTTCATTACCAACAACCGTTCCTGGACAGCAACCACCGTGGCACGCATCTACAGGGAACGGTGGCACATCGAGTCGTTCTTCAAGCTAATCAAGCAGAACCTTAGGATTAAGTCGTTTGTGGGCACATCCGAGAACGCTGTGCAGATCCAGATCTGGACGGCGCTGATCACTATACTGCTGCTCACATTCCTGAAAGCCAAGGCCAAGTACCAGTGGCACATGTCGAACCTGGTTAGCTTTGTCCGGTTGAACCTATTCGTGAAGATTAACCTGTGGGAATGGCTAAACCAGCCCTTTGTCCGTCCCAGAAAGGAGGATGCGGTACAGCTAAAGCTTTTTGCAGGGTAGGGTTTAATTTTAAAATGGTTGCTTTTGAATCCTAACTGCCTGATTAACTGATAGGCATTTTTTGATTTTAAATTATTTTGGACAGCTGTGTTCAAAAATAGCAATTATTGCCGATTTAATCAATTGCAGATTTAGCGGGTGGGCGAAAAGAGCAAGTGTGTAGCAGCGAAGGGACGGTTGCAGAATGGACAATCATAGTATTGCATTTTTGTGTGGAGGGGTTTCATTTGTTTTTTACAGTCAACTTGCAGCAAAGGTTGTCTTACCCTTTTTTTCATTGTTTGGTGTTATGTCGTTTATTTATCCTAAAAAATCATCCCTATGCAACTGATTTAGGTGTATAGGTTTAATAACTGCCAGGTCAATTACAAACAAATAAAAAAATATTTAATGTACATCAAACGGACTTTTATTTAAATTTCAGAGTTTAATTTGTCATTTTTAAATATCTCTGGATTTTAGAACCTTTACTCCTATAGTATCCAAATGTCATACTAAAACCTTAGTCAATCTTGAGTGGGAGTAAATATTCCCAGATAGCCTAAGGTAAATGCCAGTAATAAAATCTCTCTAAAAAGAAATTCAATGACGGGGGTGCTTACAGTTTATTATTATATGGAACAAGAAAGGCCATCGACTACCTCGATGGCCTTGATGTATTAATTAGGCTTTGTTACCGGCTACTGTCAATCACCTGGCAAATTCGCTCAAATATTTCATCGATAGTACCCATTCCGTTAACGCCACGGTACTTGCCCTGCGCCTTGTAGTAATCCATTACCGGCAGGGTTGTTTTGTTGTAGATATCGAGCCGGCCACGGATAATACCTTCGTCCTGGTCATCGCTGCGGTCGCTCATTTTTCCCCGGTTTAGCAGGCGAGCTAAAAGCTGATCGTACTCAACCTCCAAGGCTAACATTATGGTAATGGGAGCTTTTTTGGCATCGAGCATTTCGTCGAGTTTCTTGGCCTGTACGGTAGTTCGGGGAAATCCATCGAAAACAAAGCCCGGAACATCGTGGTGGTTATCGAGTTCTCCGGTAATCAAATTGATTACCATCTCATCGGGAACCAGCTGCCCTTTATCGATATACTTTTGAGCCTCTACTCCAATTGGCGATTGTTCACGTATTGCAGCCCTAAGCATATCGCCAGTAGCCAGATGCTGCAGCTTGTATTTCTCAATTATTTTTTGGGATTGAGTGCCCTTGCCTGCGCCCGGGGGGCCAAATAAAACAATGTTAAGCATTTTACGATATATTGTGTTTTGGTTTATTGCTGTTTAGTTTCCAACCTCTTACCTGCTAAAATGCTTGAACAAATATAGGTAAACAATTGTCACAGCCAAAAAAATATTGGACAATTTGCGGGTTGACTTAAAGCATTTCCACAGAAAAATATTCCACGCTTTTTAAAGTTCATTGAGTTTTGTCAAATTTGATTTGCAGTATATAGATTATTTTACCATGCAATTTTTAATATATAGAATTTTAGTAACGGTTCAGAGATAGTAACAGTTTAATTGAATGTAACTAAAACGGCCTAACAAGATGTTGTGCATAAGCAATGTATCCATGGCTAATATTGCTCTCTAAAGCTTTTTCACATACTTGAGATGTGTTTGCTCGTATCCCAACCGTTTGTAAAATTCCTGTGTTCGCACCCTGTAATTTCGGGTGGTAAGTTCAACCTCTTCAAGACCGAGGTCTTTGGCAAGTTTCTCCGCTTGCTCCTTCAGCATGCTGCCAACCCCCTGCGAGCGATACCCGGGCAAAACGTTTAGCTCCTGGAGCTCACAGGTTAACCTCACGTGATGCAGAATACGCTGAACATGCATGCTCAAGAAACCTATAACCTTTTCGCCATGGCAGGCTACCCAGTAATGCACCGTGCTATCTTCAAGATTCCTTCGGTAATTCTCAGCAAAGTATGAGTAATTGAGGCTCTCACCCTCAAGGTCGCAAATTAGCTGGTAAACCGGTTCTATATCGGCAGGTGTTGCCTTTCGAATTGTAAACATGGGCTTTACTTTAAGGTTTCAACTACCATGCGTAGTAGCGCAATCATGCGTTGAGCATTTTGTTCAAAAATGCGAACTATCTTCTCCCAGCTCACGGGTGGTTCATCGGTTTTCCAGCAATCGTAATCGGTGCTCATGGCAATGGCAGCATAGGGAATGGCCAGCTCGTTGGCCAGGGCCACCTCGGTGGCAACCGACATGTTAATTACATCGGCTCCCCAGCTGCGAAACATCATTGATTCGGCACGGGTGGAAAAGCGCGGCCCCTCAATGGTTACCACGGTTCCCCGTGGATGACACTTAACCCCTACCCTGCCGGCACAATCAAGGATATGGGCACGCAATGCCGAGTCGAAGGGATCGGCCATGGGGGTATGAACCGCACCACTGGCAAAGGATTCATGGTAAGTATTAATGCGCTTTCGGGTAAAATCAATGAACTGGTCAAGTAAAACAAAGTCACCCCGTTCAATCTCTGCTCGTAAACTTCCGCAAGCAGTAGTGGCTATAATGCAATCGGCACCCTGATGCTTGAGCGCGTAAATATTTGCCCGGTAGTTTACCTCAGTTGGGCTATACTCATGGCTATGTCCATGGCGGGCAATAATAATCACCCTGTTACTGCCAATAGTCCCAACCCTCAGCAGCGACGATGGATTCCCGTAGGGGGTATCTACCCTAAGCGTGGTGGCATCTTTAATAATATCAGGGTTATCGAGCCCGGAGCCGCCAATAATTCCAATTGTAGGCATATACATTAGTATTAAACATCATTGCCGTGTAGTTAGATTATTTGTCATGCTGAGCTCGCCGAAGCATCTCTTTACTCTTTTTCTCTTCAGTCCTTTGATGAGATCCCTCGACTTTGCTCGGGATGACAAAAACCCTTACTTCCCTTCTGCTCCATTGTCATGCTGAGTCCCGATTTATCGGGATAGACTTCAACGAAGCATCTCCATGCACTTTTTCTCTTTTAGCATTGACTGAGATCCTTCGTTTCACTCAGGATAACAAAAGGCATGTTTATTTTTATTAACTGAACGACTTTTTAATTTAACATAGTAAATTTAATGCAAATCAGTCAAAAAAAGCATTTCCGACTACAATTACATTGATTTTTTCAAACAGCTTTTTACCTTTGACACTAAGTTGAGTAAAAACAATGCGTGTAGCAGACCAATACTACAGAACCATTTGGGTTGATGAGGGCCAACTGCCCGATGTTCAAATAATTGACCAACGCTATCTACCACATGAGTTCCATATTGAAACAATATCGTCCTATAAGCAGATGGCCATAGCCATAAAGGAGATGCACCTGCGTGGAGCCGGCCTAATTGGTGTGGCTGGAGCATTTGGTGTGTACTTGGCTTACCGCGATGCGTTTCAGGCCAACCAACCGATGGTATTTGTTGATGGAGCCATTACGGAAATTCTAAACACCCGACCCACCGCGGTTAACCTGAAATGGGCTATCGATAAAGTTTGTCCCAGGGTTGCGAGCGGTTTAACTTTAGAAGAAAAGGCACACATAGCCCTTGATGCGGCAAAGCAGCTTGCCGACCATGATGCTGAGAGCTGCCGGCTAATTGGCCTACATGGGTTGCCATTAATTGAAGAGATTAGTGAGAGAAAAAAGGGCGGTGTTGTCAATATCCTCACCCATTGCAATGCCGGTTGGCTTGCCTTTACCGATTACGGTTCAGCCCTATCGCCCATATACCTTGCACACCGTAAAGGTATTAAGCTGCATGTTTGGGTCGATGAAACCCGCCCCCGGAACCAAGGGGCAGCCCTTACCACTTGGGAACTGCTTAACGAGGGCGTTCCACATACGCTGATAGCCGATAATACTGGTGGACACCTTATGCAAAATCAAATGGTGGACATGGTGATTACCGGTGCCGATAGAATAGCCGCGAATGGTGACACCGCCAATAAAATTGGCACCTACCTGAAAGCCCTCGCCGCACACGATAATGGTATTCCCTTTTACGTAGCTGCACCCACCTCTACCATCGACTTCGCCCTAGCCGAAGGCCTAGGGAAAATCCCAATTGAGGAACGATCGGGCAACGAAGTGCGCTACGTTAGGGGCTTGTATAATGGGAATATAGTCGATATGCTGATTTGTCCAGAAAATACCCCGGCTGTAAACTACGGATTTGATATAACACCAGCCCGGCTGATAAGCGGTTTTATTACCGAGAAGGGCGTGGTAAACAACATTAAATTATTAATGAACCTAAATAGATAACAATAAAATGAAAGTCAGTAAATCAATTCTAGGAATAACTGGAGAGTATTATGTTGCAGCAGAATTGGGCAAACGAAATGTTTATGCTCAACTTACACTTGGAAATCAAAAACGAACAGACTTAATAATCTTTTCTGAGGATTCAGATACACTTTTAAAAATTGAAGTTAAGTGTAAACAAGGCCCTGCTTGGCCTAATTGCAAAGGTATTAATGATAATAACTCATTTATTGTTTTTGTAGATATGGAGGAAATACATGATAGACAACGACCAGACTTTTATATTCTAGACCGAAATGATTGGAATAGTGTTATTCAAAAAGCTAGAAATGAATATTTATCAAAACACCCAACTCGAAAGGTTAATATTAAAAATAATGTTTTAATATATATTGATGAAGTAAATAAACAAGGTAAGTCTTATGAAGGATTTACTGTTGAGCCAAAACACATTAAAGAATTTAAAGAAAATTGGGATAAAATTATTGAAAGGTTCAAATGCAATAATTCAACATCCTTTTAAGACTCATATTGCTTGGAACTTCATATTAAGTCTTAGGAAATAATGTAATTCTAATATAATGAAAGACATACCAACGACAAGAATTTCAGAAAATACTTAAGTTTATAAGTTCTTTGTTACTCATAATAATTTCTCAAACTTTTATTTTCTCAAATTTAGTTTGTTTACTCTACCCGATACTTGGTTAACAAATTATTAGTAGATCTTTTTAATTTTGTTATCTAATTACTTAATCCCAGAACCAATCCAAACTTTTAGTTTATTGAATTTTCGTAACCCATGAAAGACGGTATAATCAAATTCAACTGCAACTGGACAAAAACCGACCCTATTGAATCGCCCCTTACTGAGGAACTGATATACTGGCGTCAGGTTTTATATAAAAAGGGATTTGTGGGGGTTGATAGTAAGGGAATTGGTTACGGGAACCTAAGCTGCCGGACAAGTGGTAATGAGTTTCTGATTACCGGTAGTGGAACGGGTGGGTTTGCCGAGATTGGCAAACAGCACTTTGCCCTGGTTACCTCGTTTAACATTCATAGGAATACTGTTGATGCTACTGGCCCAGTCATAGCTTCGTCGGAATCGATGACACACGCAGTGCTTTATCTTTGCGATCCCAAAATTGGTGCAGTTATCCATATCCACAACCTAAACCTGTGGCGCGCACTGCTGCGCCGTGTTCCTAAGACAGGGAAACAAGCAGAGTATGGAACCCCTGAAATGGCTAAGGAGGTAATTAGGCTCTACAGCCAAACCGACCTCAAAAGCAAGGGCATACTTGTTATGGCTGGGCACGAAGAAGGTATAGTATCCTTTGGGCCCGACATTGCCAGTGCTGCTCAAACCCTACTGAACTGGAAAGAACAATCGCTCTAGAATTTATAGTCAACCCCTACTCTGATGGCATGTAACAGGTAGAAATTTTTGTTGGCATGCCCTCCGGGTGGCAGGAATATCTCAACGGCATACTTGCTTTTACGAGGAGCTATGCGAATACCGTATGCTAAATAGACTGAAGGGTACCACCTATTGAACGGTTCATCTTGGATGGTTTGACCAAAATTCTCATTCCACCAGCTTAAAGTAATTCCTCGGGAATACGATAGGCCAGCCCCGGCACCAAGGACAACCGAAAAGGAGTAATACCTGAGTATGTCGAAATCTGAATATATGCCTAAAGTAGTTACCCTGTAGTAGCTATCGGGGACATCGGTAATAGCAAAGGTCCTGTATGATGCTGCCTGTATGGAGGTATTTACCCTCCAGCGTCCGTTTAGGTAATGCTTTTGGAATCCTATGCCTAAAGGGATGCCAAACCCCTGCTCACCCCGCCCTTCCTGATACGCTATTAAACCAAAAAACTTAAGGCTACTGCTACCCTTCTCACGCCAAACCCATGTGGAATCCTGCGAAAAGGCATTAGTAGCAGCAAAAAACAAACAGGCAGTTACGGGAAAAACATTTAGCAACACTCTTAAACTCTTGAATAAAATCATACTATATAACTTTTTAATTTGTTTACCTCTTCGTAAAAGTTAAGAAAGGGGTATTGCTTTTGAATGCTATTTACCTCATTCAAAATTTTATCTACAAACCTTTTAAATTCTTGGGATTTGGGATTAACCGGTCTATGGCTTAAGGCCTGTTGTATTCTATGAACCTTTTCCGTCACTTGCATTGCCTGGCGCTCAATAAGAGCATCGGAGAACTTTTGCCAGATGTAATCGACCGCAAGCTGCGATGGGTGAAGCATATCCGTATCGTAAAAACGGTAGTCCCTTAAATCATCCATCATGATTTCGTATCCAGGGAAATAGAATGCTTTGTCAGAATAGATTTCAACTAACCTGTGTACAGCCAGAATAAGAGTCGATTTACTAAGCTGGTTGCCAATTGCTCCATCCTTCCAGTGCCTGATTGGACTAACTGTAAAAAGAAACCGAGTGTTCGGACTTACCGCCAAAACCTCGTCAATCAGTTCCGACCACTCGGTTACAATCTCGTCAACTGAGAGCAGGGTATGGGTAAATTCCTTTGCAGGAATTTTATGACAGTTAGCCACTACCTGACCCGTTGTTACAAGCCTGTAAACCCGTGCAGTACCAAATGTTACCGCTATCAAGTTTGCCTTTTTAATGAATTCATGGGCGCTACTGCAAGCATCATTAATTTTAAGCAGGCATTCTTCTTGACTCTCGGACGAGAACCGGGTGTAGTGATCAAAGCTGAACCATAAGCCATTCCTGTGATTTAAATCGTTACCAGTATACTGCTTATTTTGCAGAATGTTCCTCAACACCTTTGCAACCGATAAAGGATTGTAAACCACCCCGAACGGGTTAACCTGTACTGGCATTTTATAGCTTTGCATAATTCCACCTATATTCTCGGCAAAGCACGAACCGCAGAAAAGTACAGGTGTTTGGTAGCTAATACGGAAAGGATAATCGCTTACAGTAACCTCAGTGCGGAAATCAATTTTAGAGCTGCTCATTAATCCAGTTCAGTATTGAATTGAAAACCTCATCCCTTTCCCGCTCATGATGCAATTCATGGTAACATCCGCTCCACTCAATGTATGTTGCCTTAGGAATTTTATGCGATAACTCATTGGTAGCTATATGCGAGGTAATTGAATCGCCGCTGCCATGCATGAGTAGAGTAGGAATACTAATCTTTTGGGCATTGCCAAAAATGTACTTGGTGGAACTTGTGATTGATGTATAAAGCCTAGGAGTAATAAGCCCATGATTGAGTGGATCGGTTGCATACTTCTCCACCTCCTCAGGAATTTGGGAGATTTGCTCAGGCTTTACGGTCGATTTTATTTGAATAAATGGAGCAACCAAATTCATGAACTCACTAAGAGCCTCCATTACAGGTGATGGAGGAACTGCCAATTTTAACCAAGGAGAGGTTACAACCAATAGATCAAGTTTGGTTGGTCTATTTATGGCATAGTTCAGGGCAATGTTTCCTCCCATGCTGTGCCCGTAAAGTATTATTGGCAGTTTTGGATAATCGTGGGAAATTTTTGTAATAGCCAAATCAATTTCAAAGAGCAGCTGCTCAAAGTATTTGATATGCCCTCTTCTACCTTCGGATTGGCCATGCCCAATGTGGTCCCACGACTGAACTAAAAAGCCATGGTATGCAAATCGTTTTGCCCAGGGCACATACCTTAGCGAATGCTCTCCATGCCCATGTACAATTAGGATGATTGCCTTTGGTGCAGCAACGGGTTTAATTTGCCATGCAAAAATGTTTTTCCCGCTCGACGATTGCCAAATCTGTTTTTCGGGTTCCATATCTTTTAAAAATTTTCAATATAATTAATCCCAAACGTACTTCCATGTTCCATCGGTTTGGCGCTTCCATACCGTATGGAAAATTCCTTTAACAACCAATGTGTCGGCATTGCTTTTGGGAACCTTCCAGGTATAATGGCCATAAGTGTAAGCTAAGTCGCCACTTTTTGAAACCTCTACAAAATCAGGCTTCCAATCGACTTTTGCCCCTAGGTACTGAGGGTTTGAGTAGTAGTGGTAAATAGCATTTTTCCCTTTAATTAGGCTATCGCGGCCACGAAGAATTGTTGCCGAATCATCGGCAAAAAATGCAAAACCTTCAGCAATACCATGCTGCCTGACATAATCACAAAACTGTGATTCTACCTCAAATATCTCGGATTTCAAACTTTCCTTAGTGGGCAACGCTTTACCACACGATAACATCGTAACAGTGTAGAGTATGCTCAAGTAAATGGTAAAATTGGTTAGTCTGTTTTTCATTGAATATTAACTTTATAGATTCCTTAATCTGTCAATAAATGCATTTTACAAATTACAAAAAAATCGATTTGTTTGCTTAAGTTATGTTAAAAATTTATTTTGCCAAGGATATTTACCTATCTCACCTGGTATTAAATTATTGACTATGAAATTATTAAACTTAAGGCGTTTACAAAGCAAGATGCTTCTCCTCCTTGTTGGCATCTCAGCCATTGTATATCTGATAGTTTTCGTATTCATCATTAAGAGCATACAGCACGATAACCTTAAGGATGCTCATAGCTATGTTAACACGCTGGTTAATGAAACAGCCCGCAGTTTCGAGGATCAACTCAACCAGGAACTGAGTATAACAAAAACACTAGCCGAGGCTTTTCGTGCATTCAACAATACAAACCAAAAGGATTGGATTGAACTGCAAAACAGAATGGTTTCCGACGTCCTTAAGGAGCATCATAACATAAAATCGCTTTGGGTAAACTGGGACTTGTCCAAGATTGACAGAACCGGCAAAAGCAAGGGGCGTTTGCGTTGCACATTTTACTGGGAGGACGATATTCTAAAATATCGGCAGGATACCGTTACGTTCGAGAACCTCTCAAGTAAAAGCCTCTGGGTTACAAAAAATTTAAAAGGCAACACCATTCTTGAGCCTTACTACTGGAAATACACCAACGCCGATAGGGTAAAAATTCCCATGACCAGCCTGGTAAGCCCAATCTCGTATGGGAACCAACTAGTGGGTACAGTTGGCTGCGACATTACCCTGACAGAAATCAAGGAACGTGTTGATAAGCTAAAGCTTTTTAAAAACAGCTATGCCTTCCTGCTATCCAACGGCAGCGTTTACGTTTCACACCCCGATACAACTGTTTTGGGAAAAACAATGAGGGAAATAAATGCCGAAGAGGATAGTATTCACCATATCTCCGATAAAATTGCCAGGGGCGAAGCCTTCACAATTTCAGCCAAGCATTCCGACACAGGCAAGGAGGTGGTAGCCTACTTTAACCCCATTACCATGAAAGGATCGGACTCACCCTGGTGCCTAGGCGTAATTGTGATAATTGATGATGTTTTAACCGAATCGCGTTCCCGTACATATTCTCTAATTATCATTGGAATTATCGGTTTAATCCTGATTAGCGGGGTAATAAGCATAATCTCCAATCAAATATCGAAACGTGTAACTCGTGGGGTTGAATTTGCTCAGGAAATTAGCAAAGGAAACTTACAAGCAGCTTTTAACGATAATTCCGATGATGAGATTGGAACGCTCTCGAAATCGCTTACCGATATGGCTGCCAGGTTACGCGATACGTTCAGGGGAATAGGGCAGGTTTCCGAAAGCATTATGGATACCGGAAAAACCATGAACACCAGCTCTGAAACGCTCACCTCTACTGTAGGCGAGTTAACCCTAACCACCGATGAGGTTTCGGACTCCATCCATCGAATGGTTAAGTCCATTGGGCAGAGCACAAAGTCGGTTCAGGAACAGCTCGACATATCGAACAAGGCTGTTGATACCATAAAGCAAGGTAGCCAAACCTCAGCAAAAGCGCTCGATGCAATGAAAATGGTTGCCGATAGAATACAGGTTGTAAACGATATTGCTTTCCAAACCAACATTCTCGCACTAAATGCTGCCGTTGAGGCAGCAAGGGCTGGCGAGCACGGACGGGGTTTTGCTGTGGTTGCTGGCGAGGTGCGCAAGCTTGCCGAACGGTCGAAACAGGCTGCACAGGACATAGTAAATCTGGCAAACTCAAGCCTTGCCACAGTGGAAGAGGTTCGTAACGTTATGGAAAAGTTAGCCCATGAGGTTAAGCGAATTGCCGAACATGCCAAACAGCTCTCGTTTGAATTTGATGATCAACAGCAGGAAACAAACCGGATAGGCGATTCCATGCAAAAACTTTCAGATGTTAGCAAGTTCACCAGCGACACAGCTAACGACCTTAGAACCTATTCCGAGCACCTGTTAAAGCTTGCCGCTGACCTTAAAGATGCATCATCGTTCTATAAAATTGATTAATCGCTGTAAAATGAGATCTGACAGGATATCGCTTTCGCCTTTGGTATGGGGTCACTGGCGACTACCCGAATGGAATTTGAGCCAGCATGAACTCCTTTACCTAACCCAACAATGCATCGATATAGGTATTACTACAATTGATAGTGCCGATATTTATGGCAACTACTCCTGTGAAAAACTTTTTGGCGATGCCCTGGCTCTTAAGCCCGAGGTCCGTAATCAAATTCAGATAGTTACTAAGTGTGGGATACGTCTTATTTCTGAAAGGTTTCCCGATGTAACCACAAAGCATTACGATTACAGCTATGATCATATTGTTAGCTCGGTAGAGCAATCGCTTAAGAATTTTAGAACTGACCGTATCGATCTTTTACTGCTTCACAGGCCATCACCCTTACTTAACCCTGAAGAGGTAGCTACAGCATTTAACCATCTAAAAAGTACCGGAAAGGTTTTGCACTTTGGGGTTTCGAACTTTTTGCCACATCAAACAGAGCTATTGCAATCATTCCTTAATATCCCACTGGAGGTGAATCAAATTGAGGTGTCGCCACTGCAGCTAGAGCATTTGCACAATGGTAACCTGGATTACCTGATGCAAAAAAGAATTATCCCTATGGCTTGGTCGCCTTTAGGTGGCGGAAGCATACTCAATCCAAAATCTGAAACCGAAAAACGTATTGCAAAGACCATACACAAAATTTCGGAGGAAACTAACCTATTGCCCGAACAGGTAGCAATTAGCTGGCTCGTCACTCACCCCGCAGGGATTATTCCTGTAGTAGGTAGCGGAAAATTTGAAAGGATCAAGAATGCTTTTTTGGCGCTAAAAACTAAACTTACCACACAGCAATGGTTCCAGGTTTATTCTGCATCTATTGGTAAAGAGGTGCCCTAATATTGCTAGTATTGACTAACCTAAAATTATCTCATTTTATCCTAAACACCAATTTCTGCATTGGAAATAATAATGAGTTTTTCCCATTTTAAAAACAGGGGGATCTTAAACTTAAACTCGTAAATTGAAAAATTTAATTGACGAATTTTCTCAATAAATTTTACTACGTTCTTTCAGCTCGATTTGTAATCCATGATATTTTGATTATGCTTTTTATTTTCCCTCTAACTTTCTCTATCTCTTTCATATTCTGTCTATTCCGACTCATTCCCATCCCAATTCATGCATTTAACTTTTAACATTTCACGGCTCACGTTTAACGGACCTGAACTTCATCTAAATTCCTCTAAATTCCTCTAACTCCCTCACATTCCGACTCATTCCGGCTCATTCCGATTTATTCCCACTCAAATTCAGGCATTTAACTTTTTAACGTTTCACGGCTCACGTTTCACGGACTTGAACTTCATCTAACTTCCTCTAACTCCCTCATATTCCGACTCATTCCCACTCATTCCCACTCAAATTCAAGCATTTAACTTTTAACGTTTCACGGCTCACGTATAACGGACTTGAACTTCATCTATCTCCCTCACATTCCGATTTATTCCGTTCTAACCCATTCAAGTCCTAGTTTAAGCACACCAATTAATTGCCTTTCCCAAGTTCAAATTCGGTCATAAATCAAGACTTATTTATTCTTAATCGCTGTTTTACTGATTATTAAATGTTTTGGCAGATTTTTTGATAGTTTTGTAATAGGGTTGAAACATCATTGCAATCAACGCCAATGAAAGGAAATATCGTATTTGTTTGTTTATCAATGTATTAAATATTTTTTATCGTTAAAACATTAATTTTATTGACTTTACGTGTTGATTTAACAAAAAAATGCTTTACATTCGAATTAAATTTGGGTTAAGTGTTTTTTATAGTTTCCATTAATAAAACAATTATATCATGCGTAACTTTATCAGTTTCATAGCTATAACAATATTACTAACTTTGAGTATTAACCTATTAAATGCTCAGGGTTTAGCGGTTAAAGTAGTTACACCAAATAACAAAACCAATTTTTGTGCAAATCAACCTATAACCCTGGTGGCCCAAACCGATATGGGTACCGATGAAGGAATAAGTTACAAATGGGAAGGCGATTTATCGATTGTTGAGAAAAACCTTGGCAATATTCTTATTCTTAAGCCCAATAGCAAAGGCATTTACACTTTTACAGTTTTCCTAAAGGATAATGAGGGTAATGAGGCTTCAAGCTCGGTTACAATAAGTGTTAATCCTATTTTTAAACCAATTTTAAAGCTTAAAAACAACAAGGTTGAAATTGAAACTAAAGGGAACTTTTCGGGTTGCAGCCTTAAATACTACATCGGGAACCAAATGGTTAACGAGGATGCATTTAAAAATGCAAAACAACCTGGTAAATACTACGTATTAACCACAAGTCCCGATGGATGTACCGCCTCAAGTAACATTGTTGAAATTCAGTAATATTTTGACAAATATTTAAACTGAGAATATCAAACTCTAACGAGTGAAAAATATAAGCAGATGAAAGCATATAATACTTTCCGAAAGATATTACAGGCAGCAGCCATGCTACTTGTAATATCGGCATTTGAAATTACCCCAGTTTTTGGACAGTTCACCGTAACCATAGTTCCATCGGGTGGGCAAACACAGGTCTGTCAGGGTTCCGGTTCGTTTACTCTTACTGTTCAAACAGAGAATGGTGTTGGCGACCCTGGTAATTATACCTACACCTGGTCAGGTGACACACACGTACTTACCATTGTTCCTCCAGGTGATGTAGCCATTCTTAATACCAATTCTCCTGCTGGCATCTATAATTTCACTTGCGATGTAGAGGACGAGGGTTCCAATACTGCTTCTGATAATATTAGCATCGAAATTCTTCAATCACCTACTGCATCAATATCTACCACTGACCCAACTACATTCTGTCAGGGCGGCTCTGCGCTTCTTGAAGCCGTTACCGGCGTGAACTATGCTTACCAATGGCGTAAGGACGGGGCTGATATTAGCGGTGCTACGAGCGATCAGTACAGTGCAACCCAAACTGGTTCATACCGCGCAAGGGTTACATTAACCACTACCGGGTGCTCAAGGCTATCTAATGCCATTAACATTACAGTAAATCCATTACCAAACGCTACGGCAAGTAACGATGGTCCTTCTTGCTACAATGGAACCATAAACCTCTCCTCCGCTCCCAATGGTATGGTATCGTACAGCTGGTCAAGTAACTCAACGATACCCTTCAGCTCTACCGACCAAAATCCATCCATAACTAACGTCACACCTGATAATTCAGGCGATTACACCGTAACCGTCCAGGATGCTAACGGTTGTATCAACTCCGCCCAAACCACAGTGCTGGTTTATGACCAGCTCAACGGGGGGACAATTGGTAGCGATCAAACCATATGTTACAATGGCGATCCCGACCCATTTACCGATATCGCTTCACCTACAGGAGGAGATGGGAGCTGGACCTATCAATGGCAAGAAAAAGTGGGTGCTGGTAGCTGGACCGATATTTCCGGGGCAACCGGTTTAACTTACGATGTCCCTGCTGGACTCACACAAACCACAGATTATCGTAGAGCCGCAACCAACGGATGCGGTACCGTTTACTCTAACACTATCACTGTAACCGTATATGCCGATTTAAATGGCGGTAGTATTAGTTCAAACCAATCAATTTGTTATGCAGGCGACCCGGCAGCTTTCAATAACGACGCCCCGGCATCGGGTGGTGATGGCGTTTTCACCTACCAATGGCAAGAAAAAGTGGGTGCTGGAAGTTGGACTGACATTAGCGGTGCAACTGGGCTAACCTACGATGTTCCTGCCGGTTTAACCCAAACAACTCAATACCGAAGGGTTGCTAACAATACTTGCGGAATAGCTTACTCCAACGAGCTAACCGTGACCGTTTACGATCAGGTTACAGGTGGAACAATAGGTTCCGACCAAAGTGTTTGCTACAGCGGCGACCCCGCTGCATTTATCGATGTAGTGTCTCCCGCAGGGGGTACTGGTGCTTGGACATATAGCTGGGAACAAAAGGTTGGCGCAGGATCATGGACATCAATTGCCGGTGCCAATGGTTTAACTTACGATGTTCCCGCTGGAATTACACAAACTACCCAATACCGCAGAAAAGCAGAGAATGCCTGTGGTTTTGCATACTCAAACGAGATTACCGTTACCGTTTACCCACAAATGAACGGAGGTACAATTGCAGGTGATCAATCGTTATGCTATAACTCTGACCCAAGTGCTATTACAAGCACAGTTGACCCCTCAGGTGGCAATGGCCCCTGGACTTACAGCTGGGAATACCAGTCCAACTGTGCAGGTCCCTGGATTGTTATACCTGGAGAAACAGGCTTAACCTACGATCCTCCTGCAAACCAGACCGAAACCCGCTGTTACCGTAGGGTTGCAACAAACGACTGCGGAACAGTTTACTCAAATACAGTAACCATAACCATTTATGCCGATATCAATGGCGGAGTAATTGCGTCGGATCAAACGGTGTGTTATGGCGACGACCCTGCTGCATTTACAAGTAGTTCAGCGGCAAGCGGTGGTAATGGGGCATTCACATACTTCTGGGAACAGGATACAGGAAGCGGTTGGACAAGCATTGCAGGGGCTAACGGTTTAACCTACGACCCGCCAGCCGGCATTACCCAAACCACAAGCTACCGTAGGGGTGCAACCAATCTCTGTGGTACTGGATATTCCAATACACTAACAGTAACCGTTGCTCCAGCTGTTGATGGTGGTACAATTAGTACCCCTGCACCAGTTTGCTACAATGGCGATCCCGATGCATTCACTAACGTTACCTCACCAAGCGGTGGTAGTGGTGCATGGACTTACGACTGGGAATACAGGGAAGGTGCTGGACCATGGACTTCGCTGGGTGTTAATAGCCTAACCTACGATATTCCTGCCGGTCAAACAACAACCCGAACCTACCGTCGGGTTGCAACCAACAGCTGCGGTACAGGATATTCCAACGAGGTAACAGTAACGGTTTACCCCGATATAACAGCTGGTTCAATTGACGGTAACCAAACCCTATGCTACAACAGCGACCCACTACCCCTTAACAACGTTACTTTACCCTCAGGTGGAGATGGTAGCTGGACTTACACATGGGAATACCAATCGAACTGTGCGGGCGGCTGGACTACCATTACCGGTGCTACCGGTTCAAGTTACGACCCGCCTGCTGGTCTTACCGAGACCCGCTGTTACCGTAGGGTTGAAGTAAACACATGTGGCATTACAAACTCAAACACTGTAACCATAACTATTATTCCTGAGATTACTGGGAATACAATTGGAAATGACCAAACCATATGCTATAACGATACTCCAGCTCAACTTACTGGAGCTGCTCCCGGAGGAGGTTCCGGTGTTTACTCTTACCAGTGGCAACGTAGCACTACAGGAGTATCGGGTCCATTCAACAATATTGTAGGAGCAACTGCACAAAACTATTCGCCTCCTGCATTAACGGCTAATACATGGTACAGAAGGATAGTAACATCGGGCTCATGCGTTAGCATTAGCAACGTAGTGGCAATTACCGTTCTTCCGGCAATTGGGAATAATATTATTAGCGCCAATCAAACCATTTGTTACAATACCTCACCCGCTCAACTCGACGGTTTAACCCCAACAGGTGGCAATGGAACTTACACCTACCAGTGGCAAAGTAGTACGGTTGGCGCTGGAGGTCCATTCAGCAATGTTGCTGGCGCAACCAGTATTAACTACCAACCCGGTTCGTTAACCCAAACCACATGGTTCCGTAGGTTAGTGAACAGTGGACCGTGCGTTAACAACCCCAGCAATGTTGTTCAGGTTACTGTAGCCCCTGAACTCAAGGTTGATGGATTTACAACATCTGACCCCACCTGTAACGGATATAGTAACGGACAGGCCACTGTAAACGTATCGGGTGGTACACCCGGTTACGGCTATAGCTGGGACACATCGCCCGTTCAAACCAACCAAACTGCCACTAACCTAAGCGCAGGCGTTACCTATACTGTTACAGTTACCGATGCATTGGGCTGCCAGGCTCAGGGGAACGTTGTGCTAACTGAACCCACAGCCATTGGACTTGCATCAAAAACAGTGGTTCCTGTTAGCGGGTGTTCAGGTGATACCAATGGGTCAATCCAGGCACTTGCAAATGGCGGTACGCCTAATTACGTTTACACCCTTTACCTTGGTGCAAGCCTAATTGGAACACAGAATCCAGCTCATCCAACCCCAGCAGATTTTACAAACCTAGCTGCGGGAACATATACCCTGAATATAACCGATGCAAACGGATGTCCCGCATATTCTGAAGATATCGATGTTGCGGAACCCGCTCCCATTGTAATATCGGATGTAACTACTACGCCTATCTCATGTAGTGGTTACGCCGATGGAACAATTACCATTACCGCCAGCGGTGGTACCGGTACACTGGAGTACTCCATCGACAATGGATTAAACTTCCAGCTAAGCAACACTTTTACTGTTGGTGATGGCTACTACGACATTGTAGTACGCGATGCCAATGGCTGTACAGCAACCTGGCCAACAACTGTGGAAATGGTTGATCCCAACACTATCTCTTTCACCTATGAGATAACACAGATAACTACATGCTACGGCGATAATACAGGTAAAATTACTATTAGCAATGTTGCGGGAGGATCTGGAAGTGGTTACGAATTTTCAATCTATCAACCCGAGGTTTGGGGTACCAACCCTGTATTTGAAAACCTACCAGGCGGACCAACCAACCCTTACTACATTAAGGTTCGCGATTCGCATGGCTGCGTTGTTGCTGCAAACAATGGTAACCCAATCTATATTAATCAACCTTCGCCCATTAACTTTACGGTTCAAACCACTAACGTAACAGGTTGTTGGTACAACACAAACGGAACAATTAAGGTTACTGGCGTTTCGGGAGGTACTGGATTAAAGCAGGTTTCAATTGATGGGATTACATTCTACCCAACAACCTATACTTTCAATGTTGGGGTTGGTTCTTACACTGTTTATGTTCGCGATGCAAATGGGTGTATTGTTACTAAACCTGCTGATATTACAGGTCCTCCTGCTATTGTAATTAACACCCTCACTGTTACCGACGTTACTTGCTTTGGTGGAAACAACGGTGAGGTTGATGCAATCGCTAGCGGAGGTACTGGTGCTCTTGAATATTCAATTGATGGAATTAACTACTTTGCTAGCGGAAACTTTACCGGTTTAACTGCTGGGGACTACACAATGTATGTTCGCGACATCAATGGCTGTATTCTAACACAGGACTTTACCGTTGGTCAACCCCCTGCATTGTTCTTTACCACCCGAACAAAGACCGATATCACCTGTAATGGTCTATCCGATGGAACAATTACCCTTGTTGCATCGGGCGGTACTGCTCCTTACAACTACAGTATTACAGGAGGCGCACCGTTTGGTAATGCAACAGGTCTATTTACCGGACTGGGTGGTGGAACCTATACCCCTGCTGTTCAGGATGCTAATGGATGTATAACTATTGGAGAAGACCTTACTATAATTGAACCAGCCCCATTATCAGTAGGTTCTCAAACTGCTACCGATATAACATGCTTTGGAGCAAACGATGGTACAATTTCCGTAACTGGTTCAGGGGGTACAGCACCTCTGACCTATTCCCTGCTCGATGCTGGTTCAAATGTTTTGGCTACAAATGGAACAGGAACCTTTACAAATCTATCGGCAGGTACCTACACTGTTGAAATTAACGATGCTAATAGCTGCGGACCCATTGTTGCCGGACCATTTACCATTGTTGAACCTGCTCAACTCACGTTCACCTACACCACTGTTGATTTAGTATGTAACGGCGATGGAAACGGAGAAATTAACGTAACTGCATCCGGTGGGACTCCACCTTACGAGTACTCGTTCGATGGTGGATCTACATGGCAGGCCCTTAGCCTAAAGACCGGCCTGAGCGGTGGCATTTACAATGTTGTAGTGCGCGATGCCAACCTTTGTACAACATCGCAAGATGTAACTATAAATGAACCCGCACCAATAATTTTGAACGTTACAACTACCAACATTTCATGTAATGGACTATCAGATGGTCAAATTAATGTAACAGTTACTGGCGGAGTTGCTCCTATACAATACCGTATCAATGGCGGAGCATGGCAGGGTACAGGATTATTTACTGGCCTTGCTGCAAATAACTACCTTATTGAAGTAATGGACAACAATGGCTGTATGGCCAGCTCTAGCACAACCATCAGTGAGCCTCCGGCTATAACTATCGATAATATTACCACTGTTGATCCTACCTGCACTTCATTTGGAAGCATAACGGTTGTTGCCAGCGGTGGTACAGGTACTTTGACCTATACGCTTAACCCAGGGGCAATCACTAACACAACTGGTACTTTCAATGGGTTAGGCGCTGGTACCTATACCGTAGATGTTACCGATGCAAACAGTTGTGGACCTGTATCAACAGGGCCTATCACCCTTAACTCTCCATCGCTTATCAGTATCGATAACATAAATGTTACCCATGTTACCGGATGCTATGGCGATAATAACGGTAGTATCGAGATTATTGCTTCAGGAGGCACGCCACCGTTGCAGTACTCAATTGATGGTGGCACAACCTTCTACCCATCAAATATTTTCACCAACCTCACTGCAAACGATTATGTTGTTGTTGTAAATGATATCAATAACTGTCCGCAATCGCAACTGGTTACCGTTACTCAACCTGCACAGCTTGTAATTACTAATGTAAACGTAGTTCAAGAAAGTACTCCGGGAGCTAACGATGGGGAAATACATGTAATAGCCACAGGTGGCACTGGTGCACTAACCTATACTTTACTCCCCAATAATATCTCAAACGGTACAGGTGATTTTACCGGACTAGGTACAGGAACCTACAGGGTTAGAGTAACAGATGTAAATGGTTGTAACGTAGAAACAGGCGATTTGGTTATTAGTGGTGTCAATATCGATATTACCTCAAACGATGTAAGCTGTAATGGATTATCCGATGGGTTAATCACCATAACCATAACTGGTGGATTCCCTCCATTTACAGTTCTGTGTACAAGATTATCGGACATGACTCCGGTTCCGGTTATCGACCAGGGAGGTAATATCTTTACCGTCGAGAACCTACCTGCTGATTCCTACCTGATAGCAATAACAGACAATATTTCAACGGTATTCCCCAACCAACAGGTTGATATTGCTGAACCCGCACCTCTAACTGCAACATTTGTAAGCCTTGAAAATCCATTGTGTAACGGACAAGCAAGCGGCTCAGTAACTTTCGATATAACCGGAGGTACTCCCGTGTATACAATAACTTGGGATGGAGGCTCATCCACTGGGAACGTGGCAACTGGCGTTGCAGTTGGTTCCTACACCAACTTTACCATTACCGATTCGCACGGATGTACAACTGAGGTAACCGATGTTCCTCCAATGACTGAACCTAGTGCAATCCAGTTAGTTGAACTTGTTCAATTTGATCCTACCTGTAATGGCCAGGCCATTGGGGCTATTAACATTACAGCTACAGGTGGCACTGGTGCTCTAACCTACTCAATAACCGGTACTGTAACATCATCTAACAATACTGGCGTATTTGAGAATCTACCTGCAGGTGTATATGATGTTGCGGTTACGGATGGAAATGGTTGCTCTGCCAACTTTGATCCGCCTTTAAGGGTTACATTATCAGAACCCCCTGCAATAATAATAACCGGATTAACCCCAGCCGATTCGCTGGCTTGTCCAAATGACCCATCGGGATATGTACGCGTACAGGTTAGTGGTGGTCAACCCGACTACACCTTCCTTTGGTCAAATGGCCAAACCACAATGGATCTTGAGAACATTGTTGTTGGTAAATACTGGATACAAGTAACCGATGCTCTTAACTGCTCCGTAACCGATACCTTTGAGGTTAAAGGCCCTGCCATGCTTAAGCTAAATGCCAATATCCAAGATGCATACTGTAGGGAAATAAATGGTACCGATAAGGGAAGTATTACCATAGATAGCAAAACAGGTGGTACAGGAGACTTTAGCGAGCTAACCTTTGAATGGCTAGGCTTAGGCGATACCGATAATAGTTTAACCAACATTTCATCGGGCAACTACACTCTAAGGGTAACCGATACTAAAGGCTGCGTTTACGACACTACATTCTTTGTTGGAATTGAGGACAGGTATAATTTCAGAGCAATTGCTGGCAACGATACCACCGTTTGCTTCAATAACCCTGTTACACTTGTTGGTTCAGTAAGTGGTGGCGATCCAGACCTTGCATTCCTTTATTACTGGAACGAACTACCAAGCAATACTCAAATTCAGGAAGGAAACACTTTATCGGTTTCGCTAACCGAGAGTAAATCCTATGTTTTGAGGGTTTACTACGTTGGAACGCCTCAGTGTATTGAAAAAGACACCATCAACCTAAATGTACTTCCTGAAATAGGCCTACATGTTCCACTTTACATTTCAGCAGTTCAGGATACTATCATATCAATCCTGATGGGTAAAGAGTACAATATCGACGTTATAACCAAGAGCGTTGATTATGCTACCACTTTTGAATGGAAACCTGCCGAAATGTTCCTACCATCTAACAGCTGGAACTCACAAATTCTATTCAACCAGGAGATCAAGAACCAAATCCCACAGGATAGAATTGTGAAAATCCAAGACCCAATAACCAAGAGAATAAATGAGTACATACTGGTTGATGTGATAGCCAGAACCGAGGCAGGATGTACCGATTCCATAAGGCTATACACCAAGGTGGTTGACGATCTTGCATTTGGTAATGTATTCTCACCCAATGGCGATGGTATTAATGATATATGGCGAGTTCCAAAGAGTTACCTATTCCCCGACCTCTCCATAGAGATTTTCAACCGTTGGGGTTCGCTGGTTTGGTCAGCCACAGGCGATAAGGCCGCAAAGGGATGGGATGGTAAGTCGAATAGTGGTCATGAGTTACCAATTGGCACTTACTACTACGTTATTAAGTTTAACATTGAAGCACAAGGAGCAAACTGGAAACCAATAACCGGTTCTGTTACCATTGTAAAGTAACAGCCCAAAAATATTACGGTTATGAAAATGATATCATCACTTAAACCCGGGAAACTAATTCTAGCATTACTGCTAATTATTTCTATCCCATTTACAGGGAATACCCAGCAGGTTCCCCACTTCTCCCAGTTTATGTTCAACCCATACCTGTACAATCCGGCCATTGCTGGGACCCTGAATCACTACCAGATTAGGGGAAACAATCGTAATCAGTGGGTGGGAATAAACGATGCGCCTTTCTCGGTTAGCGCCAGTGTTTATGGTCCATTCACCAAGTACGACATGGGATGGGGTGCATACATCACAAACGATGTTACGGGGCCAACCGCAAAAACAAACTTCATGGGTACTTATGCCTATAATATGATGCTTGATGAATCGGGACTCAGGATATCAGGAGGTATTTCGTTTGGCATGATGCTTTACAGGCTCGATGGTACAAAACTTAGTTTGGGCGAAGAACCTGATCCACGGTACGATCCCGCAATAATTCAGGCCACCAAAACGGTAGTATCACCCGATGCTTCAATTGGTTTTTACCTATACAGTACCTCTTACCACGTTGGAATTGCCGCTCACCAACTCTTTGGACAGCGTTTGAGGTTTTACCCTGAACCAGTTGGAACAAGCCGATTGAAACAGCACTTGCTACTTAGTGGCGGTTACTGGGTAAACCTAAATCGAAACATGGAGGTAGAAACATCAGCATTATTAAAATACATGTTCGGTAGCCCTATGCAGTTCGAGCTGAACGGGAAATATACATATATCCAAAAGGGGTATAATGTATGGGGGGGATTATCGCTTCGTTGGAAGGATGCACTTTCTGTAATGGTTGGGGTTACATGGCAAAAGCGTTATTTGCTGGGGTACTCGTTTGACTGGAGCTTGCTTGGGATAAAAAAGTATAACTCTGGTTCACATGAGGTGATGTTTGGTTACAACTTCGATAAGCTAAAATAAACTACTAAAACCGGGCAATGCCCGGTTTTTTATCTAATTCTGAAAAAAGTAATAGATTTGCAGTGAATTTTGCGTTTTACATTACACCTGGTAAATAGTTATCCCAATGAGAAGAACGGTCTCCCTTATTTTAGTTTCAATATTCTCTTTACTTTCCTGTAATAAAGGCTACATCATTCCTGAAAGGGACATGGTAAAAATTCTCACAAAGATTTTTATAACCGATGGCGTTACAAGTTCACCACCCCACAACATCCTTTATGGCCATGACTCAATTGATTACTACGAGCCCATCCTAAAATCGTACGGCTACACAACCGCTCAGTTCGACAGTTCCGTTAAGTACTACTCAAGGAATACGGAAAAATTCGATATCATTTTCGACAAGGTGGTGATGGAATTGACCCGAATGAGAGACAAACTAGAGGAAACCTCAAAGTCCGACACGCTTGATAGGAATTCGGATAGCAGCGACAACCTATGGCCCCATAAAACACGCTGGAATATGGCTATAGAGTATTCCACTAACCCATCGCTGGGGTTCGATATACCTGTGGTTGACCTTGGTGATTACACCATTTCGTTCGATGCCCAGTTCTTTCCCGATGATGAAGGGGTAAACGTACGACACTACATCTTTTTCTACTTTGACGATGGTACGCCGATTGGAGTGAGAGAAAATCCCGTTTTTGCCACCTATGTAAAAGATGGAAACGTTCATAGCTATAGCTACAAGCTAACGCTTACCGACAAGCAAATTACTCACCTCAAGGGTTGGCTGTACGACTCAGGCAACTCAACCTCAAACTTTAAGCGTAATGCAATTTTCAGTAACCTAAAGGTTACATACTCGCCCCGAAATTTTGACAAGCTTGATTCCATTGATACCCGAAATGTCAAGGTAATTAAAAAGTTGATTAAGAAGGCTCAACCGTTATGAAGCGTTTTGGGGCTAACTATATTTTTCCGGTATGTGGTCCACCCATTCGTAACGGGTTAGTTGAAACCAACGACACTGGTGAAATTTTAAGGATAATTGAGCCCGATTCAGATTTCCGTGAAATACACTCCACTCAGTTCTTCAACGGGGTAATTGTTCCTGGCTTTATAAATGCCCACTGTCACCTAGAACTGTCACACCTTAAGGGGCTTAAGGCAAAGAAACCCGGCATTGCAGGGTTCATTGAGGCTGTAACTGAACAGCGAGAATCGAACCAAGAGCACATTTCCAAAAGCATTGCCGATGCCATAAATCAAGCATATAAAAGCGGAACGGTTGCTATTGCCGATATTTGTAATTCTGCTTCAACTTTACCCCATAAGCAAAAATCAGATCTATACTTTCATAACTTTATTGAGCTCTTTGGTATTAATCCAGATGTGGCTGAGAAAACATTTAGCCAAGGGCTAATTGTTTATAACGACTTTACTAAACATTACCCTGAAAGCACTAGCTTAACCCCTCATTCAACCTATTCACTTTCAGAAAAACTCTGGGAAATTATTTCCGAATATTTAAACGAAAAAGGGGGGGAAATTGTAAGTATCCACTACGGTGAAAGCAGAGCAGAATACGAATTTTTAGCCACAGGAAACGGCCCGCTTTTTCATCGGTATAAAAATTCAAACATCCCCTTTATAGTTCCTTCAGGTAAAAGCCCAATATCCGTAATCACTGGTTATATCCCTAAACAAGCTCAAGCATTGCTCGTGCACAACACTTTTGCAAGCCCCGATGAAATCTTATCGCTAAACAGATGGTTTCACAGTTTAACCCTAGTCACTTGCCCCGAATCGAATCTTTTAATTGAAAACGCAATTCCACCGCTCGATAAGTTTGAATTGAAGGGCCTTAATATTGCCATTGGCACCGATAGCTTAGCGTCGGCAAGTTCGCTCTCAATTCTCAACCAAATACTGATTATTCAAAAACAATTACCCTCCGTTGATTTTCATACTACCATAAAGTGGGCAACAATTAATGGTGCAAAAGCGTTAAACATTGACAACAAGTATGGTACTATTGAAGTTGGTAAGAAACCCGGTTTAGTTTTAGTTGACCACTTTGACTTTACCAAAATGCGACCAACGGAAAAGAGTGTAGCAAAACGTCTAATATAGATTTTAAAAATGGGTACTTTCCTTTTCGATAGTATTGTTTTTGGACCTGTTAAAAGCCGAAGGCTTGGGGTTTCGTTGGGAATTAACCTTTTGCCTACAAACCAAAAAATTTGCTCATTCGACTGTATTTACTGTGAGTGTGGCTGGACCGACTCAATGGCTACCCTTGACTACCCAACATTATCGGAGGTTGAGCAATCGCTTGAATCAAAACTGGTTGAAATGATGAAAACGGGCGAACTACCCGATGTTATAACCTTTGCTGGCAACGGGGAACCTACTCTACATCCCGAGTTCCCATCAATAATTGACTCTACTATTACCTTACGGGATAAGTATTGTCCTTCGGCAAAAATTGCTGTTCTATCAAACTCAACCCTAATTCACGATACTCACATTTTTGAGAGCTTACTAAAGGTTGATCAAAACATTCTGAAGCTCGACTCAGTTTTTCCTGAAACCATTGAAATTTTGAATCAACCCTTGTACAAAATAGAGATTAGCAGTTTAATAGAAAATCTAAAACGATTTAGCGGTCGTTGTACCATACAAACGCTTTTTGTGAAAGGGACATTTAAGGGCAAAGCTATTGACAATACAACCGATGCTGAGGTGGATGCCTGGCTTAAAGCCATTCAGGAAATTAAGCCAAAGGATGTGATGATATACACCATTGCTCGCGAAACACCCACTGATACCCTTCACAAAATTCCACTATCAACATTACAGGGTATTGCCAGAAAAGTTGAAAGATTAGGCATAAAAACTCAGGTGTCGGGTTGATGGAACCGGAAACACAAAAGAGAGTATTGCTATCGCCACTTGCATGGGGATTAGGCCATGCTACAAGAATTATCCCTGTCATTCATGAACTTTCACATAAGGGTTATTTAATAACTGTTGCTACAAATAATGAACTTGGTGCGCTAATTAAAAATAATTGCCCCTATTCTGAAATAATTAACTTTTACTCTCCCAAAATGAAACTGGGAACGGGGAGGGCAAGTGTATTAAATCTGCTATCATTTCTCGTAAAACTTCCGTTTGTAACAATAATAGAGCATTTCAAACTGAAAAGGCT
This sequence comes from Tenuifilum sp. 4138str, assembly GCF_041102575.1. Classification (NCBI taxonomy): domain Bacteria; kingdom Pseudomonadati; phylum Bacteroidota; class Bacteroidia; order Bacteroidales; family Tenuifilaceae; genus Tenuifilum; species Tenuifilum osseticum. Next base: position 86,918 of record NZ_JBGCUE010000004.1, on the reverse strand, counting down.
TTTAAAAGGTAAAAGCTTTACCCTCATCGTTTCCGACAACCGGTATGGGTTCCGATCGTCCAAAACTAAATCGGTCATAATCACACACCAGCTTAGAGTTATACCACCTAAACCGTTTGGTTTTCTTAAACATTTGGGTGAAAACGTTATTCGACACTTACTTAGCAGATTCGATGAGGTATGGGTTCCTGACTTTAATAATACTACCCGTATAGCCGGAATGCTCTCAGAGCCAAATGGATTAACTAATTTACGATATATTGGTCCTATTTCAAGGTTCAATGGGATCACCGTAAAACAGTTGAACCCTCAATGGGATGTAATGGTTATTGCATCGGGCCCTGAGCCACAAAAAACTGAGTTCATTAATTTTCTTATATTCTGTTTAAGTGAACTTAATTTTAAAACCCTAATACTAAAGGGTAATCCTCTTAAAATAAACAGCTGGGAAACTATTGGAAATTTAACATTTGCAGGAAGTCTAGGTAACGACGAAATGGCTATGGCCATTAAAAACTCCAAGTATGTAATAAGCCGAAGCGGTTACAGCACCATTATGGATTTAGTATACCTAAACAAGGGAGCCATTTTGATCCCAACTCCGGGACAAACAGAACAGAAGTACCTAGCACACAGAATGAATGAGCTGGGTTGGTTTAAAACAGTTAACCAAAAAGAACTTTCAAAAGAATTACTGTTAGCCCTCCTAGATCAAACTATTCCAACGCCACCACACTTTACCCCTAATAAAGTTCTTGCCTTTATTGAATAAAAAAATCCGTGCATATAGCACGGATTTTATAATTCATTTATCACCAACTATGCGGGGTGAATTGCCTCAACAGGACAAACGTCAGCGCATGAGCCACAGTCAGTGCAAATTTCAGGGTCAATCTTGTAAATATCACCAGCTGAAATCGCTTCAACAGGGCACTCATCGATACAGGTACCGCAAGCGGTGCAATCGTCAGAAATTTTGTATGCCATCTCTGTAAAATTTAGTTTAACGTATCCTAATTAGTTTCTTTGAACTCAACGCAAATTTATAGACATAAATTTAACTTGCCAAAAAAATCAATTCAAATAACCCTTATTTAGAAAACTTTAAAACTTCCACTTCGGAGCAAATGAGTATGAAATCATTAGCTCATGGGTACCTGTATTGATTCTTGATAGTTTATTCAACGAGAAGTCGAATGCATAGCCAACGGAGATATCGTGTTTCAATTTCATATCGAAGAAGATCCCAAAAGCATCGCCAATGCGGTAATGGGCTCCAAAATAGAATTGTCCCTTATAAAGAGCCTGAGCTGTAATATCGCATGTCATTGGCACTCCAATCATTGCACCGGCCAGCATTGAGGGCATAAGTACCCAATCGGAATTAAGCTCATAATTATACCCTCCTATGATATATAACGGGCTTTTAAGGGTTTTATCGAATTTACGGTTGAAGGATGTTTGGAGCATTCGAGGAAGCGATAGCCCTGCATAGAACTGGTATGAGTAAATGTAAGCCCCAACTCCGATATTTGGATAAAAGCGTTTTTCATTCTGGGTAAACGCAGGGTCATCGGGGTTAACCACATCGAGATTGGTAACCGATGCATGGTAATAGGTGAAGCCCCCTTTTATACCAAGCGAAAGTGTAATATCGTCAGTTACCCTGAGGCGATAAGCATAGGAGCCTGAAAAATGGGTATTACTCAAAGGCCAAGTGTTATCGCTCATAAGATTCAGCCCAACGCCAATTTTTTTATCGGGCCAGGGCATATGTGCAGAGTAGCTCAGAGTGGTAGGTGCACCTTCCAGTCCTACCCATTGCAGTCGCGATAACATGCTCATATTCAGGTTACGGACGGTACCTGCAATGGCTGGATTTATTGAAACCGGGTTATGCAGGTAATGGGTAAAAATTGGTTCCTGTTGAGCTTTTAGAGTTGCTGCCCCAAAGGCAGCAACTCCAAAGATCACTAAAAATATCTTTTTCATAAACATAACTTTTAGTATGAACGCTTAATAAATACGCTTCCCTTATACAGCTTGCCGGTATCCTTAATTTCCAACAAGTAGTAATAAGTTCCATCGGGAAGTTTTGAACCTATAGCCATCGAAACATTAGAGGTGCCATCCCAGTCGTTCTTATAGTTATCACTCTTGTAAACCAGGTTGCCCCAGCGGTTGTAAACATATAGGGTAACCTTTTGGAAGAACTCTATGTTTTGAACCTCGAACGTATCGTTGATATTATCGCCATTGGGCGAGAATGCTTCAGGTATTTCTACTTTCTTATTTGGATCGACACTAACGGTTACTGTTACAGTTGCAATATCGCATTCATCGTCGATGTCGCAAACCCTATAAGTGAAACTTTCGGTACCCTTATAGCCAGCTAAAGGTGTGTACTGTAGCTTGTAATCGGCGGTTACAATTATATTAGCATTTGTGGCTGGTGTAACAAGCTCTACCGATTTAACCCCATCGTTTAGGTAAAGGTCGTTCTGTAGAACATCAATAAGGATAGTAGTATTGGCGTATGTTTCTGCCTCATCGTCAATGGCATCGGGGGTGTAGTTTTCACGGTTCAGAACATTAATTACCACCTTAGCCAATGTGTAATCGCCATCCACATCCTGAATGTAGTACCAGAGCGAATCTACTCCATAAAAATCAGTGCCGGGGGTATACCGTACCTTGGTTGCAGCCGTATTTGCTGCGGTGCCATTGGTGGGTTGAGAATAAACCACTACCATAATACCACCATCTGTTTTATTTAGGTCATTAAAGGTTGGGTCAAATTCAACAGAACGGTTCTTGTAGGTAGTAACGGTATCGTTAACCGCATACGGTATAAGGTTGGTATTTTTAACCCTTATGGTAACGGTTGTGGTAGAACAATCGTTATCGAAATCGCAAACCTGGTAACGGAAGTAATCTTCGCCAAGGTAGTCAGTAGCTGGTGTATAGGTAACAGTATTATTGGCCTCAAGTACTGCATTACCATGAGTAGGCATTTGGGTTAACAGCAGTTTAATTCCACCATCCTCAAGGCCTGTATCGTTAAAGAGCACATCAACGTTAACTGGGGTGTTCTTAACTGTTCCTCTACCGTCGGGGTTAGCCTTGGGTTTGTGATCTAACCGCTCACCCACCTCAATATAAATCTTAGCAATTCCGTAATCGCCGTCTTCATCAACCACCATATACGAGAGGGAATCCTTGCCTACAAACCAGCTCGATGGGATGTAACGGATATTGCGGCTATCGAATACGTAGGCAAATCCATGGCGAGGTTTCGACATTACTTTGATGTATGACAGACCATCCTCAAGGCCAGAATCATTCTTAATAACATCAACCAGAACAGGTATATTCATGGTGGTTGTTGCAGTATCGTTAACGGCAACTGGTACAAAGTTAACCTCCTTAACGTTGATGGTAACAGTTGCTACATTACTGGTGTCGTTATCCCTATCGGTAATGTAGTAGGTAAATGTAGCTAATCCAAGATAATCGGTTACAGGGGTAAATGTAACAGTATTATCAGCGTTAAGAACAGCAGTACCTGTTAATGGATCGGGGTTCTGATCGAGATGAACAGCAATCCAGCCATCTTCTAGTCCGTCGTCGTTAATGAGTACATCTACGGTAACTGGCGTATTCTTTGATGTAGCGCGGCGATCGTCGTTAGCTACTGGTATGTTGTTCTGTTTATCTACTACGGTGATATAAACTGTAGCAAGGGAGTAATCGCCATCAACATCCTCCACGTAGTACTTGAACTCATCGTTACCCACAAAGAAATAGCCAGGAGTGTAAGTGATTGTATTATCGCTGTTAATAACCACAGTACCCCAGTTGGGTTGGGTGTGAATTTGCACACTCTTAATACCCTCAAAGAGTAAGGTGTCGTTGGCAAGTACATCAACATCAACAGGAGTATTTACAATTGTGGTAACATAATCATCGTGGGCTTCGGGAATCATGTTAAATGGCTTAACATTGATGTAAGCGTCTGCTTCATCTGATTCACCATCAACATCGGTTACCCTATATGTTAACTTATCGGTTCCCAGGTAACCATTATTTGGTTCATAGTAAATGGTATTATCGGGGTTAACCGTGGCAATACCATTACTCGGGTTATTAACGATGGTAATGGTTAAAGGAACATCCTCAACTCCAGTGTCGTTAAACAGCACATCAATTACTCGAGGAGTGTTATACGATGTTCCTCGGTAATCGTCGTTTGCAACAGGAATATGGTTAATTCTCTCAACAACATTTATGGTGACAGTTGCAACGGAGTAATCGCCATCAACATCCTCAATTAGATACTGGAAAGAATCGGTACCAAGGAACATGTACGATGGGGTGTACATAATGGTACGATTGGAGTTTACCACCACGGTACCAAACATCGGTTGAACCAGTACTCTTAAATCAGCAAAACCATCTTCAAGACCTGAGTCATTAGCAAGTACATTAATGTCAACCGAGGTGTTCATTGGTGTAGTTACCTCATCGTCAACAGCAAGGGGGACAATGTTCACTCCTTCCTTAACCCTAATTGTAACAAGAGCGTCGTCGCTATCGCCATCGGCATCGGTAACGGTATAACGGAATGTCATTGCTCCAATAAACCCGGTTTCCGGCGTAAATGTTACAGTATTATCGGAATTAACTATGGCTGTACCCTGTGCAGGAGCTTCAGAGATAGTTACGGCTACAGGAGCATCATCAAGTCCGGTATCGTTGAACAACACATCAACCACAACAGTTTGGTTAAAGCTGCAACCACGATTGTCGTCGTTGGCAACAGGTTGAGCATCGGGTCGATCGGTTACGGCTACGGTTACGGTTGCCAATGCGTAATCGCCATCAACATCCTCAACTACATACTGGAATGTTTCAGTACCAACAAACATGTAACTCGGTGTGTAGGTAACCGTACAGTTTGCGTTAACCACCACGGTTCCAAACTGTGGTTGACGGTATATGTTAAGTGAGCCAAATCCATCGTCGAGGCCGCTATCGTTGGCAAGAACGGGGATTGTAACAGGGGTATTAACATAGGTTGAAGCCGCATCGTTTACTGCTACTGGAACAACATTTGTTCCCGATTTTACGGTTATGGTTACTAAGGCATCATCGCTATCGCCATCGGCATCGGTCACGGTGTAACGGAAGGTCATTTGGCCAATAAAACCGCTTTCAGGCGTATATGTAACCGTATTATCAGCATTAACTATTGCCAATCCCTGTGTGGGTGCCTGCGAAATAGTTATGGTAAGTGGTGTATCGTCAAGTCCTGTATCGTTGAACAATACATCAACGGTAACAGGTGTATTGAAGCTGCAACCACGACGGTCGTCGTTAGCAACGGGCTGTGCGTCGGGTTTCTCAGTTACATTAACTGTAACGGTTGCAACGGAGTAATCGCCATCAACATCCTCAATTAAGTACTCAAAGGTATCGGTACCCAGGAACATGTAGCTTGGGTAGTAGGTTATGGTTCGGTTTGCATTAATGGCTACTGTTCCAAATAGGGGCTGAGTTCGGATGGTTAGATTACCAAAACCATCTTCCAATCCTGTGTCGTTAGCAAGTACATTTATGTCAACAGGTGTGTTGATAATGGTATTGGCAACATCGTTTTGAGCTACAGGCACATTGTTTGCACCAGGTTTCACGGTTATAGTTAACAGTGCATCGTCGCTTTCACCGTTAATATCGGTAACCACATACTGGAACGTAGATTGTCCAACAAAATCAGTTGCTGGTGTGAATGTTATGGTGTTGTCGGCATTAACCACAACATTGCCAACGGCTGGAGGTTGGCTGATTGTAACAGTTAACGGTACATCATCGAGGCCAGTATCGTTGAACAGCACATCCACCACAACGCTTTGGTTGAAACTGCAACCACGATAATCATCGTTTGCAACAGGGATAGCATTTTGCTTGTCGAGTACAGTTACAGTAACAGTTGCAAGCGAATAATCGCCATCAACATCTTCAACCACATACTGGAAGGTTTCAGTTCCCACAAACATGTACGATGGGGTGTAAGTAACTGTTCTGTTTGCGTTAACCACAACTGTTCCAAACTCAGGCTGACGGTAAATGTAGAGTGAGCCAAAACCATCGTCGAGGCCACGGTCGTTTGCCAGTACATTTATGTATACAGGAGTATTCACCTTAGTGGTTGCATCATCGTCGGCAGCAACAGGAACAATGTTGGTTCCACTCTTAACCGTTATAGTTACGGTTGCATCATCGCTATCGCCATCAACATCGGTTACAGAGTACTTGAAGGTCATCTGACCAATAAAACCGTTTGCCGGAGTAAATGTAACTGTGTTATCGGCATTTACTATTGCTGTTCCCTGAGCTGGACTTTGAGTTATAGCAACTGCAACGGGAGCATCGTCGAGACCGGTATCGTTGAACAGTACATCAACAACAACGGGAGTATTGAAGCTACAGCCACGACGATCGTCGTTTGCAACAGGTAGGTAATCGGGACGGTCTATTACGGTTACCTTAACCTCACCAATGGCCAAATCGCCGTCAACATCGGTAATCATGTAGTAGAATGTTTCAGTTCCTACAAACATGTATGTTGGGGTATAGGTAATGGTGCGGTTAGCATTTACCTGAACGGTACCAAAGTCGGGTTGACGATAGATTTCAATACTACCAAAGCCATCATCTAAGCCACTATCGTTCTTAAGAACATTGATGTTAACAGGCTTATTAATAATGGTTGACACTGAGTCCTTATTAGCAACAGGCACATGATTAATGCCATCCTTAACAGTAATAGTTACAGCAGCAACTGAGCAATCGCCATCGGTGTCGCAAACCTGGTACTGGAATACATCGGTTCCAACATAGCCATTATTTGGTGTATAGGTTATTGAATCGTTTGTAGCATTAACCAAATAGGTTCCATTGGAAGGATCAGTAATTACGGTAAGCGAGGCAACGCCATCATCTAAGCCGGTATCGTTTGTAAGAACATCTACCTTAACAGCGGTGTTCTTGGAGGTTGCACGACTATCAGGATTAGCTTTAGGCAGTGAATTTGGTTTGGCACTTACAGTAACGGTTACAGTAGCCAAATCGTAATCGCCATCTATATCCTGCAACATGTAAACAAACTGGTCGGTTCCGGTGAACCCGTTATTCGGAGTATAGGTTATGGTTCTATTGGCATTTACTGTTACATTACCATTTGCGGGTTGAGTGAAAATGGTTATACTGCCAAATCCATCGTCAAGTCCGCTATCGTTAGCCAATACATTGATTGCCTTTGACGTATTTTCTACAGTTGTTGCAGCATCATCGTTGGCAACTGGAACATGGTTAATAGGACGAACGTTTATGGTTACAGTAGCAATGTCGCAATCGCCATCGGCATCGCATACCTTATACTTAAAGGTAGCAATACCAGTATAACCGGCGGCCGGAGTAAACGTTACGGTATTGTCAACATTAGCAACTGCCGATCCCTTGGTAGGTTCAGGTTGTTCCTCAATGCTTACAACAATACCACCATCCTCAAGTCCTGTATCGTTTATGAGTACATCGACGGTGCGAGGAGTGTTTAATGAAGCACCACGGTTATCATCTACGGCTACTGGAGTATCGTCAATAGCAGTTACATCAACAGTTACATTCGCTTCGGCCCAGCTATCGTTGTTAAGGGTAACACGGTAGCTAAAAGTAACAGGTCCATTGTAAGTCTTAACCGGTGTAAACCTGATTGTGTTATCGGGGTTAACTGTAACGCTACCCTTGTCGGAATCGGGTTGGGTTGCAATAGATACTGATTTAACTCCCTTATCGAGACCCTTATCGTTGGCAAGTACATTGATGTTAACTGATGTTTCCTCATCTGTTGCAGTATTGTCGTCAACTGGTCGAGGACTCACATCATCTTGGTTAGTAGCGGTTACGGGATCAATGGCAAGGTTATTGTAATCGCCATCGGCACTAGCTGTGGTTATTGTAACCTGATAGGGTTGATCGCCATCCTCAATGTCATCATCAACACCTGTTAGGGTTACTGTTACAGGAGAGTTCCAGTTACCTGCATTGAAAACATGCGATGCAGGTGATACTGTTCCTTCGTTAGTATTGCTTGAAACAAAGTTAACGGTTACATCGGCTGTAGGAGCAGTGTTAAGCTGCATTTGGAACGTTGCAGTTCCACCTGCTTCGGTAGTTATTAGCCCACTTACCGGGAAGATGTTAACTCCAGCTTGGTCGTCATCGATATTTTGCAGTGATAAATCGTCAGGATCAATGCCATTATAGTTGGTATCGGCACTTACAGCTGGATGAAGGATGATGGTGTAGGTTTGATTTCCATCGGCCACCACATCATCGACACCGGTTACGGTAATGGTTTGAGGGGTATTCCAATTGGCACTTGTAAATGTTACACTAGCTGGAGATACTGTACCTTCAGCAGTATTTGATGACTCAACGTCGATGGTAACATCGGCAGTTGGTTCAGTATTAAGAACTATCGTAAAGGTTGCTGTTGTACCATCCTCACGGGTGTTACCGCTAATAGCCGATACAGTTATACCCGCCACATCATCGTCGGTACAGGTTACCTGAATATCGGGCGGGTTCAGGCTATTATACTTACTATCGGTACTGGTAGCATCCGATGTTGTAACAGTAAAGGTAAAATCGCCATCGTCAACTGAATTGTTAACCGGGGTAATGGTTAGCACTTGGTCAGTATTCCAGTTAGCTGGAGTAAAGGTAAAGCTGGCTGGTGAAACCGTACCTTTATCGGTATTTTCAGAGGTGATGGTAAATGAAACATTAGCTGTTGGCTCAGTAGCAAGCCTAAAGTTAACGGTTACAGGGCTTCCGCTTTCAGAATACGATACCGTTGTGGGCGATACAATATAACCGGCCACATCGTTGTCGCGATTGGTAACTGAGACATCAACAGGGTTCAGGTTGTCGTACTTGGTATCGGAGCTAACACAGGGCTGGGTTTCAATGGTGTATGCAATATCGTCATCATCCACATCATCGTCTACACCAGTAATAGTAATGGTTTGTGGCGTATTCCAATTTGATGATGTAAATGTAACGCTTGTGGGTGAAATAACACCCTCATCGGTATTTGTTGAATTAAGAGTGATAGAAACATTGGCGGTGGGTCGGCTATTGAGTTTAATGGTAAATGTAGCCTGTGCACCAGCCTCGGTTGTTACCAATCCACTTGTAGGATCAACTGTTACTCCAGCCACATCATCGTTAAGGTTGGTAACCGAAACATCCGATGGATTTAAACCATTGTACTTTGTATCGGTACTGGTAGCAGCAGCGGTTACTATAGTGTAAGTAACATTTCCATCGTCAACAAAGTCGTCGACACCGGTAACCGTTACAGTTACTGGGTTGCTCCAGTTGGCAGGGGTTATAGTTACCGATGTGGGCGAAACTATACCTTCGGCAGTATTGCTCGAACTTAGGCCAATGGTTACATTGGCTGTTGGACGGGTATTTAACCTTATGGTGTAAGTTGCAGTACCTCCGGCTTCAGTAGTTGTTAACCCCGAAGTTGGGTTAACGGTAATGCCTGCTGTATCGTTGTCGGTATTGGTAACCGATACATCGCTTGGATTCAATCCATTGTACTTAGTATCGGTGCTGGAAGCAACACCTGTAATAATGGTATAGTTAACGTTGTCATCATCAACATCGTCATCAACACCAGTAATAGTTATGGTTTGAGGAACATTCCAGTTAGCAGGTGTGAATGTTACGCTCGAAACACTAACTGTACCCTCGGCGGTATTGCTCGATGATATTGGAATAGTTACATTAGCCGTTGGACGGGTGTTGAGCTTGATTGTGAACTGAGCAGTTCCACCAGCTTCAGTTGTGGTTAATCCCGATGTAGGCGCCACAGTAAATCCAGCCGTATCGTTATCGATATTGGTTACCGAAACATCAGGTGGGTTAAGGCCGCTGTACTTACCATCGGTGCTGGAAGCCGGGTTGGTTACAATGGTGTAAGCTACATTATCGTCGTCAACATCATCGTCAACTCCTGTAATGGTAACCGTTTGAGCGGAGTTCCAGTTCGATGTGGTAAAGGTTAATGTGGTTGGTGAAGCTGAACCCTCTGCAGGATTGCTTGAGGTTAACGTGATTGTAACATCTGCAGTAGGTTTAGTATTAAGGCGAATGGTAAATGTAGCGGTTCCTCCAGCCTCGGTGGTTTGTAGACCTGAGGTTGGGGTAATTGTGAAACCGGCCACATCATCATCGATATTGGTTACTGAAACATCGTCGGGATTTAAGCCATTATACTTTGTATCGGTACTGCTGGCAGCCGAAGTAATTATAGTGTAACCTACATTATCGTCATCAACATCATCGTTTACTCCTGTTACCGTAATGGTTTGAGCTACATTCCAGTTGCTGGGAAGGAAAGTTACGCTTGCAGGCGAAACGGTACCCTCGGCAGTATTGCTTGAGCTCAAGTTAACTGTAACATTAGCGGTTGGCCTAGAAGTTAAACGAACAGTAAAGGTTGCAGTGCCCCCAGCCTCGGTGGTTTGCAATCCCGATGTTGGAGTAACTATAAAGCCAGCGTTATCATCATCAACATTGGTTACAGAAACATCAGCTACAGCTAGGTTGTTGTAAACCGGGTCGGTGCTTACAGCGTTGGATGTAACTACGGTATAGGTTATATCACCATCATCCTCATCGTCGTTAACGGGAGTTACAGTCACTGTTTTTGGTGTGTTCCAGTCGGAAGTTGTAAAAAGTAAGCTTGCAGGCGATACCGTACCTTCAGTAAGGTCGCTGCTTGATATGTCAATGGTAACATTGGCGGTGGGTTTGGTGTTAAGAACAACCGTAAATGTTGCTGCGCTACCACTTTCGTTTGTTGATAACGAAGTGGGAGTAACAGTTACCCCAGCCACATCGTTATCATTATTGGTTACCGAAACATCGGTTGGGTTAATGCCGTTGTATAACGGATCGGTGCTGGTTGCTGCAGCAGTAATTATGGTATATGTCTGAGGACCATCGGCTACAGCATCGTCAACTCCGGTAATTGTAACAATTTGAGGAATATTCCAGTTACCGGTGGTGAATGTTAACGAAGCAGGACTTACAGTGCCCTCAGCGGTATTGCTCGATGAAAGTCCAATAGTCACATTAGCCGAGGGTTGACTGGTTAGTACAATAGTAAAGGTAGCCTGTCCACCCGACTCACTGGTTACTAAGCCCGAAGTTGGATTTACAGTAATTCCAGCCTCATCGTCATCGATATTGGTAGCGGAAACGCTAAAGGTTTGTCCGTTGTATTTTGAATCGGAGCTTGAGGCTGTTCCGTTTACGCTATATGCTTGATCTCCATCGTCCACCCAATCGTTTTGGCCTGTTAAGGTAACAGTTTGAGGTGTATTCCAGTTGGCAGCGGTAAAGGTTAATGAAGTTGGCGAAACTGTACCCTCGGCAGGTTTAGTTGAGGTTAAACTGATTGTAACATTGGCTGTAGGACGACTGTTGAGCCTTACTGTGAATGTTGCGGTACCTCCTGCCTCAGTGGTTTGAAGACCTGATGTTGGATTTACGGTAATTCCAGCATTATCGTTATTTATGTTAACTACGCTTACGTCGGCCGGATTAAGATTATTATACTTTGTATCGGTGCTGGTTGCCGGCGCAGTTATAATGGTGTAGTTGATATTTCCATCGTCAATATCATCATCAACACCAGTAATTGTAATGGTTTGCGGGGAATTCCAGTTAGCAGGAGTAAAGGTAACCGATGTTGGGCTAACTGTTCCCTCAGCGGTATTGCTCGAGCTCAATCCAACTGTAACATTGCTCAGCGGTTGGCTATTTAGCCTAATGGTAAATGTAGCCTGACCTCCTGCCTCGGTTGTTGTAAGCCCACTGGTTGGGTTAACCACGATACCGGCAACATCGTTGTTAGTATTGGTGACAGTAACATCGGCAACGGCTATGTTGTTAAATACTGGATCGGCGCTGCTGGTGTTAGATGTAATAATGGTATAAACCACGTCGCCATCATCAACCTGATCGTCGACACCGGTAACGGTAATGGTTTGGTTTGTATTCCAGTTTGCAGAGGTAAATGTAACCGAAGTGGGATTTACAGTACCCTCGGCGGTATTGCTCGAAGTAAGTGTAATGGTGACATTAGCTGCAGGCTGAGCGGTAAGTCGCATGGTAAAGGTTGCTGTTCCACCTGCCTCGGTTGTGGTTAAGCCACTGGTTGGACTAACATTAACTCCTGCAACATCGTTATCAATATTTAATAGGTTGATATCGGCAGGGTCGATACCATTATAATAGGTATCGGAGCTAGTTGCAGGACCAATATTTATGGTATAGGAAATATTGCCGTCAACAATGTAGTCGTCAACTCCGGTAACAGTTACAGTTTGTGCCACATTCCAGTTAGCCGAGGTAAAGGTTAACGATGCGGTTGAAACAGTTCCTTCGGTTAAATCGGAACTACTAATAGGTAGGGTAACGTTAGCGGTGGGTTGAGTTTTAAGAACAACTGTAAAGGTTGCAGTACCACCAGCCTCGGTTGTATTACCCGAAATGGCTGAAATAGTAAAACCCGGGGTACGAACAACTATAGTTGCGGTTGAGCTGAGCGCAATTTCGCAGTTCCCGTTATCGGCTTTAACCACAAACAGGTTGTTGCCCACCTCGAGGTTAGCAGCAGGTATGGTAATTACAATATTACCGCCTGTTCCCACACCTGAAGTTACGTAAACATCGTTTTTATATACATTGTAGGTAACTCCATTTTGTGTTGAGTTAACGGTAATTGTACCATTGTGACCGGGATCGACAGTGCTACCGGTAACTGTTAAACCGGTACTTGGGGGGTTAACTACGCTTATAGTAAATTCTGCTGAGGTTGCTGTACATCCAGCCTTGGTTACCTTGAGGGTATAGTTAGTACCAGCATCGGCAAGAACAGCGCTTGCCTTATAGAATTGCTTAGCAGTAGAAACCACTATAGTTCCCTTCTTCCACTCATAGGTGGCGTTGTTTTCAACAGCGGTTAAATCAATGGCCTCACCAACACATACATTCACATCACCTGTAAACGAAGTATTTGGTGATATATCAACAGTAAAGTAACGGGTTGATGTACAGCCACCCTTTGATACAGTAAGCGACCATTGACCCACGTTAAAATTACCCCAGGTACGGCTTAGGGTTTGAGTTGTGGAAATTGTTGTGGCTCCGTACTTCCATGTATAGGATGTAGCACCCTGTTCCTGAGCCACCAGGTACAAGTCCTGTCCTACGCAAACAGTTGTATCGCCCGAGAATTCCAAATCGGGACCAACGTAAACGGCAAATTCTTGAATGGTTTTTGAGTAACCATCGTCAGCCATAAGGTAAATAATGGCATGGCCACTCTTATTAGCAACAGGGGTTACCTTAACCCAACGGTTAGTACCTGTACCTCCTACCTCAATATTCCCATTTAGTACAAAGTTGGGATCGTGTGAGTATGCTGTAACAACAATATTGTCAGCAGGTGTTTGTGAACCATCGCTCACGGTAAATGGTAAGGTTGATGGTTCGCTATTGGTACAAACGCTCTGGTCCGATGGAGGTGTAATGGTTGGTGGAGTGTTTACAGTAAGGTAAACCTGCTCGGTATTGTTGGAGTAAAGGTTATTGTTATTGCGCCCCTCATAGGTAAACGATGTACGACCCCACCAGTTGGAAGTAGGCACAAAGTTTAGGTTTGCAAGATTTGCAGCAGTAACAGTGTAAGGCACAGTACTAATTGGAGTTGCACCAACCCGCAAGGTACCATTTGAAGGAAGAGTAGTAATACGAATCTCCTTTAGGGCAACCCCTGTAGGATCGAAAAATTTACTGGTAAAGTCGGCCTGAGTAAAGGTAATGTTGGTATTAAGAGGACCTTCCTTGTATATATCGCCCACCCAGGGTGCAAGCCCGTTTATACACTTGGTGGCACTTTGGGTAACATGTATTTTAATGTTTGAGTAACCAAGGTCAATGGCGTTGAACCAGGTGTTCATGGTATTCATGTTTCCATTGAAATTGGTGTTTTGTAAATCAGCATTCCACGACCAGATACGTGGAACGCTTGCACCATTAACTAATTGCACTCGTTGGGTTCCGTCCATGAGACCCTGACCTGTCTCATCGCCCCAGCGTGATATAAATGTATCGTCCCAGTAAATGGTTGCATTGAGCTTGCGGAACGGGCGAACAGAGGAGGTTCTTACCCCATCGCACTGTTCCACATCGTAAACGGGGAAGTTGGTTGGTCCGCGGCCCATAAAGGTTGCCGATGCATTGTAAACACCAACCGGAACCTCAGCCCCTGCATCGTTCTTAAAATCCCAAAGTATGTAGTTTATCCCTTTCTTTAAATCCCGGTAAATAACCCTGTCGCTTCCACTGGTTGAGTAACCATTCCCGTCAATATCGATAAGTATGGCGACAAAGGCATCAATATTCATCTCCATTTTAAAAATGGCAACCGAACTATAGGGACAGCCAACTCGATTCTTTTCCAAGTACACATCGTAATCGGAAACGGGTAGCTGCATGGGGGTACGCATGTAATCGTAGTCGTAGAAGAGGGTGTCCTCAGCCCATACTTGAATTTTGGGAGGCGCCAAACGAGTTGTTGGCCAAATGCTCCTGTCAGGGTCATTCAAATATACCCTATACTCCATGGCATTGGCTGTTTGGTCATTATCCTTGCTCTGGGCGCGTTTAATATAGTGCGGTTCCGAAGCTACTGGAATTATACCATAGGAGTTTGACTGGAATTTGAATGAGAAAGGGTAGTACTGGAAATTGATTTTATTAACAAACTCATCGGAAGTGAAAACGTAAAAGAAATTGTTAACAGGATACTCAGTGAAACTTGTTGTGGTCATCTGCCACCCCTTACTATAAATTCTACCAGCAGGTATATTGGGCTCACCTGGATTAGTAATAATATTATTGCTGGCATCAGTAACAGTGATATCAAAAAATTCAAGAGCCCAACGTCTGTTATCAAGATGTCTGAATTCAATATAGTAATCACCTGTTTGATCCGCAGTAAAGGAAAGAGGGGAATAACCAGCTGTAATAGTAACGCCATTTAGCTTAGCGCCATTTGGACCGTTAATTGCCTGTGTGTAATTTGTAATGTACCCTGCACCAGAAGTAGGCATTGCAGTTTCGGCGTATGCAATGGTTCCATCAGGTTTTCTAATTCTAAACCTTACCCTGGCCGGATCAGTATTAACATTTCCCCCATAATTTACCGTGTTCATCTTAAACCCGAAGAACACCTTTTCGCCAGCATTCAACCTAATGTTTAAACGTTTTTCCACAGGACAATCATAACCTGCAAAATCGTTACTACCTGTTTGAAATACGTTAAACTCCAGCCAAAGCCTATCGCTTGAGTTAGGCATAAGCTGTTTGGTTCCTTCAGGGTAAGCGGTTTTAACGCATAAAACTAGTAGCGCTAATAACCCAAGAAAATTAATCAGTCGTCTCATATTCATATTTATTACACCATTTATCGAGTTGATACTAATAAAAAAGCTAAGGCATAGTACAACACCTTAACCTATACTAAAACCTATACTGTTAATTTTAACTAAATTCCTCCTCCTCATGAAACCCAAATACAAAATACACCGTATAAAAGCCTTTAAATCTTTTAACTTATTGATTATTAATATTTTACCTTGTTTTTTACTACTGTTATTGGTATAGCAATTTACGGCGATTTTTTAAAATACAAATTTTTTTCTTAAAAAATGTTAGGAGAGGGGGTAGGTTATATGGTGTGGGAGTGAGAAAAGGTTAGCTGATTGTTGTTGGTTATTGGTTGATGGTTATTCATGTGAATGTTTTTCATGTTGAGCGTTAGGGAAACATCACGCTGTCGTGCTGAGTCCCGAATTATCGGGATTGACTTCGCCGAAGCATCTCTTTGCTCTTTTTTCTTCAATCCTTTGATGAGATCCCTCGACTTTGCTCGGGATGACAAAAACCCTATCTTCCCTTCTGCTCCCTTGTCATGCTGAGCTAGCCGAAGCATCACTTTGCTCCTTCATTCCCTTTTGACTGGTTTTTCGGGAATCGCTCATTGCATTGCCTTTCTGTTGCGATGCAACGCTTCACCAATATTCTTTAGAGAAAGAATTGCGTGTATGACAATTCATGGGGAGTAGTCATAGGATTACAAATGTTACGCCCCTACGGGGCAGGAGGCGTTGTTCGTTGTTCGTGTGTTGTTGTTCGTGAATGCCATTCTGTGTAACACCGTGTTACACTGTGGAACCCTGTGATACTAATTTAGTTGATAGTTGTTGGTTGATGGTTGATAGTTGTTGGTTGATGGTTGTTAATTGTTGGTTGATGGCTTGAAACAATCTTCAATCATGAATCTGAAATCTTAAATCTGAAATTTGAAATTTTTATCCTTTAACCTTATCCTTTACCCATTTGGTCTTAAAAAATCTTCCGCACTAGCTTGCTAATATTCGTTGGATTTATCCCTCTTTTGGGATGGGTGCGCCCTACCCTACAATTTTTCTCGTCAATCCTAAAACGTAATACATAGGCTGCAGGATAGCTACTTTCCAGGCTTGAAAATCGTAAATCGTTTACATAAAAGTAACCTTGATCGGAGTAATCAATGGTAAAGTAGTTTTTTGTAAACTCCTTTATTCGTTCTAAAGAACAAGTAGTAATACTATTTTCCTTACCTTTTAATAATAGGGTATGGCTCACTATCTGTTTCTTAACGATATTTACCTGCGACACCCGGTAACCCGACGAATCCTCAACCACAACCATCCAAACTAGGTTTGTAAGCGGTAATGGTGTTGAATGAATCCGGGTAAAATCAATTCCAGCTGTTGTTAACCTATCCCTAACTTCCCTCTCAAGCGATAATTTAATGTAAACATTCAACAAAAAGTAAAGCAAAACCACTGATAGCCACAAAAGTGCTATAAACCTTTTTTGAAAGCGAGATTTTTCCCTTAAGAAAAGGAGTGCAGCAAGGGTTAGCACAAGTATAACCAGCAAATTTATATCAATTATTGCCATGGCATCGAACGATATTCTTACACTACTAAAGGGTTCAAGGATACCGGTTCCGTATGTGTTAAAAATATCCATAAGTAGATGCGAAAGCCATGGTATCAATACCAGAAGCCACCAAAAACCAAATGGATGTCGGCTTTTGTAGTACCTATTTAAAAGATATCCCAGAAAAGCTGAACCTATAAACATTAGCAGAAGCGAATGGCTAAAACCTCTATGGATGTACATAGCCTCCACGGGATCAAAGAAAGGGGTAAAAGCAGCATCAAAATCGGGGATGTTTGCGGCAATAGCACCAATCACCATTGCTTTAGTTCCCAACTTACCGTTACCTAAAGCATGGCCAATAATGGCACCGGTTAGTGCGTGTGTTAACGAATCCATACAATTTAGCTACCTTTGCAAAACAATACGATGCTTCATAAAGTTCAAATTTACTTAAAATAATCGTGGGACGAAGAAGTAAGCCTCTGCTTGAGCAAATCCTGATTGAGGATATTGCTGCCGAAGGGAAAGCCATTGGAAAAGCCGATAACAAAGTTGTTTTTGTGCCTTTTGCCGTACCCGGCGATGTGGTTGACATACAGGTTACCAACAACCGAAAAAACTTCATGGAAGGGCACGTGGTTAAGTGGCACAAGCATTCACCTAACCGTATTGAACCCTTTTGTTCTCATTTTGGCCTTTGCGGTGGTTGCAAATGGCAAAACCTACCCTATGAGGAACAGCTAAAATTTAAGCAGAAACAGGTAACCGACCAGCTAAAACGCATTGGGAAACTTGAATTACCAGCTATATTGCCAATAATTGGATCAAAAAATATTACCCACTACCGTAATAAGCTGGAATTCACTTTTTCCGATAGCCGTTGGTTGACTCGCGAGGAAATTGAGCAGGCTGGCGAGATAGAAAGGGTTCCTGCACTGGGATACCATATTCCTGGTAGGTTCGACAAGGTTTTTGATGTAAGCAACTGTTACCTTCAACCCGAACCATCCAACTCAATCAGGCTGGCCGTTAGGAATTATGCTATCAAGCATGGAATTCCTTTCCTTAACCTTTACACCAAACAAGGGTTACTGAGGAATCTGATTATTCGCACAGCAAGCACAGGTGAGGTAATGGCAATCCTATCGGTAACCCGATACAATAATGAGGTTCAGGAATTGCTGGAGTACATGCGTATCAGTTTCCCTCAAATTACCTCGCTGATGTACGTTGAAAATAGCAAGCTAAACGAAACCATAAGCGATTTGGAGGTTAAACTCTTTGCGGGTAAGGATCATATTACAGAGGTGATGGAGGATTTAAAGTTCAGGGTTGGACCTAAATCGTTCTATCAAACCAACTCGGAGCAGGCACTAGCGCTATACAGGGTTGCCCGCAGCTTTGCTCAACTTTCAGGTAGTGAACTGGTTTACGATTTGTACACAGGTACAGGTACTATTGCCAACTTTGTGGCCAGGAATGCCAAAAAGGTTGTGGGTATAGAGTATGTGCCTGAAGCTATTGATGATGCCCGAATCAACTCGAAGCTAAATGGAATTACAAACACAATTTTCTTTGCCGGCGATATAAAAGATTTGCTTAGCGATAAATTCATGGACGAGCATGGCAAACCCGATGTGGTAATACTTGATCCACCCCGTGCAGGAATCCACCCTGATGTGGCTAAAGCGCTGGTGGCTGTTCAGCCAGTTCGTATTGTTTATGTTAGCTGCAACCCAGCCACCCAGGCGCGTGATATTGCCCTAATGTCTGACATTTACAAGGTATCCCGTATTCAACCTGTTGATATGTTCCCTCAAACCCACCACGTGGAGAATGTGGTGCTTCTGGAGAAGCGCTAATTGCAAGTTGTTGGTTGATAGTTGATGGTTGATGGTATAGGAACCACCTATAATCTTAAATCTGAAATTTGAAATCTGAAATTTAAAATTTTTATCCTTTATCCTTACCTTGAACACCAAACACTAAAAACGAAACACGCCTTACTCATGGGCGCTATTTCTTCCTCTGGTAGTAAAGTTGCAATTTCTTGCGGAAAACGCGTTCGTTGGCCTCGTTTATCCGTTTGATAAGTGCTTCGATTAGTTCTGTGCGGCCTTCAAGTTCATAGCCTGAAACCACCTCGCCATCGGAGTAAACAATTTTTTCAATCTTATACCCATCAACACCCAGCGAGAGCGCCACGGCGGCATTGTAATCGTCGAAGATGATTACGGAGGGCATGGTGTTCACATTATACTTAAGCACTGCTATCAAAACACGAGAGCTGATATACCTTATTTGGTCTTCACCCAGGTACTTGGCTCCGAGTAAGAGTTTTACCAGATCGATTTGAGCAACCTCCCGCATCCGGCGGTTGGCAACCATATTGTCGTAATCGGATTGGTTTGTTGAAAGGAATAAATCGATAAAGGGTTGGGGTACGCCCTGCAGGTCTTTCAAATCGCCCTCTCTCTTACGGATTTTATACTCCTTGTGTGCCAGGGGTTGGGTGTTTGGGTAGAAATATGTCCATTTCCGGGTACGCTTGTACGATTGGGTCATGGGTTTAGGTTTCCACTTAGTTGCCGGACGCATCAGAATGGGGTCAGTTAGCCTGAGGTTTTGTGACTCCAGAGCATAAACCATGCAGTTGATAAAATGGATGTAACCACCTCCTAAATTCCCATGAAGTGCAGACCACAACGTTTTGTAACTGGGTTGGGTCGAACTGTCAGCCCTGGTTTCATCGTTGTATATTCTCTTGCTTTTGATGTAATCAACAAATTCCTTATCGAGGGTAACAGGATAGTAGGTGGCTGAGTTATCGGTAGTGTCAATGAAAAGATCCTTGCCAGTGTGGTAAAGACCACGAACATCAACCACATAATCGGAGTCGTTAGCAAGCTTTACATGGAGCTTGTAGTCGGCACCCCAGCGCATAGCCGCTATGGTTGGCTGTAACCCATGCTGTGAATAGGCAACTACTGTTGCGGATAATACTATGATTACTACCGATATTAATCTTTTCATACCTTTTGGTTTTCCTTCCGTAAAGTTAGCAAAATTGATAACTGAAAGATTCATTTTGAAATTTTTTGTAGGCTAAAATTTTAGAGGGGGCATTAACCAATATTTATGTAAATTTGGTTTCTTAATACACAAATCAAATATGCGTTTGCGTCGTTTTACTATACTTTTTCTTACATTAGCCCTTTGGGTAACGGCAATACTGGTTATTCCCACTCTGCTGCCTATCAACTTTCCCAAATTTAAGTGCCTTGGGATTACTATTCATACCGACTATCTGGTTCACGTTGTGCTATTTGTTCTACTTGTAATTTCACTAAAAATAGTGGGAATTAAAACCTCTAGTATTGGCGTTCTTATTTTACTATTAGTGGCATCAGCGCTGGCTGAAGTTTGGCAACTATATATCCCCCATAGAACATTTAATACCTACGATTTAATATCGAACATAATTGGAGTAATAATTGGTTATGGGGTTGGGGGAAGGGTGAAGATAAAGGATAAAGGATAAAAATTTCAAATTTCAGATTTAAGATTTATGATTTCAGATTCAATGTCGTTTAGTTAAGGTTATTTGACATGTTGCGCGCAAGCGAAACATTACTCTGTCGTTCTGAGTCCCGATTTATAGGGATATAGACTTCGCCGAAGCATCTCATTGCTCTTTTCTCTTCAATCCTTTGAAGAGATCCCTCGACTTTGCTCGGGATGACAAAAACCCTATCTTCCTTTCTGCTCCCTTGTCATGCTGAGCTAGCCGAAGCATCGCTTTATACTTTCATTCCCTCTATTAATGAAATTCCTCAACCAACAGGAATGCCATTAGCAGTGGCATAAAAGCCTGACCCGGCAATGGGTCGGGGGTGGAACGTGGCGGTGGGCTTAGTAAGCGATACCAAATGAGTCACGCCAAAGGTGTGGTGAATTGTATCGTGCGGCAGTTCCACCCGCGGGGTACCCATCGGGTCGGGCTTTTCAGCCTTGATTTTCTTTGGTTCTTTCTTGTATCAAGACAAGAAAGAACATGTAAATAATTCTTTGTAATGATTTTTCTGTTGCGATGCAAAGCTTCACCTTTGCTCTTTGGAAAATGCATTGCGTGCATCGCTATACATGTAGGAATAATCAGGGTGTTACAAATATTGCGCCCCTACAGGGCTGGAAGCGTTGTTCGTTGTTCGTGAAACTATTGTCATGTTGAGCGCAAGCGAAACATCTCAATGGGTCGATTAGAGATCCTTCGCTCCCCGCTAGGGCGGGACAGGCCGCTCAGGATGACAGGCATGAATATTTTTGTTAACTAAACGACATTGATTTCAGATTCATGATTTTAGGTAATCTCATATACCATCAACCATCAACCATCAACTTTAACAACCTTCCCGCTACCTGCGGGACGCTCTGGCCAACTGAGGCGGGGTGGAAAATAAAAAAGGAACACGCTTCCCTGCGTATCCCTTTAACCGTGGAGGTAAGGGGAGTCGAACCCCTGACCTTCCCGCTTCCTGCGGGACGCTCTGGCCAACTGAGACGGGTGGAAAATAAAAAAAGGAACACGCTTACCTGCGTATCCCTTTCAGCCGTGGAGGTAAGGGGAGTCGAACCCCTGACCTTCCCGCTTCCTGCGGGATGCTCTGGCCAACTGAGGCGGGGTGGAAAATAAAAAAGGAACACGCTTCCCTGCGTATCCCTTTAACCGTGGAGGTAAGGGGAGTCGAACCCCTGACCTTCCCGCTTCCTGCGGGACGCTCTGGCCAACTGAGACGGGTGGAAAATAAAAAAAGGAACACGCTTACCTGCGTATCCCTCTCAGCCGTGGAGGTAAGGGGAGTCGAACCCCTGACCTTCCCGCTTCCTGCGGGACGCTCTGGCCAACTGAGACGGGTGGAAAATAAAAAAAGGAACACGCTTACCTGCGTATCCCTCCGCTTCCTGCGGGACGCTCTGGCCAACTGAGACGGGTGGAAAATAAAAAAAGGAACACGCTTACCTGCGTATCCCTCTCAGCCGTGGAGGTAAGGGGAGTCGAACCCCTGACCTTCCCGCTTCCTGCGGGACGCTCTGGCCAACTGAGGCGGGGTGAAAAATAAAAAAGGAACACGCTTCCCTGCGTATCCCTTTCAGCCGTGGAGGTAAGGGGAGTCGAACCCCTGACCTTCCCGCTTCCTGCGGGACGCTCTGGCCAACTGAGGCGGGGTGAAAAATAAAAAAGGAACACGCTTACCTGCGTATCCCTTTCAGCCGTGGAGGTAAGGGGAGTCGAACCCCTGACCTCTTGCATGCCATGCAAGCGCTCTAGCCAACTGAGCTATACCCCCATGAAATAACGCTGCAAAAATAAAAACTTTTTAATTATACTGCCAATTTCACGCAATTTTTTTTAACATGATTTAAAAAACTACGTATAATCATTGGAAGATAAATAAAATTTTTATTGCTTTGTAGCTCAAAATAAATTAGGAAATTAACCGTTATACCAAGAGCCAAATACGCAAAAATATGGAACTAAAGAAAAATCCCAAGGCTGACCTGCAAAACAAGAAACTCCTATTCTTTGAGATAGGACTTGCTTTATCGCTGGGTATTGTTTTGCTGGCCTTTGAATGGACAACCACCGACACCGTAAACGTTGACCTTGCCCAAACCACAGAAGTAAAGGTTGAGCAGGAAATTATTCCTATTACCAACCGCGATGAGGTTAAACCCCCTGAACCACCCAAGCAGATTACCGTTTCTGACGTTATCAAGGTAGTTGAGGATAACGTTAATATCGACGACAATACCGACATCTTTGATAGCGAATTCTCCGAGGACAAGGCTGTTACAATTATGGCGTTCAAGGATGAAGAAGAGGAAGAGGAAGAGTACACTCCATTCGTTATTGTAGAGGATATGCCCTCGTTCCAGGGTGGCGATATCAATAACTTCCGCGTTTGGGTACAGAAAAACCTCAAGTATCCCGATGTAGCTGCTGAAAACGGTATTCAGGGTCGCGTAATTATCAACTTTGTAGTTGAACCTAACGGAAAGGTTACCAACGTTAAGGTTATGCGTGGTGTTGACCCCTCTCTCGATAAAGAGGCTATACGCGTGGTTTCATCGTCACCTATTTGGAAACCTGGTTCACAACGCGGTAAAGCCGTTCGCGTTCAGTTTACCATTCCAATTATCTTTGTGCTTCAGTAGTTTATTAAATAAGATTAGAATACTAAACCCCGCTTTTTGCGGGGTTATTTTTTTATTATACACAATGAAAGGGGTATGATTATCGTTTTATTACTAGAAACCCTTTAACATAAAAAGTTATGGAAGCAAAAAAATCGAAAAAAGCCGACCTGGAAAGCAAGCGTATCCTCTTCTTTGAGGTAGGATTAACAGTATCGATCCTACTTGCTATCCTGGCCTTTGAATGGAAAAGTCCTGCTGGTATCAATACTAGCCTGATTGCTGAGCTTGGTAACAATAATGGCACTATTGAGTTACCGCCTATCACCACTGACCCTAAGGAGATGGTAAAACCAGACCCGCCCAAAGTAGTAATCTCCGAAAAAATTATTGTGGTAGATAACAATGTAGAGCCAAACTATAATACCGATATTTTTGAGGAACCCAAGGATGCTTATGTTCCTCCAGTTATTCGGATTGAGGAAAAAGAAGTTGATGAACCCTTTGAACGTGTTGAGGTGATGCCAACCTTTGATAAGGGCGATGCCAACCATTTCCGTAACACATACGTTATTCCAAATATCCGTTACCCACAAGAAGCAATTGACAATGGGGTAATAGGAGTTGCCTATGTTGAATTTGTAGTTGAGCGCGATGGCAGAGTAACAAACGTTAAGGTATTAAACAAAATAGATAAAAGCCTTGAACGGGAGGCCATAAGGGTTGTTTCGAGTTCGCCCCGCTGGGAGCCAGGAATCAATAATGGTGTAAAGGTTAGGGTTAAATTCGTAATTCCTATTAAATTTGTGCTCAATAATTAAACCTTTACTTTGATATAATCGTTAAAGAAAACCCTGATTATTCAGGGTTTTTTATTGATACAGCCAAATGATAAACCCAATTTCGACAGCAAAAAAACAGGAAAAAGCAGTACTGGTTGGTGTTTTGCTCCCTTTTCAGAAAGAGCAGGAGATAACCGATTACCTCGATGAGCTGGAATTCCTAACGGAAACAGCAGGGGCCATAACCCTAAAAAGGTTTATACAGAAGATAGATGAACCCAACCCACGCACATTCATTGGTAGCGGTAAAGTTCAGGAGATTGCTGCTTATATTGATGATAACGATGTGGACATGGTAATTTTCGACGATGAGCTCTCTCCTACCCAACTCCGTAACCTTGAGCACGAATTTAAACGCAAGGTGCTGGATCGAACCAACCTAATACTCGATGTGTTTGCCCAACGGGCAAAAACGGCTTACGCCAAAACCCAGGTTGAGCTGGCACAGTACCAATTCTTGCTTCCCCGCCTAAAACGAATGTGGACTCACCTTGAGCGTCAGCGCGGAGGTATTGGGCTACGAGGCCCTGGCGAGCGTGAAATTGAAACCGACCGCCGTATTATTCGCGACCGAATAGCCAAGCTAAAGGAGGAACTCAGCAAGATTGACCGCCAGATGGCTACACAACGTAAGAGTCGAGGGAGCGTGGTTCGTGTTGCGCTGGTTGGCTACACCAACGTGGGTAAGTCCACCATTATGAACCTCATCAGCAAATCGGATGTGTTTGCTGAGAATAAACTTTTTGCCACCCTCGATACCACAGTGCGTAAGGTGGTAATTGGCAATCTGCCTTTCCTGCTATCCGATACCGTTGGTTTTATCCGAAAGCTACCACATCAGCTGGTGGAGTCGTTCAAGTCAACCCTCGATGAGGTACGAGAGGCCGACCTGCTGCTGCATGTAGTTGATATAGCCCACCCCAACTTTGAGGAGCAAATCAATATTGTTAACCAAACATTACACGAGATTGGCGGCGGCGACAAGCCAACCATACTTGTGTTTAACAAGATTGATGCCTACACCTGGACCCGCAAACCCGACGATGACCTTACACCGTCAACCCGCGAAAACATTAGCCTTGAGGAACTGAAACGAACCTGGATTAGCAAAAAGGGAACCCATACCATTTTCATTTCCGCCAAGCAAAAAATCAATATTGATGAGTTCCGTGCGCTACTGTATAAGATGGTTAGGGAGATTCATGTAACGCGGTACCCCTACGACAATTTCCTATACCCCGATATTACCGAAGCCAACCTTTAGCATTTAAGTACTCGGCAATTTGAATGGCATTGGTGGCAGCACCCTTGCGAAGATTGTCCGATACTACCCAAAGATTGAGGCTTCGCGGCTGGGAAACATCGCGTCGGATACGACCTACAAACACATCGTCCTTGCCCTCGGCAAAACGTGGCATGGGGTAATGGTTAGTGGATGGATTATCCTGAACCACAACCCCCGGAGCCATGCGCAAAATTTCATTTACCTCATTGATATCGAATTCACTTTCAAACTCAAGGTTAACCGACTCGGAGTGGCCACCAATAACCGGAATGCGAACAACGGTTGGCGATACCATGATAGACTGATCGCCAATTATCTTGCGGGTTTCATCAATCAGCTTTTGCTCCTCGGTAGTGTAGCCGTTATCGAGAAATGTTCCGCCATGCGGAAAACAGTTTAAGTCGATGGGATGAGGGTACGCCATATCGGCCTCGTGCCCTTGGCGCTCAGCAAAAAGCTGGTTTACCGCTTTTACGCCGGTTCCTGTAACCGACTGGTAGGTTGAAACAACAATCCGTTTAATACGATACTTAAGGTGAATGGGGTTTATGGCTACAACCAGCTGAATGGTTGAACAGTTCGGGTTAGCAATAATTTTATGGTTTGGGGTAAGAACTCCTGCGTTAACCTCGGGAACAACAAGTGGAATTTCGGGGTACATACGCCAGCACGATGAGTTATCGATAACGGTAGTGCCCACCTCGGCAAACTTTGGAGCCCATTCCTTTGATGCGGCTGAACCTGCAGAGAAAATTGCAACGGCAGGTTTTTGCTTCACAGCATCGGCAACGGAGCAAACTTTTACCTCGGCATCCTTAAACTTTACGGTTTTACCAACCGATTTCTCTGATGCTGCAACAATTAACTCATCAACAGGGAAATTGCGTTCCTCCAGAACGCGAAGCATAACACTACCAACGAGGCCTGTTGCCCCTACTACTGCCACTCGCATAAATAAATATTTTACAGGTGATTAATTGATTTTTTTCGTAAATTTTGATTGTAAAATTATACAATAGTTTAAATGCGAGTAACGGTCATAACTTTTTTAACACTACTTGCGAGCTTGACTTTTGGGCAGCAAGTGGTAACCTTCAACTTTGAATCGGGTGATTTATCGGAATGGTCTCAGAAACCCGAAAACCGTTGGTCAATTAGCACAAACAGTCCACTCTCGGGGAGCGCCTCGCTAAGGCACAGCTTTGACAATAGCATTGCATACACCGATACCATTTATAGGACTTTACCGGCGTGGGATATTGAAAAAGGTGATGTTACATGGCGATTTTTGATACGTCACGGTTACGACCCTTCGGCATCGAATAGCTGGTGGGTTTACCTGATGGCAAACGATGAAATTGCAAATTCAAATGAATCGGGGTACGCTGTGGGTGTTAACCTAACCAGCAGCGATGACCTATTAAAGCTTTGGCGAATCGATAATGGTTCGGCTCAGGTTATACTAACCTCCACTCTTAACTGGCAAACACAAATTGGCACCGGGAAAGCAGGAGCAATTGAGGTTACCAGAACTTTTGACGGAAATTTTACCCTCCGGGCATCAGTTAGCGGTAACTTCAGCACCTTAACCACCTACGGAACAGTTTATGATTTTAGCTACAAGAACTTTAACATTTTCGGGATTGGTTACCGTTACTCATCGGCACAGGACATGAAGCTCTGGGCCGATGATATTTCGTTCATCTATCAGCCAATTAACCCAAACGACCGAACAACAGCAGTGTTAACCCCATCGCAACAGGTTGTACCAACCGATATCATATCTACATCAACATCAGAGGAAAATTGCGTGGATGTTTTACGCTTTCGTATTACCGATGCGGGGTCTGGTGATGGTTTGCCTACATATGTTAAGCGAATGACTATCAAAAATCCCGACCCTGAAAACGCATCGTGGAGTAGCCTGCTTGGTGGAATAACCCTGAAGAAGGATGGGCAACTTATCCCAACTCAAACCGTGAGCATAACCGACCAACAGCTAACCATTGAGGTGGATAGCTCGCTTGCCACAGTCCCCGACGGCCAGCATACGGAGTTCACACTTGGTGTTTATCTTAAGGATAGCAACATTCCCGATAACCTCAACCTTTTGTTTGAGATAGATAACGAAAACCATGGTTTTCAATCGAGCCTGTGGGGGTCGGGATTTGCTCATACCTTCCCGGCCATGGTGCAATCGGGAATCTTCACCATTAGGGTAAACGCTACACAGGCTATGTTCCGCAACATATCGCCTGTTGCCATTATTGGCAAACCCTTTGGTCTGGAAGTAGCCGCTACCGATACTAATGGTAATACCGATGCCGACTATGGAGGTCAGATAACCCTGAGCCTTGCAGAGGGCAACGGAAGTCTTAGCTCTTTAAATGGGCTTAGCCGAGTAGCTATACAGGGCATTGCCAAATGGGACAGCCTTTTATACGACAGGTTCGGTAGAATCCGTATTATGGCCGCTGGTGAAAACATAAACACGGATATTAGCGATGAAATAGTTATTGGTTACGATACCACCTCGTATGCGGCAGTTCCGGGAAATCAGGTGTCATCGTTCGATATCAGTTCAATGGCAACAAGTCCCTCACAGGCTAATGAACTAATGCGATTTCGTATTACCGATACCGGCAGCGATGGTGCACCAACCCATCTCATGAAAATGCGTTTGTACAGGGCAAATACGGTAAATGCGGCAACGCTAAACAAAGCAATTGAGGGCGTTATAGTAAAACTAGGAGTCAACTATATCTCATTTTCCAATGTCGATATAAAAACTTCAACCATCGATATTACATTCCCACCTGGCGCATTAACCATCCCCGATGGTCAAACCGTCGAATTGGGTATATGGGTGTACTTGAAGAATAGCGGTATATCCGATAATCAAACCATTCAACTATATATCGATAAGTTAAATCCGGGTTTTGAGGCCTACGATATAGGAAGCCGATTCGCTACTAAATTCCCAACCAATATTAACTCGGCAATAGCCACAATTAGGGTAAGTGCTACAAAGCTAAGCTTTACCTCGACTCCCACCCGTGTCGGGGTAAACGAACCATTTACTGTTAAGCTTAAACCCACCGATGCAAACGGGAATGCAGATGTTAACTTCGCTGGTAACGTGGAATTGCTTCTTGGTTCGGGCATTGGTGAACTTGAGTTGATATCGGAAAATCCAGCGCCAATTATAAATGGCGAAGCTCTGCTTGAAGCCAACTATTCCACTCCCGGGGTATTCACCCTCACAGCACGAAACCCAAGCCTTAACGATGCTGTATCGGGCAACATCACCTGTGGCGATGCCGATGGTTTTGCTGCACCTTTAATTCAGCCTACCGATACGGTTATTTTTACCCCAAATAACAGCTACGCTGCAGCAGCACAGGAAATTATTCGCTTTAAACTGAAAGACCCCGGTAGTACTGACGGTCTGCCGTTAAATGTTAGCCGAATAAAATTACTCGCATTCAATCCAAGCAGTTTACCAGAGCTAGCCCGAATGGTTCAAGGATTTGTTTTGGATAATGGCACAATAACAATTGCGCCAAAATCGTACTCGTTTAGCGGTAATGTTCTTCAAATCGATTTCAACGAGGGTGACGTTGTGGTAAGCAATGCCGACTCGGCCAACATTATTCTCAAATTCTTTTTAAAGGACAGAAACCTGGAGGATGCTTTTCGGTTTCAGTTCTATATTCCATCTAGCAATCACGGCTGGACTGCCTTCGAAAACAGCACAGCATTTAACAGCACCTTCCCTTCCACCATTTACGGTAGACCCTGCCGTATTGAGGTACAGGCCGACAGGCTAAAGTTCTTAACCCAGCCCTTTGGGGTTAATCCCAATGAACCCTTTAGCGTTAGCGTAATGGCCTGCGACTCACGTGGTAACGTTGACCGTGAATTTCAGGCTTATGCAGCCCTTGAAGTTTATAATGGTACGGGCAGCCTTA
Source organism: Tenuifilum sp. 4138str (assembly GCF_041102575.1). NCBI lineage: Bacteria > Pseudomonadati > Bacteroidota > Bacteroidia > Bacteroidales > Tenuifilaceae > Tenuifilum > Tenuifilum osseticum. Next base: position 57,480 of record NZ_JBGCUE010000004.1, on the reverse strand, counting down.
TTGTTAACCCACTCATACAACCTCTGGACAATGGTATTGCCTCTTGGAACGGCGTAAAACTCACAGCCACTGGAACATACCGGCTTAAATCGTACTTTGGCTGGTTGGCCGACGCCATATCGGAAAATATCTACTGTGGGTACAACCACGCATGCCCAGTTAGTGAGTCCTTTGAGAGTATTCTTCCTGCATGGAGCGGTATTGAAAACTGGACAACCTCGCGAACCGATCCAATAACCGGGGAATACTCACTTGCCCATGCCGGCGACCCCGCTGCAAATCAATCGGTACTGAGCATTCCTATTGAAACAACCCTGCTGGGGAAAGCCTCTGAGTGGAGCATAACCATCAGAAATGGGAGCTGGGATCCATCGTCGGAAAACTACTTTTACCTGGCGTTTGCCTCAACGCATGAAAATCCGATGGATACACAAGCTGAGGGTTATGCCGTAGGCATAAACCCATCAAGTGGGAACGATAACATTGCGGTTTGGCAGTTTAAGGAAGGTAAGCGAACCAACATTATTCTATCAGCTTTTGACTGGAACGAAAATGACCAGGTTAAGATTACCGTTACCCTGTCGCCCAACGGAACCATAAAACTATGGTTTACACCAAAATCAACAGGGCTTAAAACCTTTGGAGGCGAAGCTAAGATTGCAGTACCTCAGTGCAGCTACATGGCATTTGTATTTGTCTACACAGCAAGCCGCGCTGGTCAACTTTGGATTGATGACCTGAGCCTTTGTACTACCGATTTTGCACCAGTTATCAGCAGCGCTCGGGCTACAAACCTAAACACAGTTAGAGTTAGCTTTTCCAAACCTGTTTCAATTCAATCGGCACAGAACATTCAGAACTATCAACTTAAAACGCTAACAAACCAAAATATCGGCATATACTCCATAAGGATTGACGGTAACCAAATGGTTTCAATAACCACACAAAAATTGCCTTTTGAAAAGTTAAAATTGGTGGTAAGGAATATCGAAGATGTGAATGGATACAGCCTCCCCGATAGCATTGAACTTGGTTTCACAGCCCAGGGTAACATGGGAAGGTTGATTTTTAACGAGATAATGGCAAACCCTGTACCTTCAAATGGCCTTCCGGAGTACGAATACATTGAACTTTTTAACCCTGGAACCGATACTGTTTTTACCGAGGGTTGGAAACTTACCCTAAACGATAAAACTGTTACAATGCCCGCCGATACAATTCCACCAAAATCGTATGCGCTGGTTGGCGGAACAACCGCCATGAATAACTTTAATGTGTACGGTAAAACCATCGCCATTACATCGTTTCCTGCATTACTCAACGATGGTATGCTACTAAGGCTGTACGATCAGCAAGGGAATCTGATAGGATTTGCAAACTACACAAAGGAATGGTATAACGACTCTACCCGGAACGGCGGTGGTTACTCGCTTGAGTGTATCGACTATTCAAACCTTGCCGAGGGCAAGAACAACTGGCGTGCAAGTATAGCAAGCGAGGGAGGAACTCCCTGTGCACCAAACTCGGTAATGGCAATAAATCCCGATGTCACCCCGCCTCAACTATGCTATGTTGAAGTCCCCGATGCTAAAACCATTCGGTTATCCTTCAGTGAGTCAATGGATAGCCTAACTGCAACGCTTCACGAAAACTATATAACAGAGCTTGGTATAAATAACATAAACATCGGAGAACTTTATACGCGGGTTACCGTTGAACTAACAGAACCGTTGGAAGCTGAAAAAAAATACGAGATATCCATTTCTGGTTTAACCGATTTTGCAGGGAATGCTATTCCCGACACAACAATACGGATAGGCTTACCTCAACTTGCCAGTGAGGGCGATATTGTGATAAACGAAATACTATTCAACCCCTATGTTAGCGGAACCGATTTTGTTGAGCTATTCAACCGGTCAAGTAAATGTTTTGACCTATCGCAGGTAAAAATTGCCAACCGAAACGAAACTGACCTTTCCCTAAAAGACCCCAATAGCGCATCACCTATACCCTGGCTTTTTTCCCCAGGCGATTATGCCCTAATTACTACAAATCCTAACCAAGTGACCCAGTTCTACTCCTGCCAAAACCCTTCGTCTTTTATCAAAACTTCCAGATTAGCTGCCTTTAACAACGATAAAGGTTACGTAGTGTTATTAAATTCAGAAAATGAAGTGATTGATGAATTGCGATATACCGAGAAAATGCACAACAAATTGCTTAACGATTATAAGGGAGTGTCGCTTGAACGCATAAATCCCAGCATGCCAACCAACCAATCAAGCACATGGCAATCGGCTGCACAGACAGCCGGATTTGCCACACCAACATACCGTAACTCACAGTACTCTGAGCTAAGCGGAGGAAAAAGCAACTTCAGCTTAACACCTGAAACCTTCTCGCCCGATGGCGATGGCCGTGATGACTACCTCCTCATCAATTACCAGCTACCTGAACCCGGATATGTTGCAAACATCAGGGTTTTCAATGCTAACGGCATTGAAATCAACAGGCTTGCAAATAATATGACCCTTGGAACCTCGGGGCAACTCCGATGGGATGGAACCGATACCAAAAACCGACGGGTAAATTCAGGAATTTACATTGTTTACTTTGAATACTTCAATCTTTCGGGCGAGGTTAAACGCGAAAAGAAAACCTGCGTGGTTGGATATAGGTAGAATTTATTGAAACGTATTGTTAGCCCAAGTAAAAAATTCAGTTAGGTTGAAGACATGGATTTGCTTTGAACTGTTTGTTTCATTAGAATATTTTTTTAATGCAACAGCATCTTTTAACCATTTAATTGCACCTTGTTTCCAGCCCTGTCCATCAATAATAATGATAATTGTATTTTCTGGCATTGCTTCAATAGCATTTAGATACAAGTAGGGTAATTTTTCATCAACAGAACCTGACACTTGTTGCCATTTACATTCTATTCGTGCACAAATATCATATCTTTCTGAAAGTAATAAGAATTCTGTATTACCATCGTGATTATAGATTGTAGTAAATGGAACATTCACCAATAATAACTCTTTTCCATATCTTTCTCTGTTTTTTTCCCAATCCCTATATTTTACTACTTCAAACCCCTTTCCACTAAAAACAGATACTACGGTTCTTTCTAATTGATTTCCTGTTTTATTGCTTTTACTTCCTTTTTCCATCAAGCTATAGAATAATTAGTTACAACTATTTCGTTTATTAACCCACGCTTTAGTGGATTGGAATTTATCATTCTTTTGGCAGGAACTCTAATAATATTGAAATTTTGGTAAATGGAATCAAAAAAATCATCATTAGGATCTACATTTTTAGGGTCGGAATTGCTTAACATTTGCATCACACCTTGTTCATTCAATATGTAAAATAGTTTTGAAAGCCTAATTTGTTCTGAATCGGAAAAATCATTCTTACTATAATGTTTGAAATTGGCGGTTTTACTTATTGGACGGTAAGGGGGATCAAAGTATATGAATGCATTTGATTTAATATCCTGTAAAACTGAATAAAAATCTGCTTTTTTTATTTCGGCTATTTGAAGCACCTTATGAACGGCCAATAAATTTTGCTCATCGCAAATTGTGGGATTTTCATAATCACCCACGGGGGAGTTAAATTCACCCTTGGAGTTAACCCTATATAAACCGTTAAAACAGGTTCGATTTAAAAAGATTAGTTGAGCAGCACGTGGAACCCAATTTTCAGAATACTTATCGTAGTCAATATTAAATCTTTGAAGATTATAATTTGTTCTCTGTTCATAAAAGTATTCTTCTCTACTTTTTCTGTCTAGACTGCGATATGTTTTTTGATATCTATAAAGAAATTCAAGTAATTTGGATACATCCTTCTGAATTACTCTATAAGTCAATACAAGTTCTTCGTTTATGTCGTAAAGAAAAGCACTTGCAACATCATAGTTTTGTGCAATATCAAAAAACACAGCACCACTCCCAAGAAACGGTTCGTAATAGTTTTTTATCTTTTTTTGTTTCAAATCTTTGGGGTATAAATCTTTAAACAAAGGCAATAACTGTGTTTTACCCCCTGCCCATTTCAGGAAAGGTTTTGCTTCAAATTGTTTTGGGTTGAAAAGATCTTCAACCACCGAATCATTTTCTATGTCGGTTTTATAGTTCCGCTTCTTAGTCATAGAATATAATTATCATACAAATTTAGTGTTTTCTTTATTTTTTTTTAGGCATAATGTTGATATTTTATACTTTTGACAAAAGCAATTTGTTATGGAAGGCTATATTGAACTCCCCAAGTGTACCCTAAGGTACCGGATTAGCGGAAGTGGTCCGGCAGTGGTGCTTTTACATGGTTATCTGGAGAACCTCACCATTTGGGAGGAGTTAACCATGGAACTCGAACCCGATTACACTGTCCTTGCAGTAGACCTACCGGGTCATGGCAAATCCATTTGCAAGGAGGAGGTGATTGGCATGGATTTCATAGCCGATAGCGTTAGTGCTGTAATGCGGGCGGTGTCAATTAGCAAAGCACATCTAGTTGGACACTCCATGGGCGGATACGCAAGCTTAGCCTTTGCCGAACGATACCCAAACTGGCTCACAGGGCTTTGCCTGCTCCATTCAACCCCCAATGCCGATACTCATGAGAAACGTTCAGCTCGCATGGCCGATATCAAACTTGTAAAAGAAGGTAAAAAGGAGCAAATTGTTGAAAACAACATTCCTCGCTTATTTGCCAACCATAACCAACAGAAACTTATGGGCGAAATAAATCATATGAAATCAATCGCCCGCAGCACAAGCGATTCAGGAATTGTTGGAGCACTTAACGGTATGGCTCAGCGTCCCGACCGAAATCACATTATTGAACAAGCGCTGTTCCCCGTTACAATGATATTTGGCAAGCACGATAACCTGATATCAATGGAAGTGGCTCAAACCCTTGAAGAACGCCATAGAAAAGCAAGAACAATTTACCTTGAAAATTCGGGACACATGGGCTTTATTGAGGAGCCAGAACAAACTTTCTCAGCAATTAAATCGATACTAAAGTAAGATTTAAAGAAACTTAAGTGTTGGATTAAAGGAAACCGCTCCACGTATTAGAATTATTAGCTTTACTGCTAATGCACTTAGGATAATACATTAATGCTAAGCACTAATTGGAGTCAAACAAACATTTTGCTTGTTTACCTGCACTTGTAACTGTTATTTTTTAATAAATTTCGACATTGTTTAAAATCGCAGTTTCCTTAAAGTTATCTTTATAGCATGGAAAAAAGCAAGTATCCATACGGAACCAAGCAGCCCCAATTTGATAGGCGTTACATGCAAATGGCAAAAATTTGGGCTAAAAACTCATACTGCAAACGCAGGCAGGTTGGTGCACTCATTGTTAAGGAACGTATGATTATTTCCGATGGTTATAACGGAACGCCATCGGGGTTTGAGAATATTTGTGAGGATGAGACCGGTAAAACCAAGCCTTACGTTTTACACGCCGAGGCAAATGCAATAACCAAAGTGGCAAAGTCGAGCAATAGCTCTGAGGGAGCCACCCTTTATGTTACATCATCACCCTGTATGGAATGCTCCAAACTGATTATTCAGGCAGGCATACGCAGAGTGGTTTACTGCGATGAGTATCACAATCTTGATGGAATTGAACTCTTGAAACGTGCAGGCATTGAGGTTGTGAAAATTGAAATTGACGATATTAATGAATTTTGACAAGCTGAAATACCATGAGCTACCCAAACTCTAGGAAAGATATTATTTACCCAGTAGTCATAGCCATTGTGCTAGTTATTGGAGTTGCCCTTGGGCTGATTCTAGGCGGAAGAGTTGAGAAACCCAACCTACTCGTTTACCCACGCACCGATAAGCTCAGCAACGTTATTCGTTACATTGCCGATGAGTATGTCGATACCATTTCAACGGAGACTTTAGTTGAGAATACCATACCAGCAGTGCTTAAAAACCTCGACCCTCACTCGGTTTACATACCGGCTAAGGATTTACAATCGGTAAATGAACCACTGGAGGGAGGCTTCGACGGTATTGGTATCCAGTTTAATATGAACAACGATACTGTAGTGGTTATTAACACCATTCCCGGTGGCCCATCGGAAAAATTAGGAATACTGGCCGGCGATAGAATTGTTAAGGTAAACGGGAAGAACATTGCCGGTGTAAAATTCCCCATGGATAGTGTTCCTAAGCTGCTTAAAGGACCTACCGGAACAAGAGTAAAGGTAAGCATTAAGCGAACCGACGTTCCTGATCTAATAGATTTTGACATTGTCAGGGATAAAATACCCATTTATAGCGTTGATGTAGCCTATATGCCCACAAAGGATATTGGTTATATCAAAATCAACACCTTTGCCAAAACCACCTACAAGGAGTTCCTTGAGGCAATGGTAAAGCTAACCGAAAAGGGCATGACCAAGCTTATTCTCGACCTACGCAGTAATAGTGGAGGCTACATGGATGCAGCCATTAACATTGCCAATGAGTTTCTTCCTGCCAACAGGTTGATTGTTTACACCCAGGGGAAAAACCGTCCACGACAGGAAGCAAAATCGAACGGAAAAGGTTTCTTTCAGGATTTACCACTCACCATTCTTATCGATGAATTCTCGGCATCGGCGAGTGAAATTCTTGCTGGTGCAATACAGGATAACGACCGTGGAATCATAGTTGGTCGTCGTTCGTTCGGTAAAGGATTGGTGCAGGAGCAGGTTTACTTTTCCGATGGCTCAGCCCTTAGGCTAACCATTGCCCGCTATTACACCCCTTCGGGGCGTAGCATCCAAAAACCATACAAACCTGGCGACGAGGAATACTTTTACGAAATTGGAAACCGTTACCTGCATGGAGAGTTTCAGAATGCCGATAGCATTCAGTTTGCCGATTCGCTCAAGTATTACACCGTTGGCGGCAGAACGGTTTACGGCGGAGGCGGAATCATGCCCGATTTCTTTGTTCCACTCGATACTGCTGGAATCACCCCCTACTATCAGCAGGTTTCGCGCCGAAACCTTATTTACCGCTACGCCTTTAAGTTTGCCGATGAGCACAGGAAGCAAACCCGTGGCATGAAGAGTTTCGACGAGGTTGACCGTTACCTCAAAAAGTTTAATATTATGGCCGATTTTGTTGCCTTTGCTAAACAAAATGGGGTTGATCCTGATTCCAATGATTTAGCCAAATCAAAGCTGATTATTGAAACCCAACTAAAGGCAACCATTGCCCGAAATATCATCGACAACGAGGGCTTTTACCCCTACATTCGATATATTGACGAAACCCTGATTAAAGCCATAGACCTATGCGAGAAAGGCAACTGCATTTTGCCCTTAAATAGGAATTAGTTGATGGTGTAATGGAATGGAACACAGATAACGCAGATTTTGCTGAATTACACTGAGAAACACCGTGTAACTTTGTGTAGTACTGTGATACTGGTATAGTTGATAATTGATGGGTTAATAAAGTTGATAGGATTCTTAAGAGAATAAATTTAGGCTTAAGGGACATTTTTCAGGATGGCATAGTATTTACTCCAAGAAATATCAAACTTTGGAGGATTTGAAGGTTATGAACAAAAAATTTTGCTTTTACTAAAGGGAAGGATAATGAATAAAGGGATGGAAACCAAATTTTTAAATGCAACCTTTACCATCAACTTTTTTTTTGGAGGGTTAGGTCGCAAACAAAATAATTGTACTTTATAAAAAGCATTTACTCTTGAAATAGTCAATAAATATGGGTTTATTAGCGGTAAGCCTTCTAGACCATCCCAAACTGTTAAGGTATTACTAACATGTAGTTATAAACAGATTCTTTCTGATTCTGCTTACCTGACAAACAAAAATATTAATTAAAGATGCTTCTTTTGTAAAACATTAAAAAAATAAATGAGCTAAATGTGTCTATTAGAATAAACCATCTAAATAAACTGAATTTTGTCTATTATGTTGAGAATTTTTATAAAACAGGGGGATCGTTATTTTGCGAAAACACCCCCTCGATTTTTCACCTTTACATAAAAATTTAAATTTTTAAAATCCTTTACAAAATTGCTTTTCTATATTCAATTTTCTTTTTTGGTATATCATAAATTTCCATAATTGCTCCTTCTTCATCGAATCCATTCTCCTTAACGTATTTGTTCAATGCAGGGTAAACCTTCATAATGCCAAATATTACCGATAGCTTTCCCCTGTAGGGGAACTCTGCCACAATGTACTTGCCTTTGGGGCAGGTTTTGATTTTGAAGTTGCCCTCTAGTTCGCTTACCCTGTGAATGTCAGATTCTTCCAAGATACAACCTAACTCGGAGCGCAACTTGCTGGTTTCAACTTTTTGCGGATTATCGTAATAGATTCCAAAACCCTTGAAGGTTTCGATTTTGTAATCGTTAAGCAGAGAGTAGTAAACCCTATCCATAACCACACCGCTTTGGCGGTAATCGCCCGTCATCTCTTCGTATACAAGGGTTTCGCCACCCTGTTCAACCACACTAAATTGGATGCTCCTAAATACACCCCAGTAGGCTGCAAAGCCTAAAACAAATGCAACTATTGCTGCAACAACAATGATGATGATTTGAAAAGTTTTCATAACGATTATGATTTGAGTTGTAATTGATTATTTTTTAGTTCAAATATTTTAACGCCCATCAAGGTGAGTTCATTCTCTGTTTTCTTAACCAGCTCTGCGGCATTCTTTGCCCAGTTGGAATGACCATTTTTAAGGATTGAAACACCGAAACCATTTTTTACTCCGCCTAGGCAGGTGAACTTTAAGCAGTGCTGCGTTGATAGGCCACAAACCAAAATTTCATCAACGTTTTTTGATGACAATATACTATCAAGATCGGTATTTGTAAAAGCATTCCCGTGATTTTTTTGTAGAACGATCCTCTCTGAACACATATTTACCCTGTTATCAATTTCCCAATCGGTGGTGTTGGGAGTTAGCATCTTGTTAATATGCTGAATGTAAATTATTGTAAAGCCCTTGCTGCTGTATTGCTCAATGGCAGCATTTACTGTTTTAAAGAATAGATCGGTATTGTAAAAACCTCTCCGCCTTGTTAGCCCTTTCAGAATATCGACTAAAAGTAATCAATTTTTTTATAGCGCTTCAACAGCTTTTGTCAACGACCAATGGGTTTGAATAATCTTCCAATTATTATCATCTTGAAGTTGATAAACCTCGGTGCAGTTCCACCTTACAACCTTTTCCTCTATGCATGATTCTAAATTGTAGGTTAATACGGCCATCCTATCGAGCCATTGCACTTTGGGATTTATCATTTTGTACTTTTCAACAAATACCTTTCCTCGGATATTTTCGTACAGTTCCGTTAGGTTTTCCAACCCGTCAATTCGCTTCTCTGACATAGGGTCGAAGTAAACAACGTCTTCATCGGATATTTCGATGAACCCGCTGGGATCGCCATTGTTCCATCGTTCAAGGGCGTTTACCTCCATCGTAATTATTGTTTTTGTTACATCGGTAACCATTTCGTTAAATTCAGTCACATTTTTATCTAGTGGTTTTTGGGAATAGTACAAGTATTAGTAAGCTTAATGCTAGTGCAGGGGTAACATACACCAGCAAGCTGGCAATTCTTGGGAAAATTGATGTAAAGAAAATGTAATCCTGACTCACCGCCCAGATATAAATTGTAGAAATAAGTAACAAAAGTAAGGTGAGCACAATTCGGTTTTTGTATTCTCTTTTCGAAAACGGAGCGAAGTTTCGGAAAGATTGGCTAATGCCAAATCCAACTTGTATTGCCAGCCATAAGATTAGTAGGATTAGAAGGCCTAACGCTACCCAAAGAATCTTTTCGCTGGTGTAAATTATGCTCATCCCAACTCGCTCATATCCTGCGTATTGCACCCAGCGGGTTAGCACTTTTGCAAAGAATGGCCAGCTTCGCTGGCTATTGGTAAGAATTACAATAGCATCGCCTGTTTCGGGAATAGCGTGGAAGTGGGTCATCCACCCCGTTCCCTGCCCGCCGTGTGCAACCGCCAGCTTTCCATTGGGTAAGTCCTCTAAAAAATGACCAAATCCGTAGGAATCGAATGCAAGTCCATAGAAACCAAGCCTATTTACCGAGGATGCGTGGAGCTGAAGGATGCTTTTTTGGTTTAGCACATTGCCAATATTTTCAGAATTCATCATTCCAGCACAAACAAATTTGGCAATATCGTCAACGGTGGAAAATAGCCCACCCGAGGCCTTCTCGGGGTAAACATAGGGAACAATTGGATTGCTCAGAAAATCGTATCCGTTGGGAATACTGTTGGCAAAACTGCTACGCCATTCGAAGCTGGAGTGCTTCATTCCCAGGGGAAGCAAAACCTCTTGCTCCATATATTGGGAGAAACTCATACCTGTTACCTCTTCAATTAGCAACTCAAGGAGATGGTACCCCACGTTAGAGTATTCAAATCGTAAACCAGGTTCGCAATTTGACAGAGCATTCTGGGTTAGGCTTTCCTTTAGCGATGGCATTTGCTCTGTTGGGACGTATCGCACACCAATTGTACCCAAGGACAAACCCGAAGTATGGTTAAGTAAATGTCGAGTCGTTATTCTGGTTGTGGAAAAGTTCGATTTTGGGAATTCCCAAGTCTTTAAATATTCTACAACTGGTGTGTCGAGATCAATTTTACCCTGCTCAACCAGCTTCATTACACCCCACGCCGTTACCGATTTTGATATGGATTCAACACGACAAATATCAGATGTTGACATTCTTCGGCCTGTTTCAACATTGGCATACCCATAGGCGTTTGTAAATGCCACTTTCCCATTCTTAATAACCGCAACAATTGCGCCCGGGATCTTGTACAACGACATAAGAGAAGGGATTTCCTTGTTAAGCTGTACAAAAAATTCGGTTTCAGAATTCTCTCTGGGGCTTGCTATTCCTTTGGCAATATTTCCAAAGTCCAGTAGGATTAAGAAGATGAATATTAGTATGTTTTGAACTTTACTCATACTAACCAATATTTAAAACTCTATTTTGTAGCTAACAAAAGGCACTGGACTAGTAAAAAAATCGTCCTCTACCTCTTGGGTTTGCAGATTGTACTTCTTTCCCAAGTACTGCTTGCCAATTATATTCTTTACCTGTAAGGCAAATACCGAGGATGCTTCCATGTGATTGATACGGTAAGTTATCGTTAAATCGGATATGGTTTCGAGTGTTGAATGCCGATAAATGAATGGCATTTGCTCGTTGTAAACAATATCGCCCCTTAACTGGGTTTCTTCAATATCAACAGGTTGGTGCCAGTAGGGACCAAAAAAAGCTACTTTGAAATTTATCCCTAGCAGATTTTTTCCCCCTATTGTCCATTCTTTCCCTCCAACCAGATTTATTACATAGCCACCGCTATATCTTGATTTACGTTTGACGCCGTTACCATCTGTGTATTCCGACTTATATAACGAAGAAGTGATAAGGTAATAGCATCTATCTTTTAGGAAACGTTCTAGAGTTACATCAATCCCAATATTTTGGCCTTCCCCTTCATTTGCTAACGATTTATCGAACGTCCAGTCGCTCATGAAGTTTATCATCGAGTACATTTCCCCAACAACAACCGGAACATTATAAAGGTATTGGTAGTATGGCTCGACCTTAATGCGAAGATGTTGAACTGGCGAGAAATCGTAACCCAGCACAAAGTGGTGCGCCCCCATTCTCTTCAGTTTCATATTGGGGAAGTACGATTCTCCTGTTTGGGAATTGGTTTTAGTTACAAAGTAAACGAATAGCGGCTCTATCTGACTATGGTTACCGTATCCTACAGATAGCCGATTTTTAGGGTTTGCCTGCCAACTGGCCGACAGGCGTGGTTCAACCCGTAGTACATTATTCAGTTCAAACCACGACACGTTTGCCCCGGCGTTGAAGTAGAAGTTTTGAGTTACTGAATACTTTGCCTGAGCAAATGCCTTTACAACGGTACAGGCTCCATCACCACTCAAAAAGTTTCCGTAATCGCCAGTTTGGAAATCTCTTGAATCGCCATTTAACGAATAGAAATGCAGGTTGGCATCAAAACCAGTTTTAAAACTTAAACGAGATGATGATGCAATGGATAGTGTTGAGTTTATTGTTACCATTCCCTCTGTACTCTCAACATAAAACAGGGGATGCAAAACCGATGGTGTTTCTTCAAATAATCTAGACTCCTCTTTGTACTTATGTTGCCCTGAATTTAGGGCGAGGGTTGTTCTTAGATGTGCCTTTGTGGTAAGGCCTTGGGTGTGGGTAATCCCTGCAACTCCCATATTGTAGTTGAACTTCATTTTCACCCTGTTTTCGGGGTATATCCATTCATCAACCTCGTTGTAGCCTTTCATACTACTTTCGCTTAACCCTCCTATTCCCCATATTGAAAACTGCCCAGCCTTTGCCGTTGGCAAATGAATTTTAAATGATAGATCCTGATAAATTGGTAGTTCGTTGGCCCCCTTCACCTCAGGCAGAAGTGGGAAGATTAGAGCCATTGTTGAGTAGCGATAGTTGATGAGGAATGAACTGCCTTGATTCTTTTTAAATGGCCCCTCGGCTGCGGCTTCAATTCCCTGAACACCAACTTGGAAAGCGTACTCGTGCCTTTGGCTATTGCCATTACGCAACTTCATATCGAAAACACCTGCTGAGGCGTTTCCGAACTCGGCGGGGAAAGCGCCCGTATAGAAATCGGAGTTGGCCAGCAGCTGGCTACTAAACATTGTTAATCCACCGCCACCCGCAATATTTGAGCCCGAGAAATGGCTTGGCACAGGAATATCGACCCCTTCCAACCTCCAAAGCAATCCCTTTGGTGCATTGCCTCTAACCACAATGGCATTTTGGTGAGCGGCAACAGGAGTAACCCCAGCGAAGTTACCGGCCATTCTACCCGGATCATCGAGCGCACCTGCGTATCGCCTTGCCTCCTCAACCGAGAATGTGCGGGCGCTTACGGTTGCCATGCTGTTTATGGGCTTATCCTTACGGATGGTTGCCTTTACCACTATGCCCTCAAGTTCCGATACGGATTGCTCCAAGCCTAAATCAAGCACAACCTCTCTTCCCGATCCAACCAGGAGTTCAGGAATTATCAAAGGTTCATACCCCATAAAGCTAACTTGTAGGTTATATCGACCCACCTCAACCTTTTCTAGTAGAAATCTGCCATCCAAATCGGAAGTAACCCCTCTGTTTTTATCAATAAGAATAATATTTGCACCAGGAAGTGGTTTTTTGGTAATTACATCGTAAACTACCCCACGTATTGTTTGGGTTGGATTTTGCGCTAGACATGACATTGTTGAAGTTACTAATGATAACAAACATATTAGAGATGCTTTCATGACTTAACTATTGTAATTTTTATGAACATGTTTGGTTAAGTTTAATGGAATTAACATTAGCTATTATTTAATTATGTAATAAAACTATTTAATCATTCTTAATAAATCTTCTAAATATAGGTTATCAATCAATATCTTAGTCTTCCAATTCTTATCAAATCTATCCAAAATCAACGATTGAATTAATCCTGAATAGTAAAATTTGTTTTCGTCCTGTCTATTCATATTTCTTGAGATTTCATTAATTTGCTTTTTAAAAAAAATAACCCTATTTTCATAATAATTAAATTTTTTAAAATCTTTAATTTGGGGAAATGGTGTATATTTTTTACTTTTTGCAGCCTCAACTCCAATTGATAACTCAGCATATTTAGCAGTACCCTCTAACCATTCTCTTTGCTTTTCAAATAATACACACTGATCTGAAATGTGTGCTAATTCTCTTCTTTTATCTCTAGCCTCGATGAATTTATTTAAATACAACTTTGCTAATGAATCATCAGAAGTTTCATATGCAAGCATTAGGAATTTTGCCTCGTTATTCCATCCATCAATATTTGATTGATTATTCCAAGGATATGAATCAGTTTGGGCGTTTGAAAATTCTGCATTATTGAATTTTTTTTCATTGCTTTCACCTTGTAATGCATGAAAAGCCTCATGAGATAATGTACTAATGTAATCCTCTGGTGTTCCCATAATCATTTTCCAAAAAAAACGGTATGGGAAAATTTGCTTTAATACTGAAGGCAATTCCTCCTTAAAGCCATTATAAAACGCAACAGCAGAATACTCATATGTTTGAAGAGAGGCAACCCATCTGTCACCTACTTTTACAACAAAGTTTTCGGGAACAACTTTAATATCAGTTGTTTTTTGACGATAATAAGAATTTCCAAAAAAAAGATCATTATCAACAATTTCCCATTCTCCCCCTAATTGAATATTTTGAGGTACTTTAAACCACCCTTTCGGCGGTTTATCATAACCAATAAGAAAAATAAAATATTCGTTATATACAATTATTGGAATTTTCATTGCGCTCCAACCGGGGTATACATTTTCACCAATGCTTCTTTGTAAGTTTTGAAATTCTGCAATATATATTTTCTGTTCATTATCAAGATGATCCTGATATTTTGATTGTTTAGGTAAATTAATATTAGTTATTACTAATATGATGATTACTGAAAAAACAAAAAATAATAACAACATTAATGTTTTAAAAAATAACCTAAACATTATTTTAATAATTTTTATCATATGTTAATGATTATGAATGTTTATAAAATATCTTAGTAGCAATCCTCCACCCTTCCTCAAACTTATACATACATATATAATCAGTGTATAAATGCGTTCCAGAAGTATATACTTCAATAATTGCAACTGCAGCGTATCCAGTTACTTTTACCTCAGTAAATTTGAAAGTCACATTAGGATCTAAAGGTCCTGGTTTTTTTTCAAATTTCTCAACCCAATATTTGGCAGGAAGCTTTGTTAATGTTCCATTTTTAAAAATAACAATGTCGCATTCAGGATGCCATCCTTTACTAACTAATGATGCATCTCCTTTAAGAAATATTCCCTCAATATAGGATTGAACAATTACATCTTTAATTTTTTCAACATCATCTTGTTGTGAAAAAGAGAATAATGGAGTAATCAAAATACTCATTATTAGAATTTGTGTTTTCATATTTATACTTTTAATTTATTAATTATGTTTGTAAATACGCATTGACATTTAAGATTTCGCACATTAATTATGTTGTCCTATCAGCAAGATATACCCATTTACGTCTTTAATGGCAAACTGCTTAAATGGTGAATCAATCAAGGGAACAATTACATTAACCGAATCTTTAATTTCGGCATACATTCCCTCAATATTTTCAACTTCAATGTAAATATTGAAGGAGCCATCGATAGTTTTCTCTTTAAGCTCAGGTATAACCATCCCGATGCTTTCGTTTGTTTCAAACATTATAAAACTATCTCTTACACCAAACTTCACCCAAACAGGTTTCTCCTTCGGGTATTTTGATATAATGTTCAACTTCAAAATACCATTGTAAAACTCTATAGTTTTATCAATATCTTTTGTAACAAACTCTGGGATAATACTTTTAACGTACATCTTATTGCTTTAATTTAATTATTAAACTACTATCTATAGTATATACATCTCCATTTCCGTTTTGTGGGCGATTAAGTATTTCAATTATTTTCTCATAAGATAAGGGTGTCTCCGTAAAGTCTAGGTTATATCTATAACTTGAGAATATAATGTGCTTTTTATCTGGGGTTAGATTTGGACAATAATCCATTCCGTTTGAGTTTACCTCACTTCCCATATTCAATGGCTTACTCCAGTTCCCATTAATTGACCTAAAGCTGATGTACATATCTCCTCCTCCAAAACCTCCAGGTATTGTTGTTGTGAAAATCAAGTAGTCCTCATTTGGCGAGATGAAAGGATCCCATTCAGGAAAATCATTTGAACATATTGGCAACTTCTCGTAACCAGAGTAGTTCCCATTATTATTAATAGAATAGTACAAATCTGTTCTATTAAAATCAACGAATTTATTAGGACTTAATAAATCTGAATGGAAATATACATTACCATTTAACGAAACGGTTGGATACATTTCATTTTTGTTTGGGGTATTAAACTCTAATAATTTAATATTACCCCAGCTTTTACCAACCCTTTCAAGCCTCCAGATATTCCAGTCTCTTAATGTATCCTCATCATTTATTGGCCTATCTGAACAGAAATAAAGATACTTACCATCTTCACTAATAAATGGATCGGCATCGTTATAAAAGCCTGAAAAATTTGCTACCTTAGGATTTGACCAAGATCCATTTGAAAAAATACTTGTTAGTATAACAAACAAATCAGATCTATGTCTAATACAATAGTACAGTTCGTCTTGCGTAGGAGTTAATGTACATCCAAATTCATTTAAACCAGTCGACACAATTCCTGGTAAAAAAAGTTCAGGCGACCGTTTTGAAGCCGAAACTTTAGTTTCAATATTTTGTGACTGGGAATGTAAATTTCCAATAAATAAAATTATTGGGATAACAAAAACAATTCTTTTCATATTATTTGATTTTTAGGGTTTTTAGTGCCTCGATATAATCTGTTTTCACAATATAAATATTTGTACGCCCATTGTTATATGATCTCAAGAAATTATATACATCTTGTGTGCTTTTAAAAGCATTTTCAGGCATATCGTAAGGTTCAATCCGATTGCTAACAAAAAATAAGTATTCAAAATTTGAACTCATAAAGGGCGAGGAATCAAAGTTTTTGGAATTTACCTTTTCTCCAAGGTTTATTGGGTTTGTCCAACCTTTGTTTGGATCTTTGTAACTTATATAAATATCTCCATTGCCAAAGTCTCCTTCTCTATAACTTTTGTAAAGAAGAAACGACTCATCGGGAGCAACATATGGGCTCTCGTCGCTTTGCTTACTATTTAATGGTTCTGGCAAACATTGAGGTTCACTATAAACACCATTTATAAACTCTGAAAAATAAATATCGCTATCACCAACTCCTGATGGTTTATCGGAACAGAAATATAGGTTACCATTATTTGCAATAGCTGGACAATATTCATAATTTGTCGTATTAATTATTTCGTCCAAAGGTTTTGGCTCTGCCCAAACATCATTTTCTTTTTTTGAATACCAGATATTAAAATCCTTGTTGGGAAAGTTTCCTTTAATTGGTCTATTTGAACTAAAGAAAAGGTAGGCTCCGTCAGGACTTAAGTATGGGTCACTATCTTTGAACAAACCTGAAAAGGGAAGGACATAAGCATCCGACCAAGTATTTCCATCAAATCTCATCGACATAAGAACTGAAAGTTTGTAGGGTGGACTTGTAACTGAAAAACAAGCTCATCACCTTTGCTATTTATTGTTACTTTACAGTCATTTAAATCTGTCGAAAGAGTATTGGGAGCAAAAACCCGAGTTCTATCCATGTTTTTAAGATTATTCGACTCCAATAGTAAAAATTGGTTTTGTGAATATGACAGTTTAAATGATAAAAGCAAACATAAAAACATTATACTTTTCATAATTTAAATTATTAATTAAACAATCAATTAACTTTAATTTATCTTGTTTTAACGTTAGTAAATGAATAAATACACACTAAACGTTTTTATAGTCTTTAAATCAAATCATCTCACCATGCATTAAATCTGAAACGCTTCGCACTTCGTAACGAGCTCTTATCAAGTTATTAAACGCCTGATTAGAATTGTTCTGTTTGTATTTTCATTTTCCGCTAGTAAATAATGGTTATTGCTACAAATATTTGTTTACCTTGTTTGTCATAATTTTTTCCTTGCTTATGTTATTGTCATAAATAATAAGGCCTAACAATACCAACAACAAGGATATTAATCCTGATAAACCAGTCATTCCAACGGTCAAGTCGTTGCCACCATCAATTACCATAACAGCTATTACTGCTGTCGCATTGAGTGCTCCGTGCATTATTGCAGCAGCGATTACCGATTTTGATTTAATTGTAATATAGAGGAATATTGGGGTAAGCAGGATACACCACAAGGTCATCATAAAGACTCCGATTTTTGGATGTTGAGGATAGTTGTGCCCCATTAGGATTAAAGGTGAATGCCAAATACCCCATATAAAGCCAATAAGGATTGATGCTTTTAAAAATTTCATATCGCTAAATGCTTTTAGTAAAAAGCCACGCCAACCTAGTTCTTCACCAAACCCAGTAACTGCATTTACTGTCGTTCCTGCAATTAATCCTTGAATAACCGACAACCATATAGGGTGAATTGGAAGTGTTTCTATTGAGTATTTCATTTGTTCTATCTGTTCAGGTTTTAAAACATTTTCAAAACGTTTTATCATCCCAGCCATCTCTGGGCTATATGAAACATCGAAGAATAACAGACTCACTCCGAGTGACATAAAACTAAAGATAGGTGCTAATAACCATGCAATGAAAAACCACTTATTGATTTTAAAAGAAATAAACAGATTTGACCAAATTCTTTCATTTTTTATTACCTTTTTAACAAGAATTACACAAATCATAGGTATAAACATATATGTAACCGCTAAAACAATCCCACTAATTTTATAATCATACTGACCCCCGAACAATTTGTATAGTCCAACCAATGAGAAACTAATTACAAATGTGAGTATAAGAAATAATGTTGTACCGCTAACTTTTTTCACAGTTATTTAGTTTTTAAGTTAATTGTTACGTTTGATTGAATAGTTAAAATACCAGCCTTTGAATTAGTCTATTCCTTATGTTTAAGGTTAGGTCTAAAAGAATATATTTCATTTGATTGAGTATAATTGTATCGATGAATAACTTTTTAAACCCGCACCCTTTAACTATTATCATCGATTGCTTATAGGTATCAAAATCACTATTTTCATTAAAAGCATCTCCTTTTCCAATATAGTAATGAGTTTCTCTATAATCTTTAGAATAGTATGTACACATAGCGTTTACTTTTTGAATTTCTATTAAATATTCATCATTAATTGAAATTTCATAGTACATATTATTATTAAAAAAGTTTATTAGAAGAAAATATATTTGACCTGATTGTTTCTTATCGTAAGTCTTCCAATATTCAGCTATAATATCTAATTTTTCGAACTTGTTAAAAAATAGTTTAACTACAGTCTTTTTTAGATTTAAGTCAATTTTGAATGTTTTTAAATAAGCATTATAGTTTGTTAATTTTTTTAATGTTGATAATGCATTGTGATAATCAGAATGGTCTTTTTTTAAGAATTTTTCAGACCAGACTTCAAGCAAAATATCAAACCTCAAACTGACCTTGGATATATTACTGTAATATATATTCAATGATTTTTTCTCAAAATACAAATTAGTTACTGAGTAATAATTTGTTATTGAAAACAATAATATTAATAAAATATAATACATTTTCATGAGTTTATTTCTTTAACTTTTTTAGACCAAATATTACTCTTAGAACGTTTATACGTTTAATTATAAGATGATATAATGCCACACAAGAAAATAACGATATTATTGTGATTAAAACTGATTTAAGTGCAACACCAATATTCAATGATATTACGAGGTATGCAACAATTACTATAACTGGTTGGTGCAGTAGATAGAATGGATAAATAGCTTCTGTTGCATATTTTCGAAATTTAGTATCGAGATTTAAGTATTGCGATGAGTAACCTATTGCAACCATACTACAAGCCCAAATCAATAAAATATCAGCATAACTATTTATTAATCTTAAAAGATATAAGTTGTCAGAAGATCCATTTTTAATAATTATTATGATTGAAAAAACGATTACCGTTAAAAAAATGGCTTGAATAAGGAACTTTCTTCTTTCTCTACTTATATTATTTCTAACAATATTGCTTGATATTATTGCGAAACCTAAAATGAAAAAAGTAAAGTAAAAGACGAGCCAAGCCCAATCGTTAATAATGTCATTTGTTTGATTTGGATAATATTTTAGTAAAATAGGATGAATAATTAGTGTAGGGATGATTAATAAATTGATTCTATAAAAGTTATTAAAGAAACACTCACTCTTAGACTTCAACTTAAGAAACTTGTCACTTTTAAAGTAATTGATGAGAATACTAAAAACTAAACTAATTATGAATAAATAAGCAATAAACCATAAATGATGCCAAGATAAATTACCCTGAGGATAAATTCCGTTAAACATATCCTTATAGAAATCCAATAGACTGTTGTAACTGTTAATTCTTTCGATATACACTTGAACTGGTACAAGTAAAAACATACCAACAACTAAAGGTAGCAGCAACCTTAAACTTCGTTCTTTTATATAATCAAATGAATTCCTGGAGCCTATAGCATAATAAGTAGCAACTCCCGAGATTAAAAAAAGTAATGGCATTCTCCATAGATGAAGAAAATGCATAGGTTGAATTAACCAATTCAATGTTTCCTGATTTTTAATGTGCCATGCCCAAGGTACGAAGACCATCCCAATGTGGTAAAAGAATACACTTAAAATGAGTATTATTCTTAACCAATCAATATCAAACTGTCTTGTTTTTACTTCAATATTTGCCATCTTTTGCTAAAAATTTTTAGCAAAACTATAGCGAAGCGTTTTTTTTATCTACCTAATGTATACATTAGGAACTCTTTTTAGAAATAATTTTTCTATACTCGCTCGGTGAATGTTTGGTAAACTTCTTAAACGCTGCATTAAATGCAGAAATACTATTAAATCCTGATTCAAAAGCAAGAGCCGCAATTTTTTCATCACTATATTTATCTAACCTCATCAAGTTACAACAATGATTAATCCTATAAGAATTCAAGAACTCTGAAAAGTTCATTTTATAGTGCTCATTGATGATCCTTGAAAGCGTTTGATATCTAATACTTAGCACACTTGAGAGTTGCGTAAGCGTTAAATCTGGGGACAAGTAAAGTTTCTCATTCTCAAATTTTTCTAAAATTTTTTTAAGGTACATATCCCTTTCCTCTACACTCAAACTCTGATCAGAGTATTTTTCAATCTTTTTTGATTGTCTATAGAATAAAGAGTACCTGTATATAAAGAAAATACTGAAGTACAAAACTAAGGAATATACTGTTGGTCCAAGTAAATTATGTAGATTTTCACTAAAAATTGAATAAAGCAAATACGATAACCACACTACAAATGTACCAATTAAAACACTTTTAATTACTAGTTTATCAATGTCATTATTTTTAAGGCTTGTTGATTTAACTAAGTAATTATAAATCCTGAAACTTAGAACCCAATAAATTAGATAAAAAACCAATAGGAAGATAAAAGAATAGTCCCAAAGAATACTTTGGGTACGGAAAAAATATCTAAGAATAAAAGCTACATTAACAACAGGAAAAACAAAGTGAAGAAGACTAAAAGCCAACTTTCTTGCTGTAAAATCAGGTTTGTAGGATTGAATAAAAACGTAAACACAAGGTCCAATGCAATAAAACGCAAGAATACCTATAACAACAATATCAATGGGTATATTGTATACATAAATGAGAACAGATTTGCCTATTTTTAAGGAAAGTAGTAAAATTAAAAATGCCAGAATTCTATTAGAAGTTCTATTTCCTATAGGGAAAAAAAATACAAATATTGAAAGTATTAAACTATTAATAACGCCTATACTACTAAGTATAATAATCAAATCTCTACTCATTATAAAAGATTATAATTTACTTTTCTCAAATATAAATATATTTCCATTATCATTCATTTCTATAGATATCGAATTATTTGGCATTGTACTAAAGGTTAAAGTTACATAACCATTTTGGAGAAGTAAAAATACATTCTGCGATACTTGGAGTGCATGCATGTTATTTACGAATAAATTTCCTTCTTTTTCAGTAACTACTATTTCTATTTTTCTATGAAATCTCTCTGCTGAGTATTTGCCTGTAAAAGAAGTACATGAACTCTTTATGACGTTTTTAGAGATTTCTTCAACAATATAGTTTAAAGCGGAATTAAGAATAATATCAGGATTGAAATTCCCATTGTTTGAAAGTACAACAATTGTAATCCCAAGTTCAGGTATAGATTTCAGTAAAGTTCTATATCCTAGATAGTAACCCGTATGCTGAATTAACTGTTTGCTATACTTAGGATTTAGACCATTTTTAACATTAATCATATATTTATACAAATCGTACGGGGTTGAATATGCATTTCCTGTTCCCCAAAAGTTTTTAAAGTTAAAATCTGGCAACCAGACAGTTTCATTATTGTGACGATAAAAACCCTGTGCATGCCCCGGAATTGAACTATGTTCTTTGTATAATCCCGTGCTTTTCATACCATAAGGAGTAAAAATGTTTTTATCTAAAAAAATGTCAAGGGACATTCCACTTATGCTTTCAATTATGTCTGCTAAAATCAAATAGTTACTATTAGAATATCTTGAATTTGTGCCTGGTTTAAAATGAATATAATTAAGGGACTTAATTAATGAGAAAAGATCTTCGGTGTTTACTTGTTTATTCAAAGACCATGGGTCATTAAACATCGCAATTTCATTGTGGATGTCTGGTAGCCCTGATGAATGAAATATCAAATCGGATATAGTAATGGAATCAGAGTATTGAATATCTGACCTAAACTTGCTTAACTTATCGTTCAAACTTAATTTTCCTTGCTCCTCAAGCAAAAATATTGAATGTTTCACAAACAATTTTGTAATTGAAGCTATTGCTATTGGAGTTTCGGTTGTTATCTCCTCTTTTTTATTACTATTCAGATATCCTCTAGCATAGTTTACAATTACAGAGTCATTAAATGCTATTAAGAGTGATCCCGAAAAATTATTTTGCTGAGCAAGTTTGACAATTTCGGAATGTATCGTCCGTTTAGTTAAAGCATTTGTACCGCAAGCACTAATCAAAAAAGAGTTGATCATTAAGGATAACATAAGAAGTTTCATAGAAATTTTTACTTAAAATCCATTAATAGACTCAAGAAATATGTAATATCGTACAATATAAATAACTCAATTAATTAGATGATTTTAACGAACCATGGTTTAAAGATTATAAAAATCTCATTACTTTTTCCAGAGTACATAGTTTTGTAAATTTAAAATATTTTAGGATTTTAATAATCCAAATTTCTATTAAAAATTTTATCAAAATAGTTTAATGATAGAATAATTGAATTTAACTTTGAAATTATTGTTATATTCATTAATGGAAATAGACACCAATCAAACAGAAGAGGTTATAGAGGTTGGCAAGGCTAACAGGCTAGCCCTTTTAATGCTCTTCCCAATTGCAGCAATTGCAATTATCCCCTTTGTTCTTATTTATGGTTTTGAGCCACTTGCCAACGGTGTGATTTTTTTGAAAAATCACCAGCTGCAAATTTTGGTTGCATTCGTTCTGCTTATATTCATACACGAGGGATTACATGGTGTAACGTGGGCTTTTTTTGCAAAAAACGGATTCAAGTCCATACATTTTGGGATTAAATGGTCATACCTTACTCCCTACTGCCATTGCAACGAACCAATGAAACGCAAACACTACATGCTAGGAGGCATAATGCCAGGGCTTATTACTGGCGTAATCCCAATAATTATCGCCATGGTAACAGCTAACGGCTGGTTACTAGTTTCAGGTATTTTTCTTACCTCAGCAGCCGGCGGCGATATCCTAGTTCTGATACGGGTGCTAAAATACCCTTCAAATCTCATATTTATGG
Source organism: Tenuifilum sp. 4138str (assembly GCF_041102575.1). Taxonomy (NCBI): domain Bacteria; kingdom Pseudomonadati; phylum Bacteroidota; class Bacteroidia; order Bacteroidales; family Tenuifilaceae; genus Tenuifilum; species Tenuifilum osseticum. Next base: position 33,800 of record NZ_JBGCUE010000004.1, on the reverse strand, counting down.
ATCATCCTAAGGAGATTGGGTTTATAGTATTTAAAAGCTGAAACGGATTAAACAATTACCCATCGTCCCATTTTAGTTTTGGGGAATGCATTTAACTATTGCCTACATTCATCCTCCGCAACAGGAATGGTTTTGATTTCATCACCTGAGAATCACCATAAACTTTTTCTGCTAACTTTGTGCGTAATAAAAAAATCACAGCTATGTACGGAAAAATCAAAAACGATTTACAGCAACAGCTTGAGAATATCAAGGCCGAAGGGCTTTACAAAACCGAACGCATTATCACTACCCCACAAGGAGTTGAAATAGTTGCCAACGGCAAAAAGGTTTTAAACTTCTGCGCCAATAACTACCTTGGCCTTTCGTCGCATCCTGCAGTTATTGAGGCAGGCAAAAAGGCTATTGACGAGTGGGGCTTTGGCATGTCGTCGGTGCGCTTTATTTGCGGTACGCAGGACCTACACAAGCAGCTTGAGCGTAAGCTAAGCGAGTTTCTTGGGACCGAGGATACAATTCTTTACTCATCGGCATTCGATGCAAACGGTGGTATTTTTGAGCCCATACTAGGCGAGGAGGACGCAATTATTTCCGACGAACTTAATCATGCATCAATCATTGATGGTGTTAGGCTTTGCAAAGCTCAGCGATTCCGCTACAAAAATAACGATATGGCCGACCTGGAGGCCAAACTTCAAGAGGCCGCCAACTGCCGTTACAAAATGATTGTTACCGATGGTGTATTCTCAATGGATGGAATTATTGCTCAGGTTGACAAGATATGCGACCTAGCAGATAAGTACGACGCCATGGTAATGGTGGACGATTCACATGCTACAGGTTTTGTGGGCAAAACCGGTCGTGGTACTGCTGAGTACTGCAATGCACTAGGCAGGGTCGATGTTATTTCAACCACGTTTGGAAAAGCACTTGGAGGTGCATCGGGTGGTTGCATCTCTGGTCGTAGGGAGATTATCGACATGCTCCGTCAGCGTTCGCGCCCCTATCTTTTTTCAAACTCGCTCATGCCTTCCATTGCCGGAGCAACACTTAAGGTTCTTAACATGCTTACCGAAACTACCGAACTACGCGATAGGCTTTGGGAAAACACTCAGCTATTCCGTAAGGGAATGGCAGATGCAGGCTTCCGTATTGTAGAAGGGGTTCACCCAATTACTCCAATTATGCTTGGACATTTACCTAACGATGCGAAACTTTCACAGGATTTTGCTGCGGCACTGCTTGATGAGGGAATCTATGTAATTGGATTCTACTATCCTGTTGTTCCTAAAGGTAAAGCCCGCATAAGGGTTCAGATAAGTGCAGCTCACACCCGCGAACATATCCAGTTTGCCATTGAAAAGTTCACAAAGGTGGGCAAGAAATTGGGTGTGATTTAAAGAAATCATCCTTTCAGAAAGATTGATACCTTTATCAACCTGTCAATCTCATAGATAAAAATTGAAGGGAGTCTTTTTTTGACTCCCTTTTCTTATCTAAAACAACCCATGTATTTGCGCATCGATCTTATTGATGATAAACCTGAGGTCTTCGGGTCTATCGGGAAAATTCAGATTGTCAACGTCAATTATTAGCAGCTTGCCTAACTTGTAGCCTTCAATCCATGCCTCGTAGCGTTCATTAAGGCGCTGGAGGTAATCGAGGCGGATATTTTTTTCGTAATCGCGTCCGCGTTTCTGGATTTGCCTTACCAGCGTTGGCACTGTGGCACGAAGGTAAATTAGCAAATCGGGCGGCTTAACCAGTGAGGTCATAAGGTTGAACAGGGAAAGGTAGTTGTTAAAATCGCGGGTGCTCATCAATCCCATGTCGTGGAGGTTTGGAGCAAAAATATGGGCATCCTCGTAAATGGTTCTGTCCTGAATAACATCGTGGCCGCTACGGTGAATCTCCACTATTTGACTAAACCTGCTGTTTAGGAAGTAAATCTGGAGGTTGAAGCTCCAGCGCTGCATATCCTCGTAAAAGTCGTTAAGGTATGGGTTTTCATCAACATCCTCGTACTGGGGTTTCCACTTGTAGTGCTTGGCCAGTAAACCCGTTAGGGTTGTTTTGCCAGAACCAATATTACCCGCAATGGCTATATGCATAACTTAAAATAATTACTTAAGGTTGGTAATTCGCGTTTTCGTTTCTAAAGATACAAATTGGATTTCAATCGGCAAGGTAAAACAGCTTGTAGATTGATGAATGTGTCAAAAATGTAAATAAATCCTATCTATTTTGATGACTACTTACTTTTTAGCTGGTTATGAATGGCAAGCAGCTCATCGATATACTCGCGAGTATTCGAAAGCCGAGGAACTTTATTCTGCCCACCCAATTTACCGCGCTGGCGCATCCACTCAAAGAATGTCCCCTGAGCGGCCTGCGTAACCACTGGAAAATCGAGAGTTACATTTTTAGCGCGTTTTGCCTCATAGTCGGAATTGACCTCACAAAGCGTTGAGTCAAGAACTCGAGCAAACTCCTCGATGCTGCTTGGCTGTTTTACAAACTCAATGAACCATTCATGGCATCCCTTACGGTCAGTTCCCATGTAAACGGGAGCAGCTGTGTACTCAGCAACCAATGCTCCGGTAGCCTTACAGGCTTTTTCAAGCGCACGCTCAGCGTTTTCAACAATAACCTCTTCGCCAAAAACATTGATGAAGTGACGGGTTCTGCCAGTAATCCTGATTTTATGAGGATGTTTTGAGGTAAAGGTAACAGTATCGCCAATTAGGTAACGCCAAAGGCCAGAATTGGTGGTAATGACCATGGCATAATTCCTTCCAACCTCAACATCGGCAATGGTAAGGGCTGTAGGATTAGGTTTGGTAAGCTCATCGAGAGGAACAAACTCATAAAAAATACCGTAGTCGAGCATAAGCAACATGCTATCCGACGCAGGGTCGTCCTGAATGGCAAAGAAACCCTCGCTGGCATTATATGTTTCCATGTAGTGCATGTTAGGCGATGGGATAACTTTTTGAAACTGCTCCCTGTATGGGGCAAAACTTACTCCGCCATGCATGAAAAGCTCAAGGTTTGGCCATATCTCAAGCAAGTTACTTTTGCCTGTGTAGTTCAGTAGGTGCTTAATCATTACCAGATTCCATGAAGGGACTCCTGCCAGGCTGGTAACATTCTCGTTAAGGGTCTCGTGAGTGAGTTTCTCCAGTTTCTCCTCCCAATCGGGTATTAATGCCACTTTTTGGCTTGGGGTTCTGATAAACTCAGCCCACCAGGGTTGATTTTCAATCAGAATAGCCGATAAATCGCCGTAAAAGGAATTCATATTAAAGTTATCAACCTGGTGGCTACCGCCTAGGGTAAGTCCTTTTCCGCTTAACAAATTGTTTTCAGGATAAAGGTTCATGTAAATGGCAAGTACATCGCGAGCGCCTCTGAAATGGCAATCCTCCAACGCCTCGTTGCTAACTGGTATAAACTTACTCTTGCTCTGGGTAGTTCCCGATGACTTGGCAAACCACTTAATATCGGTTGGCCAAAGCAACTTTTCCTCGCCCTGCCTCAACCGTTCAATGTATGGCTTAATGGTTTCGTAGTCAACAAGGGGTACTCGCTTCTGAAATTCTTCAATGGTTCTGATGCCATCAAAGCCATATCGTGCTCCATACTCCGTTTTTGAGCCTTGTTTTAAAAGCTCAAAAAGCACATCGCGTTGCACCTCAAAAGGGTATTTCCGGAAAAGATCGATGCTGTATAAGCGCTTAGTATTAACCCAGTTCAGGATAGAGTTGAGCAAAGGCATAAACAAAAATTTATCAACTCAAAGCTAAGTCATTTTGCCCAAAAATCAAAAGGGCTAAAGCTTGAAGGTAATACCCACGCCAAAAATCTCCTTAAACTGAACACGTGGCCCACTGCTATCAATTACACCATCGCCGTTGTTATCCTTACTAATCTTAACCTTGTCATCGTAGATTAGCTGGGTCGCCAGGTTAACATTGATGTACTTGTTAACCTTCATAATTACAAGCGTTTCCCAGTTAACTACAACGTTTTGAGGGTTATCAAGGTAGTTTGAGAATAGGTCGAGTTTAGTGGTAAAGGTGAGATTTTTGAGCCATTCGGCCTTAAAGTCATTCTTGGTGTAAACCACTCTCACGTAACCGCCAATTTCCTCTCTGAGTGTTTCCCCTTTTTTCACGCCAAATGCACCTGCATTCGATAGCATGGTGTCCGTAACAAAGGTTAGCTTTCCGGTTAACGGCGCTGCAAAAACACTCAGGTGGGTGTTCGGTTTATAATCCATACCCAATGCCCCAACCAGGTATGCCGGAGCAAAAAAGTTCGAAATTTTCAGTCGGGTACTATCGGTTGGGTACTTATAACCAGTAGTGAATTGTGTTTTAAAGTTCAGCAAAATGGCATAGTAAAAGTTTTTGAAGACCTCACGTCCAAATTTTGACATTAAGTCAATTTTATCGTCGGTTTTTTTGGTATACTTAACATCCTCCTGGCTCAGAAATCCGTAGCCCAAGTCAATAGTGTTATCCCAAGCAGTTTTGGGACTTTTGTAGCTAACAAACCCTGTAAAAACGGTATTTAGTGCAAATGAGCTTTGTCCGCCAGCCGCCCAATTGGTTAACGAGGTCTGGTTGGCATTAATTCCCAGGGCCAGCCCTTTCTTCCATCCGGAAAGCGAATCGGTTTTAATCTCTTTAAGCTGATTTTCAGCGTCGGTTACCTGAGCGTTTACAGAAATGGTAAGTATTACTGACAGGATAGTGGTAAGTAATTTAGTCATGGCTGTTTGAATTATTCATTAATTTACGCTAAAATACTAATTATATGGAAAAATATTCATTTCAAAGCTGTAACTTTGCGGGCTAATTTTTTGGGGATGAAGGGTATCAGAAACATTGCAATTATTGCACATGTGGATCATGGGAAAACCACGCTGGTGGATAAAATGATCATTCAGGGTAAACTTTTTAAAGATCATGAGAACCCGGGCGAGCTGATTTTGGATAGCAACGACCTGGAGCGTGAGCGTGGCATAACCATTCTGGCCAAAAACGTATCGGTAAACTACAAGGGTTACAAAATCAACATAATTGACACCCCCGGCCACAGCGATTTTGGAGGCGAGGTTGAACGCGTTCTAAACATGGCCGACGGTGTACTGCTTCTGGTAGATGCCTTTGAGGGGACTATGCCCCAAACCCGTTTTGTTCTTCAAAAAGCCTTAGCCATAGGCTTAAAACCAATTCTGGTGATTAACAAGGTTGATAAGCCAAACTGTCGCCCTGAGGAGGTTCAGGAGCAGGTTTACGAACTAATGTTCAGCCTCGATGCCTCAGAGGAACAGCTCGAGTTCCCTACCATATACGGAAGCGCCAAACAGGGATGGATGAGCAACGACTGGCGGAAGCCATCAAACGATATAACCCCTCTGCTTGATTGTATTATTGACTATGTGCCAGCCCCAAAACAGCTAAAAGGCACGCCTCAACTTCTTATTACATCGCTCGACTACTCAAACTATGTTGGCCGGATTGCCATAGGCAAGCTGCACAGGGGAACCCTAAGGGCAGGCCAAAACGTATCGTTGGCAAAGCGAAACGGACAAGTAATGCGTACAAAGATCAAGGAACTACTCGTTTTTGAAGGTCTTGAACGCAAAAAGGTTGACGAGGTAAGCTCAGGCGATATTTGTGCCCTTGTTGGCATTGAAGGGTTTGACATTGGCGATACCATAGCCGATTACGAAAACCCCGAGCCACTTCCTACCATTGCCGTGGATGAGCCTACCATGAGCATGCTATTTACCATAAACAACTCTCCGTTCTTTGGTCGCGACGGGAAATACGTTACCTCGCGTCACTTAAAGGATAGGCTAATGCAGGAGCTAGAAAAAAACCTAGCCCTTCGGGTTGAGGAAACCGATTCGGCCGATGCCTTTACCGTTTACGGTCGTGGAGTACTCCACCTTTCCGTGCTTATTGAAACCATGCGTCGCGAAGGGTATGAGCTTCAGGTTGGTCAGCCCAAGGTAATTATTAAGGAGATAGATGGAGTAAAGCACGAACCCATTGAGTACCTAACCATTGATGTTCCTGAGGATGTATCGGGAAAGGCTATTGAGCAGGTTACCCGCCGCAAGGGTACACTAATCTCAATGGATCGCCGCCACGACCGTGTTCATCTTGAGTTCGAGATACCCTCGCGCGGTATTATTGGGCTCCGTAACATCATTCTAACGGCTACTGCCGGCGAAGCCATCATGGCGCACCGCTTTAAAGCATTTGAGCCCTACCGGGGCGAGATTGAAACCCGCACCAATGGTTCACTAATTGCCATGGAGAGCGGTACCGCTTATGCTTACGCCCTGGGCAAGCTACAGGACAGGGGTAGGTTCTTTATCGATGAGCATGAGGAGGTTTACACAGGCCAAGTGGTTGGCGAGAATAACCGCTCAGGCGATATTGTTGTTAACGTTACCAAGTCCAAAAAACTTACCAACATGCGCGCCTCAGGTTCCGACGAAAAGATTTTCCTTGCTCCCCCCATCAAGTTTAGCCTTGAGGAGGCACTTGAGTACATCCAGGAGGACGAATACGTTGAAATTACCCCTAAAGCCATACGCCTACGAAAAATATACCTCGACGAAAACGAGCGTAAACGTAGGGCTAAAGCATAGCGGAACGGTACTTTTTTGATGAATATTTTTAACTTTTTTTGGGTTGAATTGATTTTTTATAACTTTGCACGTTGATTTTGTGAGAAAGTGGCAAGCATTTTAGGCGCATATTCAATTAGTTACAAGGGACTTAAGCTTGGCAAACACTCGTTTGATTTTGAAATAAACAACGATTTTTTTGCTGAGTTCCCTGAGGGTGAGGTTAAGGAAGGCACGCTCACAGCAAAAGTTATGATGAACAAGCAGAATAACCTGCTTGAATTTGACATAGTGATAAAAGGAAAGGTAAAGGTTACCTGCGATAGGTGCTTGGAACAATTCTTCCTGCCAATTGAGTACAAGGGTTTTCTTGTGGCAAAAATTGGAAACGAGGAGGTTGAGGATCAAGCCGATATAATCTTCCTAACCGAGGATGACCATGAGGTAAACCTTGCCCAGTACCTGTACGAGAGCATTCACCTGAGTTTACCGCTAAAGCGGTACCATGGGTTAAAAGGATCCAGCATTGAGGATTGCGACCAGGAAATGCTAAAGTACATCAAGTTTGAAGACGATGACCAGGCTGAGGTTGACCCTCGCTGGCAGGCTTTAAAGGATTTGTTGAACAATAATAACTAAGTTGGACTATATAATTTGTTGAAAAATGGCACATCCGAAATCACGAATCTCTAAACAGAGAAGAAACAAGCGTAGAACTCACTACAAAGCCGAAGCTCCAACCCTTTCAACATGTTCAAACTGCGGAGCAGCAGTTGAATATCACAGGGTTTGCCCTGAGTGCGGCTATTACCGTGGTAAGTTAGCAATCGAGAAGGCAGTTAACGCCTAAAAATGAATTTTATAAACCCCTGCATTGATGATTAGAATTGGCGTTGATGCAATGGGCGGCGATTTTGCACCCGATGCTGTTGTATCGGGTGCAGTTTTAGCCCTCAAGCATCTTAATGCCGATGAGCGCATTGTGCTTTTCGGTGACCAGCAAAGGATTCTTGAAATCCTTGCCCGTGAAAATGCAAATCCTACCGATTTTGATATAGTTCACACCTCTGAGGTGATTGAAATGGGCGATCTCCCATCGAAAGCATTTGCAAAGAAAACCGATTCCAGTATAGTTAAAGGCTTTATGGCTTTGGCAGCTGGCAAAATTGATGGTTTTGCCAGTGCTGGCAGCACTGGAGCCATGATGGTTGGCGCCTTCATGGTGATAAAGCAAATACCCGGTATTATACGTCCCGGAATTGCCGGTTTTATCCCTGTTTCCGAAAGTAAGCTTAATGTTATTCTCGATGTGGGTTTAAACCCCGATTGCCGTCCCGACGTACTTTACCAGTATGGTAAACTGGGTTCAATTTACGCCCAGCGAGTGCTTGGCATTGATAACCCAAGGGTTGCCCTACTGAATATTGGCGAGGAGGAGGAGAAAGGCAACCTGGTAACCAAAAGCGCCTTTGAGATGATGAAGGACTCAACCGACTATACCTTTGTTGGAAACGTTGAGGGCCATCACCTATTCCACGATAAAAAGGCCGATGTGGTAGTTTGCGATGGGTTTGTGGGTAACGTAGTACTCAAGGAGGCTGAGGCGTTCTACCACCTGCTTAAGAAATTTAGCCCTGAAAATAAGTTCATTGAGCGTTTTAACTCCGAGAACTACGGTGGCACGCCAGTTCTTGGGGTTAATAAACCCGTTATAATTGCCCATGGAGCATCGAGCCCCGTGGCTATAATGAATATGATTAAACAAACCCGCGAGGTTATAGTATCGGACCTTTGCGAAAAAATTAAACAAGCATTTATGTAGCTATGGGAAAAATTACTGCCGCAATTACTGGCGTTGGAGGATATGTGCCAGAGTATATCCTCACCAACGAGGAGTTAAGTAGAATGGTCGATACCACCGATGAGTGGATAATGACCCGTATTGGTATTAAGGAGCGCCGAATACTAAAGGGCGAAGGGCTTGGAACTTCCGATATGGCAGTTCATGCCGTTAACGAGCTGCTCCGTAAAACCAACACCCACCCCGATGAGGTGGACATGCTAATTTGCGGCGTAGTTACTCCCGACATGCAGTTCCCAGCTACCGCTAACATTATAAGCGATAAGTGCGGGATTAAGAATGCTTTTGGTTACGATATGAATGCAGGCTGTTCAAGCTTCCTGTATGCTTTGGTTACAGCATCAAAGTTTGTGGAGTCGGGTTCACATAAAAAGGTTGTGGTGGTTGGCGCCGACAAGATGTCGTCCATAACCGATTACACTGACCGCACCACCTGTCCCATTTTTGGCGACGGAGCAGCAGCTGTGCTCCTAGAACCTAACCATGATGGCTTTGGCGTTATAGACGCCAAGATGCAGGTTGATGGGTCAGGACGCAAACACCTTCACCAGGTGGCCGGTGGTTCATGCTACCCTGCTTCGTTCGAAACTGTAGCCAAGCGCCAGCACTACATTTACCAGGAAGGCCAACCCGTTTTCAAAGCTGCTGTTTCAAACATGGCCGATGTGTCGGTTGAGATGATGGAGCGCAACAATATCAAGCCTGAGGATTTGGCTTGGCTTGTTCCACACCAGGCAAACATGCGAATAATTGAAGCAACCGCAAATCGCATGGGAATTGACAAGGATAAGGTGATGATTAACATACAGCGCTACGGCAATACAACCAGTGCCACAATTCCTCTATGCCTTTGGGAATGGGAATCGAAACTTCGCAAGGGCGATAATATAATTATTGCAACCTTTGGTGCAGGGTTTACCTGGGGTGCAGCCTATGTAAAGTGGGCGTACGATGGTGATAAAATTGCAAAGTAAAATATTGTTTTCAACAAAAAAGCCGGGTTAAGCCCGGCTTTTTTTATTATTTGGTGTTAGAGTCTAACATTACTGATGCAGTATTTCCTGAAGTTTTCGGGTTTTATCAATTACATCATCTGTTAAGCGATGAACCGAAGTGGTAGCGCCTGATATTGCATCAATTTCTTTGCCTACTGTCAGCGTATTTTTTCCGTTGTAGCCAACAAATTGATTTAACCAACTCTTTAGGGTGATTTCCTGGCCGTGAGTGGCCTCAAAGCTATAAATCTGAAGTGAGAGAATTTTACCCGACCTGTCGAAAAGGATAAAGTAATCAAAGTACTCAGACCCATTGGCATTAACATTATCATCGGAAGCCTTGCAACCTTCGGTTCTGCATGTAAATACCCTTCCTACATAGGAAAATGAAACCGGGTTAGCATTGGTATAAGTGAAGAATTTACCTGTTTTATAGGCCATAATCTCCTTGGCAATGGGCGTTTGACTCCCGCTAATTCTCTTAATCTCCCTACTAAGCTGTTTGGGCTCAAAGTTGATATCAGAGCCAACCTGCAAGCTTAATAAAACCCAAAAAATTGCCATCAACAGTTTCATACAACAAGATTAAAAATTCACTCCTATACCCGCATTAAATGTCTTGTTAAATGAGTTTTCGGCTTTGGATTTATAGAACTGTAAATCTGCCTTAAGTACTACTCCTTTTTCTAAAGCGTAGGTCAAGCCTGTGGTGATGATAGTATTACTATAACTTTTATTTGTTACAACTGGTGCCTCAACTGAATGGTGAGTGTTGTAAGCCTCATAACGAATAAAGGGCATTAAGCTTTTCTTAGTGTCAGCCATCATGTGAAATATATCATACCCAACCTCAACGTAGTAACCGAGCATAGCACTTCCTAAATCGTTAAGCTTGGTACCAGTCTTGGTATATACATTATACTCATTGGTATTAGAAAGTGAAATGTAGTAAAGTTGGCCAGTAAGCTTAACGCCTTTGAAATTGTAACGAGTATCTAAACCAACCATTGATATTCCAACAACCGATGAGTCGGCCCTTTGGATTTTTGCGAGGCTATCCTTACTGAGGTTCGAGTAAAGTTTGCTATTCGATTTTCCAAAATAGCCCGATAATCCAACATTAAGATTTCTAACCCCATAAAACTCCAGTTTACCAGTAAATGCAGGTTGGTTCATGTAAGCCTTTGAGGCTTTTTGACGTCCCTCCCTAAGTCCCTTACTACCGGAAAACATAGCATTGGTTCCATCGTAACCATTTAACCCGTTTACTACATAGAGCTGATACCTGGTTTTGGCCTGAGAAACATTTCCCTGGAAGCCTAGCCCTACCTCGCGCCAGGTTGTGGGCGCAATTTTGTTGTCGATAATCGGGCGTTCAACACCATTGAAAGCGGTTGGTTCATGGTACTCATTAATAATACCCATTGGCACAAGCAGTACTCCAGCTCTAAAGTTTGCATACCTGTTTAACCTGTATTGAATAAACATTTGCTCAACCCAAACCTCCCTGGCATACTCAATTTCAACCTCGGTTACAAACTGCGTTTTACTGGAAAAATTGTAACCAAAGAACAGCACCATACGATGAGCATCGAGCGTACCTAGGTTGTGGGTGTTGCTCTTTAACGGTTGATTATAGTGAACCTCACCGTATCCCCCAATTTGAAGCCCTGGTTTACTGCTCATTAGTGTTTGAGCAGTATTTTGCTGCTGACTGGGAATGGTGTCGGTTTGGGCCTTAAGACCAAACGAAATCACAAAAAAACCAAATACATACAAAACTCTTTTCATAACGGCATTATTATTAATTGTTTTCGCCGCAAATTTATTTAGACTAATTCTATTTTAAGCAAAAATAGTATTGATGTTTATCAATCAATACTATTTAGAATTATGTCTCCAATAACATCCTGAACTTGCTAAAGAATAATATTCTAGGTGTGCAGAGTGGTGGTGTTTGTTTTTTTAGGTTAAAGGATAAAATTTAAAATTTCAGATTCAAGATTTTAGGTAATCTCTTATGCTATCAACCATTAACTATCAACTATCAACTAAACTGGTATCACAGGGTTACACAGTGTAACACGGTGTTACACAGAATGGCACTCACGAACAACGATTCACGAACAACGAACAACGCATCCTGCCCTGTAGGGGCTAAACATTTGTAACTCCTTAACTACTCCCACCCGTATAGCGATGCACGCAATGGTATACCAAAGAGTAAGGGTAATTCGTTGCATCGCAATAGAAAGGCAATGCAAAGAGCGATTTCTGAAAAATCAGTCAAAAGGGAATAAAGGAACAAAGTGATGCTTCGGCGAGCTCAGCATGACAGAGATATTTTGTGGCGGATTTTAAAAAGAAAAATGGGTATATTACAAAATAAATATTCCTAACAATTAGTCATTGATTCAAGTTTTTGGTTTGGAAATGATGCTTTATTTGACAATTAAAAAAGGGGTAAAGCATTGGCTATTACCCCTTAAATGAACGATGAAATAAAAAATCTATTTCTGCCTAAAAATACCAAGTACCCCAATTATACTTCCAGCGTCAGAGGTTAATGGGTATAAGCTTACAGAGCCTTTCATCTCCTGACCGTTGGCAAAGGTGAGTGAAATCTTGCGGTCAACTACCGGGCTTTTCTTGCGAGCAACATCCTCGGTTAAATCCCAAAGTTTACGGGCAGTATCCTCAGGCAAGAGGTCAAACTCGCTTAAACCAATTGCCTCCTCAACGGATGATAGGCCAAGTAGCGAAACTAATGAATTGCTAATCCGGCGGTAGCGACCGTCGGCATCCTTCTGGAAGATGAGGTCGCTTGAATTCAGGAGTAAACTTTCAAGAATAGTTTTATCCTCGCGAAGTTGGGCTTGGATTGTTTCCTGCTCGTGACGCTTGCGCTCCATCTCCTCCTGGGTAGCATGTAACTCTTCCATGTTCTGGCGCATCTCCTCTTCCTGCGCCCGCATTTCCTCAGCTTGCTGTTGGGTTTGGGTTAAGAGTTGAGCCGTACGCATGTTTATTTTAACGCTTGCAAGGGTTGCGGCAATGCTAGCAGCTAGCTTCTCAATAAAATCAATCTGATATTTCTGGTATGGTGTGAAAGTGGCTAGCTCAACTACTCCCTGAACAATATCGTTTGCTATAAGGGGTACTATAAGCACACAACGCGGATTTTCCTCGCCCAGCCCTGAAGTTATTTTGATATAGTCGCGCGGCACATCAACCATTAAAATGGTTTTCTTCTCAACGTAGCATCGTCCAACGAGCCCCTCGTTCGGTAGCACTGTTTTTTCCATCAACTTACGACGGTTATATGCGTAGCATGCAGTCATTTCAAGAACTGTATTGTTGGGGTCGTTCTCGTTAACAATAAACATACCCCCCTGAATTGAACCGGTGTAGCTTACCAGATTCTTTATTATCAGGTAGGACAGTTCGGTGATATTATCGTTATGCTGGCGGAGTACTTCACCGAAAAGGGCCATTCCTTGGGTAGCCCATATCTGCTGCTGCTCTTCTTCCTTGCGCTTTTCCTCCTGCTCGCGGGCTTTAATTAAGCTCCGCTGCATCTCGGTTAATGCTTTTCCTAGCTTGTCCTTCTCACTGAGCAACTTGAACTCGGTATCGAGTTTTCCCTCACCAATCTCGCGGGCAAATTGCTCGGTATAGTTTAATCCGTCAATTAGCTTGTTAGCCGAACGCGACATCTCCTCAAGCTCATCGCCGGTATGCAGGTATATTTTTTTATTCACATCAATATCGCATTGGGCTATACTGTTAAGCAACTCAGTGGTGCGCTTTATAGGTTTTGAAATTCGAGCTGAGATATACCAAATGGCAAAAGCTTGTAGGATAATGCCGAGAATAAAAACAAGAATTGTGGAGAACACTGACCGGCGAGCGTCTTTAACAATTTCCGACATGGGAATGGAAAGTATTAGCCCCCATGAGTTGGGCGATTCACCCGGCTGCAATATGCTAAGTATGTTGAGGTATTCCGTTCCGGAATTGTAGGAGAAAAAGAAATGGTTTTGCTTATCCTTTACCTTTTGGGTAAGCGCAAACTTCGACTCAAGCTCAGGGTAAATATTAGCAAAGTATTCCTTAGCGTTTTCAGGGTTTGAATCGGCAATTATACGACCATCTCCAGCAATCAGGCTAACATTTGTGCCCGGATAGGGTTTAATTTTTTCAATATCGGTTTGGAACTTCTCCAGCGAGATATCAACGCCGCCAAGGCCAGCAAATTTACCTTTTACCCTAACCGGCACACTAAGGCTGGTTGCCAGTACTTCCTTACCACCATACACAAAGGTGTATGGGTCGAGCAACATCTCACAGTTGCAGGTTTTTGATGCGTAGTAGTTGCTGGTAACAATATCACCTGTAATATTTTTATGCTCAATATCAATGCCTACCTGTCCGTTGCTAAGGTACGCTGTTACTGAGCGTCGGCCGTAATCTTTTGTATAACCTGGACGGAACGCAGAGTATTCAATTGAATTCCATACCGTAAGGTATCGGGGATTGTTTGAAACCTGATTTCGCAGAATATTGAAAAAGATGGAATCGAGGGTAACAGTATCGAATTTAGGGTAGATGTAAAGGGCATGAGCCAGGGCTCTTGAAAAACCCATATCCAAATCGAGTTCCGATTTTAATCGGAAAGCCGATTTTTGGGCTTCGGCCTGGGCAATCTTAATGGCATTATCGCGAGCAATACTGTTCACCCTTATGCTAATGAATGAACCTATTACAATCATTATTGCTGCCGAGGTGGTTAAAACCCAAAGCAAAAGCTTGGCACCTATTCGCATCTTTATTTTGTCGGCACTAATGTTCAATTTTCCAATTCTCATGTTGCCTAGTATGTTTTACGATTACAATTTTAATGCTAAAACCGCACAATCGTTTGCAATGGTTAAAAATACGAAAATGTTTTAGCACTATACAATTTTTTCAAAATTTCGTAATAGTTCATCAGTAAAAATTAGCCCATCAAATTTTTTTTGGTAAATTGCTCCTGGTAGAACAGGACAGCACTATGAGAATACTGAATATTAAAAAGTGCATCACTTTTTTGGTGTTTTTGGCAGTTAGTATTTTTGCGGGTTTACATGCACAGGAAATCGATAGCCTTTTAAGGCTATCAGAGCATTACCGGACAGTTAACCCCGATTCGGCCGTTAGCGTTGCTAGGCAAGCTTTGGCAAAGGTCGATGCAGTAAATCAACCCGGTATTGCGGCCCGGGTTTACTTTAGTTTAGGGTATGCCTACTACAACCGCAACGACTTTGAGCTTGCTCTTGAACATTTCAATAAATCGTTGATGCTTGCAGAGCAATCGGATAATATTCAGCTTAAAGCGTTACTACACAACCGTATTGGTAACGTTTATCAGTTAAAAAGCTACTACAGCCAAGCCATTGATGAGTATAAAAAAGCACTGGACTACAACTACAAGATAGGAAGCAAGGTAGAAATTGCCCGCACATTGGTTAATATTGGAACGGTGTTTGCAATTACGGGTAATTTCTCAATTGCCTTGCAGTACATGCTCGATGCCCTTGAAATTTTTGAGCAATCGGGCGAAACTGAGGGTATGGCCTGGACATCGTTAAGCATTTCGCGCCTTTTTAGCCGATTGGAGATTAACGAAAGGGCTTTGCAGTATGCCGAAAATGCCTTGAACCATTACCGCAGGCTTAACAATCAAACCGGCATAACCCTGGCACAAACCGAGTTGGCCAATATTTACTACCATACCGGCATGCACGACAAGGCGCTCGATTTACTGGGTAAGGTAATTGATGAGAATTCACGCACCCGAAACATACACGCACAGGCAGCTAACTACCTGCTGATGGGAATTATCTACTTTGATAAAAAACAGTACCAGCAGTCCGAATACTACCTTAACCTATCGCTATTGCTGAAACAGCAGGTAAACGATAGTATTGATATGGCAAAGCTTAACCGATACATGGGTGAACTTGAGCTGCAAAGGGGAAACTTTGCCAAAGGAATTACTCTACTGAATAAAGCGTTAAACGATGCACAAAAGCAAAAGATTACTACCGATTTACGCGATATATACTATAGCCTATCGGACGCCGAACGCAGGAAAGGTAATTACAAAAAGGCATACGAGTACTTTACCAGCTATTCGGCACTTAAGGATAGCGTTAATGCCAGCCAAATAGCCAAGATGGAGATGCAATACGATTTTGAGAAAAGGGAAAAGGAACAGGAGTTAATCTCGCGCCAGCGCGATGCCATGCAGCAAGCCAGGCTTGAACGGCAGCGAATGGCAACCCTGCTTATTTCAATAGCTTTAGTTTTGAGCCTTGCTCTGGCGGCTGTAGTATTCAGATTCTACCGCGAAAAAAAGAGAACCAACCAAATTCTCATCCTGCAGAACGCTGAGATATTAAGGCAAAAGAACGAAATTGAAAACCAGAAACAGGAGATTGAGGCCCAGCGCGATTTGGCCGAAAGGCAACGTGACCAAATAGCCGAACAACAAAAGCAAATAACCGATAGTATTAAGTATGCGAGCCGTATTCAGGCTGCTGTTCTTCCGCGTAGCCAGCAAATCTCCACACTGCTGCGCGATCACTTTGTGCTCTACCAACCCAAAAACATTGTTAGTGGCGATTTCTTTTGGGTAACACAGCTAACCGATGGTAGAATTGCGATAGCAGCAGCCGATTGCACTGGCCACGGGGTTCCCGGAGCTTTTATGAGTATGCTTGGCATTACCCTGTTAAAGGAACTAACCGCAACACAACGTTTTGAGAATGCCGCCGATATCCTTTTGCGCCTCCGCCGCCTTGTTATTGCCTCGCTCAACCCGGCCGAAACCGATAACGATTCACACGACGGTATGGATATGGGTATGCTCATAGTTGACCGAAAAAGGATGGAGGCCCATTACGCAGGCGCTTATTTCCCTTTGCTACTCATAAGGGATTCCTCCGTGCAGGCCCCTCCAACGCACTCAAACCCCGTTATAGCTGACGGAAGTACTCTTTACGAAATTAAAGGCGATAAAATGCCTATTGGGCATCACATTATTGAGGAACGAATGTTTACTAACCACACCTTTACTATCTTTGAAAACGACCTGTTCTACCTGCTTTCCGACGGATACTCCGACCAGTTTGGCGGCCCCAAAAACTCAAAATTTATGATGGTGAACCTTAAAAAGCTTCTGCTCGATATTCATCACCTGCCATTAATCACCCAGCAAAGTATTCTACAGGAAAAATTCGATGAGTTTAAGGGTAACGAGAAACAGGTTGATGATATACTTATAATGGGATTTAGGATTTGACAGCCACAATTCCCTCATTTCATAAAATTATCAACCTAATACAAGGGTTTCCTGATACCCTCTTCTTATAAACCGAGATTAGTAAATAGAAACACAATAAAATATTTTTCACATCTTGTTTCTATTGACTTATCGAGGCAATCCCGACTTTTCATATTCTGTTTGTTCCGAATCATTCCGACTGGTTGCTCAAAAATTAGCCCGGTTGAATTTGCTAATTCATGTCATTTGGTTTAGCCGTTCACTTTTTACAATTCCTCTAACTTCATCTAACTTCATCATATTCTGCTTATTCCGAATCATTCCGATTCATTCCTCTAAAATTAGTCTGGTTGAATTTGCTAATTCATGGCACTTTTAGGTGCCTATAACTGCTGAATCCGTCATATAGCACTAGCAGTAAATCGCATTAAACTTTTCTTTCAATTTAACGTAAAGTATTTTATGTTTGCATGATAAAGTCCAGCTATGCAAAGCTCAAATTTTTTACATAGAGTTTTAATTCTTTGTTCTGCAGCTTTGCTCATGCATTATCCATTCTCAGTATTCTCCCAGTCAAAATCCGACAGTATTGCTGTTAGGGCCTTAATCGATTCTGCTGCAAATGCAAAATCGCCACAGGTAAGGATAGCGTTTGCTCGCGAGGCATACCATAAGGCAAAAGCCACAAATAGCAAGCACTTGCTTGCTGATGCAACTCACTCAATGGGTAACGCTCTTTTTAGGCTAAACAGCTACGATGCCGCCATCGATAGCCTACAAAGGGCATTGGTTCTTTACAATATTGTTGGTGATAGTGCAGGAACGGCAAAAACTTACTATACCCTGGGTTCTTGCTATGTTCGGAAATCGAACTATGTAAAGGCAATTCAACTAATTGAGGAAAGTGTAAAGCTTGCTACATCGATTAACGATAGTGCCTTGCTAGCAAATTGCTATAACTCACTTGGAATTATTTTCTACACCCTTGAGAACTTCACGGCATCGATCGATTTCTTTGAGAAAGCAGCAAACTACTATGAAAAAGCTCACAGCTACAAAAACTATGTAAGGGTTAAGGGAAATATAGGTTTAAGCTTAACCAAAATTGGGAACTTGGAAGGTGCAAGACAAATCTTTTTTTCCACACTTAACAGCTATGGCAAGTACATGGATTCGCTAATGCTTGCCTCGTTTTACGATAACATTGGTTTTTTCTATGAGAGCTTGGGTAAGGTTGATTCCGCTTTGTACTACCATAATCAATCATTAACCATAAGCAAAGCGCTCAGCTCCACTCGCGGAATTGCTCTAAGCAATTTGGCAATTGGCCGGTGTTATAATGGTTTAGCGCAATTTGGGCTTGCCATTAAATACTTGCTTGAGGCTAAACGCCTAGCCAAACTCAATGGCGAGGAAGATATTTCAGCTCAAGCTAACAGGCAACTATCAACCTGCTACGAGGCAACCGGCGATTTTAAGAACTCCCAAAAATGTTTAAAGGAATTTTTGGAGTATACCGATAAAACATTCACCAAGAAGCTCATAACTCAGGTTGCACAGCTACACTCAATGTTGCAGATTGAGAAGCAGGAAAGGGAAAACCAGCAGCTACAAATGCAGCTGGAACTGAAATCGTTAAATGAACAGAAGGATAAAAAGATAATTACCTTGTACACAATCTTTTCAATTCTTTTGCTCCTAACCCTCAGCGTAATTGTTTACTTTGCCATACAGCTCTCCCAAAAGAAAAAGCTTTTAGAGCATACAAACTCTCAGCTGTTCAAGTTCAATAATGAACTCGATTCCCTGGTAAAACATAGAACCAGGGAGTTGAATAATGCTATTGACAAAATAAGGGAACTTGAAAGAATTAAATCCGCTTTCATGGCAAATATCAGCCATGAAATCCGGACACCTCTGAATGGAATACTAGGACTCTCCTACTACCTTTCGGCACCAGAATGCACTGCTGAAGAGCGTTCGCAGCTAGGCGAACAGGTTAAGCGTTTGGGCAATAAACTTGTAAGAATAGTTGACGATATCCTTGAACTTTCAAAAATTGAAACTAACCAGGTAAACCTACTGCTATCCGAGGTCAACCTAAATCAGCTGCTCGATGATGTTTACAAGGAGTTTGACGCCATTGCTGAATTTGATGATAAAAATCTCTTTTTTAGGGTAAATAAATCGTTGCCCGAAGATGGGGCAATAGTAATATGCGATTACTACCGTTTGCGTAGCATTATTATTCATCTTTTAGAGAATGCCTTCAAGTTTACCCACCAGGGTGGGGTTGAAATGGGTTACTCCATAAACGAGAACTCGTTGCTATACCTATACGTAAAGGATACAGGGGTTGGCATACCTAACGATATCCAGAAGAAAGTTTTTGAGCGTTTTTATAAGCACTTAGATGATTCCAGCCCAATTTTTTACGATGGTCTAGGAATTGGATTAACCATAGCCATGGGGTATGCCATTGCGTTAGGGGGTAGCATCAAGCTTCAATCCTCACCAGGTCAAGGATCAACCTTTACTCTTGTGCTACCTATAACAGTGCCCAACTCCAACGCCAACAAGGAGGCTTTCAACTTTACTGGTAAAAGAATACTGGTGGTAGAGGATGATCTGATAAACTACCAGTACCTACACGCTTTGCTTAGCAAAACGGGCGCTACTGTTATTCATGTTAAAAACGGCGAAGATGCCATTGAGGCAGCAACCATTGAAAGGGCAGCCGATTTAATTCTACTTGACATTCAGCTACCTTTTAAGAGCGGAATAGAGGCTGCCATTGAGATACGAAAGATAAATAAGCAAATCCCTATTATTGCCCAAACTGCTACCGATTACGAATATGTGAGTGCCTGTAGGGATGCTGGTTGTAACGCATTTGTTACAAAACCAATTGACCCCGATGAACTACTAAACCTCATTAAACGTTTCCTATAAAAACAAAACCCCAACTTGAGTTGGGGTTTACCATTAATTTGTCAGTTCTTTATACGTTGAAACGGATATGCAGAATATCACCATCCTCAACAACGTAGTTTTTACCTTCAACAAATAGTTTTCCCTTTTCGCGGCAAGCGTGCTCTGAACCAAGGGTAATAAAATCGTTATACTTCATAACCTCGGCCCTAATAAAGCCGCGTTCAAGATCGGAATGGATAACTCCAGCAGCCTGTGGGGCTGTCATCCCTTTTTTGATTGTCCAAGCCCTAATTTCCTTGGGCCCAACGGTAAAAAAGGTTTCGAGGTTTAGCAGGGAGTATGCCGCTCTAATAAGCTTGTTAACGCCGGGCTCAGTAAGCCCTACATCGGCCAAAAAGGCTTTGCGGTCATCCTCACTCTCAAGTTCCGATATTTCTGCCTCAACCTTACCGGCTATAATCAGTATTTCCGTTTTTTCATCCTTTAGGAACTCCTTTACCCTATTGGAATACTGGTTGCCATTTACAGCCGATTTTTCGTCGACATTGCATACGTAAATAACCGGTTTTGTGGTAAGCAGGAAAAGATCGTCAACATACTTTTTATCGTGCTCATCAACTGGGACAGTTGAAGCGTTTTTGAACGACTCAAGATGGTTTTTGTACACCGATAGAACCTCAAAAGCTTTTTTTGCCTCCTTATCGCCTACCTTTGCAGCTTTTTCAACCTTTTGTAGCTTTTTCTCAACCGATTCCAGGTCGCGAACCTGCAGCTCGAAGTTCACCGTTTCAATATCGCGAACGGGGTCAATGGAACCGTCGATATGGGGTAGCGAGGGATCGTCGAAACAGCGTAGCACGTGGATTAATGCATCGCAGTTACGAACATCGGCCAGGAACTTATTGCCATCGCCCTTACCAGTTGTTTTGGATAAACCGGGAATATCAACAATCTCAACGGTGGTGTGAACTATACGCTCAGTGGGTTGGAACTTTTCAAGTTCGTAAAGCCGGTTATCGGGGACGTTAATTGTACTGATGTTCGATTTTCCTGTGCCGGTAGCCACATTGCTGGTTAAGGCTTTAGTGCTCGACATGCAGTTGAAAATAGTAGTTTTGCCCACGTTGGCAAGACCAATTATGCCACATTTTAGACCCATTGCTATTCAAATTATTTGAGCACAAAATTACAGCAAATAGGTCAGATAACAAAAAAAGCGGCTACTGCCGCTTTTGAGTTTAGTTGCTTTCCAGCAGCTGGAGTATTTCGTCCATTTTTGGGGTAAGAATAATCTCAGTGCGCCTATTTTTTTGTCGAGCTTCGGGTGTTTTAGCCCTATCGATGGGAAGGTACTGGCTCCGCCCTGCTGCAGTTACACGCACAGGGTCAATCCTTGAACCTGAAATCAGTAGGCGTACAATGGTGGTGGCACGTTTTACGCTTAAATCCCAGTTATCCTGAAGCCCTCCTGTTCCTCGGTATGGGACATCGTCGGTGTGACCCTCAACCATTATGTTAATATCGGGGTTCTGTTCAAGAACCGGGATTAACTGCTTTATTGCAGCAGCACCCTTTGAGTCAATCTCGTAGCTTCCCGATTTGAACATCAGCTTTTCCTCCAGCGATACGTAAACCTTGCCATTCTGAATTGAGACTGTGAGACCCTTGCCCTCAAACCCAAAAAGCGCATCGGCAACCTTTTTCCGCAGGGCTCTCATAACTGAATCCTTGGCATTTAGCATTCGTTCCAGCTCAACCAACCGGGCATTGCGTGCATCAAGCTCACGTTTCATGCTATCGAGGTTTGCCTGCACCTTATCGAGCCCAAGTTTACGCTGGTATAGCCTCCGCTCAAGTTCTTTAAGGGCATCTTCCTTTTCCTGCAACTCTTCCTGGGTTTTCTGTATTTGAAGCAAAAGCTTTTTGGTTTCATCCTTGCTACCCGAAATTACCCCATCCTGTAGGCTTTGAAGCTCTGAGTAACGCTCCTTAAGCGTAGTTAGCTCCTCATTAATGCGGTTGAAAGTAACTGCACGGTTTATGCTGTCGCTTGTGAGGGCGTCAACCTTTGCCTGAAGAATACGTGTTTTACTATCGAGTTCCGAGTTTTTAGTTGTAAGGGACTCGTTTTCCACCGTTAACTTTTCACGCTCCTCCTCGCACTTTGCGTTTTTGTCCTGTAGCAATTGGAATTCCTTGGCTGGCACGCATGCAGTTAGAACTGCTAACCCAAGGATCAGGGCTTTAGAGTATTTTGGACATTGCTTCATGTTGCAATTATTTTGAACAAATATAAAAATTTAATTGCACCCTCGCATTTTGAAACATTCTTAAAATATCAACATAAAACTACTATTTAGACAGAAAAGATTTGGAAAAATATGTAACAAAGTGCTATTTTAGCTGTTAAGGTATAGTGAGGGGATTGGTGTTTATGGAGAAAAAGTACACATTGCTAAGCAATATCGATTCGCCCGAGGATATTAAAAGGTTAAAACCTGAGCAGCTGGTTGATTTAAGCGCTGAGCTCAGGCAGTTTATCATTGATATTGTTTCGGAGAATCCGGGCCATTTTGCATCGAGTTTAGGGGTGGTTGAGCTAACCATTGCCCTCCACTACGTTTATAACACTCCTTTTGACCGTATAATTTGGGATGTTGGCCATCAGGCCTATGGCCACAAAATACTTACCGGCCGTCGCGATGTTTTTCACACAAACCGTAAGTACAAGGGGATTAGCGGATTCCCCAAGCGTTCCGAGAGTCCGTACGATGCCTTTGGCGTTGGCCATTCATCCACATCCATTTCCGCAGCCCTTGGCATGTCTGTAGCATCGAGGTTGAAGCTTGAAAACCGAAAAGTAGTGGCTGTAATTGGCGATGGTGCGCTTACCGGCGGAATGGCCTTTGAAGCCCTTAACCACGGGGGTGGTATCAACCCAAACATGCTAGTTATCCTTAACGACAACAATATCTCAATAGATCCTAGTGTTGGGGCTCTGAAAGAGTACCTGCTCGATATCACCACATCAAAAACCTACAACAAGATAAAGGATGAAGTGTGGGATATTCTGGGACGATTCGATAGGGTTGGCCCCAAGACCCGAAGCCTTATCCAGAAAGTTGAGAACGCCATCAAAGCAGCCTTGCTCAAGCAAAGCAACCTGTTTGAATCCATGGGTTTCAGGTATTTTGGCCCAATTGATGGCCACGACGTGATTTACCTTACACGCGTACTCCAGGATTTGAAGGATATACCCGGGCCAAAGTTGCTGCACATTGTTACCGTTAAGGGCAAAGGGTATGCGCCCGCTGAGAATAATCAAACTGCATTCCATGCTCCGGGATTATTTGATAAGGAGACCGGCGAGAGGATTAAGGTGGATTCCAATAAGCCCACCCCACCCCGCTACCAGGATGTTTTTGGCGAAACCCTAGTTGAGCTTGCTGAGCAAAACCCGAAAATAGTTGGGGTTACACCGGCCATGGCAAGCGGATGCTCCCTCAACATCATGATGCAAAAGATGCCCGATAGGGCTTTTGATGTGGGCATTGCTGAGCAACATGCTGTAACCTTCTCGGCAGGTCTGGCGGCTGAAGGGCTGATCCCATTCTGCAACATCTACTCTACCTTCATGCAGCGGGCGTACGACCAGGTAATACACGATGTTGCACTACAAAACCTACCGGTAGTTTTCTGCCTTGACCGCGGCGGTTTAGTAGGCGACGACGGCGCTACACACCATGGCGCTTACGACCTGGCATATATGCGCAGCGTTCCTAACATGACCGTTGCCGCACCAATGAACGAGGAGGAGTTGCGTAACTTAATGTATACTGCACAGCTTGAGCCCAAGGGTCCTATCTCAATCCGCTATCCTCGTGGCAATGGCGTTATGGTGGATTGGCGTAAACCTTTCAAACGTGTTGAATTGGGTAAGGGTAGAGTTCTTAGAACTGGAACCGATATAGCAATTCTGTCCATTGGACACATTGGAAACCTTGCGGCTAAGGCGGCCGACATGCTCGAGGCCGATGGCCACGCAGTTTTTCATGCCGACATGCGCTTTGTTAAACCACTCGATGTTGAAATACTTGAAGCTGTTGGCAAGGAGTTTAAAACAGTTATTACGGTTGAGGACGGTTGCCTGCCCGGCGGTTTTGGTAGTGCCGTACTGGAGTGGTTCAACGATAATGGCTACAGCATTAAGGTAGTGCGCCTGGGTATTCCCGATACCTTTATTGAACAGGGAACCCAGCAAGAACTCTACGCCGAATGTGGCTACGATATTGAGAATATCTACAAAACGGCCAAACGCTACATCACAAAAAAGGTGAAGCTGAGGGCAGGCTAAGATATTGCCCAAAACTGTTTTGACAAATTAAATAAACTTATTATCTTCGCACCGATTTTCTACAGCGCCCGGGTGGCGGAATTGGTAGACGCGCTGGTCTCAAACACCAGTGGTAGCAATACCATGCCGGTTCGACCCCGGCCCCGGGTACCAAAGCCTCGAATCATTCGGGGCTTTTTTCATTTCCAGTATCGGGTTCAATGCCGAACGGTTAGGAAGGTCTTTCGAAGGGTTCAGGATGATATGGGGAGTTGTTCGTTGTTCGTTAATCGTTGCTCGTGAACTGAGATGGAACGCAGATGATTTAGTTGATAGTTGACAGCTGTTGGTTGTAAGCAGAAGAGAATTTAACCCTTATGTCATGCTGAGCTCGCCGAAGCATCTCTTTGTACATTCATTCCCTTTATCCCTTTTGATTGGTTTTCCGATAATCTTTCTTTGCAATGCTTTCCCTATGCGATGCAACGTTTTACCCTTGCTCATTGGTATATGCACTGTGTGCATCGCCTAATATCTTGAAACCACAATACCCAGGGTTAAAACCCTGGGCTTAACTGATATGCTGCCCCTACATGGCTGTTCGCTATACCTGAGAGAGATTCCTCGACTAGCTCGGAATCACAATACTCCTAGAATCCTTACGCCCTTTGTCATGCTGAGCTCGCCGAAGCATCTCTTTGTACTTTCATTCCCTTTATCCCTTTTGATTGTTTTCCGATAATCGTTCTTTGCAATGCTTTCCCTATGCGATGCAACGTTTTACCCTTGCTCATTGGTATATGCACTGTGTGCATCGCTATACTTGTGGGAGTAGGCATGGAGTTACAAATGTTTAGCCCCTACGGGGCAGGAAGCGTTGTTCGTTGTTCGTGAATCGTTGTTCGTGAAACTATTGTCATGCTGAGCTAGTCGAAGCATCTCTTTGTACCTTCAACTCTTTTTTAAAGTGATTCCTTGACGTAGTTTATCCTGATACACGGGGCTAAGGATGAGAGAAGGAAATTTTTGTTTTGTGGCAGGAATTTAATTTCCGTAATTTTGGGTTCTGAAAAGCAAAAAAACTAAAACCTATGGCGCAAAAATTTATTCCCTTTGAAGTTATTGAAAACTTCATGGTTAGTGTACTGGTTAAAGCCGGAATACCTGAAAACGATGCAAAAATTGTAACCGATGTTTTAATTCAGGCCGATAAGCTTGGGTTCGATTCACACGGTGTAAACAGGCTAAAACCCATTTACCTCGATCGAATAAAGGACGGTATTCTAAACCCCGTTACCAACTATCAAATTGTAAAGGAGGGCCCAACCACTGCCGTAATTGATGGCCAGAATGGCATGGGGCATGTAATTGGCTACAATGCCATGAAAATGGCAATTGAGAAAGCCAAAAAGCTTGGAATGGGAATGGTTGCCGTACGTAACTCAACTCACTACGGTTTTGCAGGCTATTACGCTTTAATGGCAGTAAAGGAGAATCTGATTGGTATTACCGGAACCAATGCTCGCCCATCAATAGCACCTACCTTTGGTGTGGAGAATATGTTAGGCACAAACCCATTAACATTCGGAATGCCTACCGATGAGCCTTTCCCCTTCCTTCTGGATTGCGCCACATCAATTACCCAGCGGGGTAAAATTGAGCTCTACGAAAGGGAAGGTAAAATATTGCCTAAGGGTTGGGTGATTGACGAGAATGGCGAAAGCAAAACCGATCCCAAGGAGGTACTCGTCGATTTAACTAGCGGCAAAGCTGCATTAACGCCACTTGGAGGTATAGGTGAGGAAACCGCAGGTTACAAGGGATATGGTTATGCCACTGTTGTGGAAATACTTTCTGCAGCGCTACAGCAGGGAGCTTACCTGAAAATGCTCACCGGCTTTAAGGATGGCAAAAAGGTTCCATACAACCTGGGTCATTTCTTTATTGCTATTGATATTAGCGCGTTTACTGAGGTTGATGATTTTAAGCGGACTACCGGGAATATCCTACGTGAGCTAAGGGCATCGAAAAAGATGCCGGGACAACCCCGTATTTATACCGCTGGCGAAAAAGAGTATGAGGTTTGGAAAACCCGTAAGGATAAAGGCGTTCCTTTTGGCGACGAACTCCTTAAGGAGTTTCAGGGAATTTGCAAGGAGTACGGGCTGAACGAGTTTTTGCCCAGCTTTGAGTAAAAAGGTTCAAGTTTAAGGTTTAAAGTTCAAGGTTTAAGGTTCAAGGTATGAGGTTTGAGGTTCAAGGGTTGAAGTTTAAAGTTCAGGGGTTAAGAGCCTGTTCCGTTAACCATCAACTATCAACTATCAACTATCAACTATCAACCATCAGCCGTCAACCGTCAACTATAAACCAACAACCAAAAAGAAACCCCGCATTAGCGGGGTTCTTTCGTTTTATTGCAATGGGAATGTTATTCCTCTTTTACAAGCTTGCGTAGTACCGATTCGCCCTTGCTATTGTAGAAGCGTACCAGGTAAATACCGCGGTCAAGTGAGCTAACATCAACCGATTCAGTATTCTCAACCTGACGATCCATTACTACCTGACCAATTACCGAGGTAATGGTTACACGGGTAACCTCAGCTCCGGTGAAGTAGATACGATCAGTGAACGGGTTGGGGTAAACACTTAGCTTAGCAATGGGGTTAGCAGGTATACCGGTTTGTATCAGGGTGATGTTAACAGCAAGATCTGCACCATTTACAGTGAAGTTACCGTTCTTGGTATCAAATCCGTCCTTAACAACCACGTAGCTGTAGTTGCCATCGGGCAACTGCATGGTGGCAACTCCGCTAGCATCGGTGGTTACATTGCCTTGACCGGTAACTGTGATGGTAGCGCCATCAACTGCTGTTGTTCCATCGGAACGTTTAACGGTGAAGGTAACGGTGTACTTAACCTGGGCGCTTTCCACATCGCTGGCGCTGCGTGGCAGAAGCTTGAATGCACCAAAGCTGTAATCAATTACACCGGTGATGTTGTAACGTGCACCCTGTGTTGGGGTATACTTGTACAGGAAGTCGTCAACATTAATGGTGTTTGTTCCATCGCTAACGGTAAACTCGCCATATCCTGCATCGGCTACGGTACACTCTACGTTGTTGAGCTTAACCAGAACCCCCTCGTATGCCTCGCTGGCTGCCTGTGCAGGCGTTACATCAACAGGGGTTGGCAGTGTGTTACCGCTATTAATCTTGTTCAGATAGCTTACGCTCTTAATCTCGGTAAGGTTATTGTACTCATCAACAGTACCAATAACTTCAACGCTATCGCCCTGAGCAATTGTTCCAAGGGAGTTGTTTACGCCGTAAACATACACTCCATTCCAGGCTTTAGCGCTATCCTGCAACCACATGTTGAAGGAAGTTGAACCCGTTTTAACGGCAGTTACAACACCCTTGGTACGAACCTGCTGTAGCTTGAGCGGTGAATCGCCGCTAGCATCGGTGGTGTACTGGATGCTGTAAATCTTAGTTAATGGAATATCCTGAACGGTAACGGTTACAGTCCAGGTCTTGGTGCTGTTATCCTGAGCGGTTACTGTGTAGGTAACAGGGTTAGTGAAGTCCTGAGCCACGCCGCTGGCGGGGTCGATGGTAGCGTACTGCGATATGGTAATGGTTGGGGTTAAGCTGGTAACGTTGGTGCCAAATGGCATAACCACGGTTACAGTTCCAGCAACAGCGTCAATGGTTGACGATACCTGACCGGCAATGGTGAAGGTAAGGATATCCTTCTCAGTGCTTGCAGCGGCTAGGTTAACGGTTACCACCCAATCCTGTGTTGAACCATCCTCGGCAGTTACGGTGTAGGTTACGGGGCTGGTAAAGTCGTTGGAAGTAGTTCCGCTCACCTGAACGGTTGCACCAACCTTAGCGGTAGCAGCAGCTGATAGGGTAAATGTAGCAACCAGGTTGCTCCTATCGGTGCCGTAGGGTAAGGTAAGGGTTACGGTGTGGTTAACTGGATCAATTGTACCGTTAACACCGTTGATACTGTAGCTGAGAATAGCCTTCTCGCTGCTCAGGGTGGTGTTCAGGGTAATGGTGTAGGTTTTCTTGGTTACTCCATCCTCGGCGGTACAGATCAGCTTGTAGCCGGTTTGCAGATCGGTGGCAACGGTGGTGCCGTCGGCCTGGTAAACCTCAAAGGTAGCACCTGCTGCAGGAGTGATGTTAGCCTTAAAGTTAGCCAGCGTTTCGGTTTGCGGAACGTTGGTAATGGTTCCGGCATTGCTGTCAACGGTGTAAACCGTTGAGGTAACGGTGGCGTCGTTGCTAAGAGCTCCCGCTGGTGTAACCTGTGCCCAGGTATCACCAATTCTAAGTTCATCGAGTTCAATTGCAGGTGTCTCAGTATCGGAATCCTGACGTATGAAAATTCTCTTCACTGATGTAAGATCAGTTCCGCCTGTATTGGTAATGCTTAGAGTTGATGCAGGCTCATTGGCGGCACCAAAATCTTGTGGAGCAGGATTAATCCATATTTTGGCTACGTCGTTTCCAGTACCATCGACTACTTCATACGATGCTACAATGAATACCTCTGCATCCTTAGCGTAGCTACTTGATGTGAACACAGTATTTGCTGTGTTGGTTCTGCTGTTAATACCAATCTGGTAGCTATTATCATCAACACGTTTAGTCCAAACAGTTGCACCAAAGTTAGTATTGTCATAGGCAAAACCTATAAAATATCCACCATTTACTTCGGTTGCAGCAGTTAAATCGGTCACTTTAAGGATAAATGAGTAGTAAACTTTTCCTGAAGTGATTCCGCTGGCGTTAAATTCTTTATACGCATCTATACCACCACCAGCAAACGATAGCTTATTACCGGTTGACGGAGCCAGATCGGGATAGGAAAGATTACCAGTAGCAATTAAAAGATCATCTCCAGAATTAATTGCAGTCCATCCACCCTGTCCTTGTAGTGCAGTACCAACAGTATAATCAAATGGTTCGTAAACTATTGGAGTTGCAGGAGCAGGGTTTAAAGTAATTGTGTAGGTCTTTGTGGTAGTACCATCCTGAGCTGTACAAATCAGTTTGTAACCGGTTTGAAGGTCGGTAGCTACGGTTGTGCCATCGCTTTGGTAAACCTCAAAGGTTGCACCGGCAGCAGGTGTGATATTTGACTTAAAGGTTGCAAGTGTGGCATTGTATGGCACATTAGTAATAGTACCATCAACATTGCTTACGGTGTAAACGGTTGAGCTAACTGTTGCGTCATTGCTGGCAGGCTGAACCGTTACAGTTACTATCCAAGCCTTTGTGCTGTTATCCTGAGCGGTTACTGTGTAGGTAACAGGGTTAGTGAAGTCCTGAGCCACGCCGCTGGCGGGATCGATGGTTGCGAACTGCGATACCTCAATGGTTGGGGTTAGTGCAGTAACGTTAGTGCCGTAGGGCATAACCACTGCTACGGTACCGACAACGGCATCAATGGTTGACGATACCTGTCCGCTTATGGTGAACGAGGTTATGTCCTTTGCGCTGCTGGCAGGGGTAACGGTTACTGTTACAACCCAATCCTGAGTGCTGGTTCCATCCTCAGCGGTTACGGTATAGGTAACGGGGTTGGTAAAGTCGTTAGGGGTTGTGCCGCTCACCTGATCGACACCACCCACCTTGGCGGTGGCATTGGTTGAGAGGGTAAATGTGGCAACCAGGTTGGTTACATCGGTGCCGTAGGGCAGCGTTACGCTAATGGTGTAGTCGCCTGAGTTGATAACACCGTCAACACCATTGATGCTGTAAGCGGTGATATTGGCCTCGTGGTTGGGTTCGGCAGCCTTAGTAATGGTTACCACCCAATCCTGGGTTGTTGTACCATTCTGAGCGGTAACGGTATAGGTAACCGGGCTGGTGAAGTCGTTGGCGGTAACGCCGCTAACCTGATCCACTGCTCCCACCTTAGCAGTAGCGCCATCGGATAGGGTAAAGGTGGCTACCAGGTTGGTGATATCGGTGGTGTACGGAACGGTGGCGGTAATGGTGTGGGTACCATTATCAATGGTAGCATTAACACCTGCCACGGTATAGGTTAGGATGTTAGCCTCGGTGTTGGGTGCTGCAATGGTAAAGTTAATGGTATAGGTTTGGCTAACCAGGCCATCCTCAGCGGTAACTGCAACGGTGGTTGAGCCCGGAAGCGCAGCTGCATCGGTCTTGATGGCTGTAGCCTTGGCATCGTTCAGGGTGTAGGTTACGGTTGGAACGGTTGTGGTACCATAGGGTAGCTCCACATCGTAGGTTAGGGTTGCGGGATCGAATCCGGTTACGGTTACGCCGTCCACCTTGAGGTCCGATAGGGTGGCATCGTTACCGTAAAGGTATATATCATCGGCGCTGCGGGGGTACAGCTGGTACAAGCTCGATGAGTTGAACCAACCCATTACACCGGTAATATCGTACTTACGGCCTATTTCAAGGGTAAGCCCTGTGTAAATGCTCTTATAAACAACAAGCGCGCCAGAGCCATCGTTTACGGTATAGTTACCGCTGCTTCCGCTTTCGCAGGTTGCACCGGTTACCTTAATAAGAACACTCTCGTAGTCCTCGGAGTTAGCCGCCGAAGTGGTAAGCGATGTAACTGCAGGTAGTGCGTTTCCAGTGTTTACAACGGTTGCAGCCTTACTGGTGGTTAACTCGGTAAGGTTATTGTACTCAACTACCTTTCCAACTACGGTTAAGCTATCGCCTACCTGGTAGGTGTGAGTTGTATTGTAGTAAACATAAATGCCACTCCAAGGGCCTGTACCTGCCTGTAAGTAGTAGTTTTTAGCATTTGAGGTAACAGCGGTTACTATACCACCAATGCGAACGCTATCGTCAGCCCAGTTGCTGGCTCCAGAAGTGTTATTGCTCTGAATGTCATAAATAGTAGGTGTAGCAATTATAGTGAATGCAGCATCGCTCTCATCGGTAGCGCCGCTGGTGTTGCCGGTAAGGCGAATCTTGTACTGGGTGCCGTATGTGGCATCGGCAGGGATGGTGAAATCAAGCGAACCGGTATTGGGTAAATCAGTTACTTCCTCCACCCAGGCCCAGTTGGTGGTAAGACCCTGCCTAACGTAGGCCTCGTACTTAAGGGTTTCGGAATCCATATTGGCCGAGGTCCAGGTAATGGTTACCTGGTCACCGGCAAAGAATGTTTCACCGCCGTTGGGGGAGGTAACGGTAATATGGGCGTTTAAGGTAATAGTGTATGTTTTTGTGGTAGTACCATCCTCTGCTGTACAGGTAAGCTTATAACCGGACTGGAGGTCGGTTGCAACTGTGGTGCCATCGGACTCGTAAACCTCAAAGGTTGCACCAGCTGCAGGTGTAATGTTTGATTTGAATGTTGCTAGGGTTTCGTTCCATGGAACGTTAGTGATGGTTTCGGCTACATTATCAACAGTATATACTGTTGAGCTAACGGTAGCATCGTTGCTGGCAGCAGTGTTAAGGGTTATGATGTATGTTTTCTTTGTAGTTCCATCCTCTGCTGTACATGTAAGCTTGTAACCGGTTTGTAAATCGGTGGCTACAGTTGAACCATCGGACTCGTAAACCTCAAATGTAGCACCGGCTGCGGGAGTGATGTTTGATTTGAATGTTGCAAGCGTTTCGCTTGAGGGTACGTTGGTTATGGTTTCGGCTACATTATCAACAGTGTATACCACCGATGAAACTGTTGCATCGGTGCTAGCAGTACGAGTAGTAAAAGTAATGCTTTGAACACTAGTAGCATTGTTCGATTCATCCTCAACTGGCGCAATGGCCAAGTAATAAACCTGGTTGAAACCAAGTAGTGAACTTGGAGTAATGGTTATTACCTTTTTATCGGCACTAATTGTTGCAGTAAAAGGAACATCGGCTCCTGAAGCATCGGTTTCCTTCAGTGTAAGTAACAATGCAACATTGGCATCGGTTATTTCGCTATCATCAATATTTCGGATGGCTTCGTCAAAGGTAATAGTAGGTGTAACATTAGGTTCAATATTTGTTGCTGCATCTAAAGGGTTGAAGGTTGCTTGGGGAGCCTGGGTGTCAGTAAAACCGAACCATGAAAAATCGTCTATCATAATTCTTTCAGTGGTTCCAGTATTTGCAATCTCAATTTTAATATTGTTTGCTGCACTATTAATAGTGCCATTATATGTTTTAAAATCACTATCAGTAAGTAATGTTCCATCTATACTTACGAGGCTAGTCCAATTTGTACCACCATCAACTGAATACTTAACAGTATAGTTAGGCATAGGTGAACCATCCCACCTTCTTACCTTTATTGAAAACGTAGCAACACCACCTGATGATACAGTAATCACAACTTTTGATGATGCAGTGTTTCCAATTCTCATTGAATAAGTACCTAATGCTCCCGGAAAACCATCTTGAGCGCTAGTAGTATTTCTCAATACATTTGTTCCTTGAACTAGTACTCCAGATTCTTGATAGGCGTGGTTTGCATAAGAAGTTAATGCTGTCGTTCCATCTTGAATCCAATTTGCATCAGTATCAAAATTGATTGTTGTTTGCCCCCACCCGACCTTACCTGCGAGCAGCAGGGTAAGCGTAAGGGCCATGGTTGTGAGTAGATTTTTTGTTTTCATAGGCATATAGTTTAGTGTTTAGTGTTTCGTGTTTAAGGTTTAAGGTTCAAAGTTCAAGGTTTAAGGTTTAAGGATAAAAATTTCAGATTTCAGATTTCAGATTTCAGATTCATGATTAAAGGTGGTTTCTTAAACCATCAACTATCAACCATCAACTATCAATGAGCAAAGGTTAAAAAAAAGATTGAAAAGGGGTGTTAAGTTACAGTTATTTTTGGGGGTTGTCAATAAAAATGTTGGAATCGTTTGCGGAAATTTTAGTTTTTAATATTTGTTTGGTGGTTTATTCTATATTGAGCAGGTTTTTGTAGTTGTATTTTCTTTTTATTGAGTGTGTAGTGTACAGAGTGCAGAGGGGTGTTAAGGATAAAGGTTAAAGGATAAAGGATAAAGGTTCAAGGTTTAAGGTTCAAAGTTCAAGGTTAAAGGATAAAGAATAAAAATTTCAGATTTCAGATTTCAGATTCTTAATTGAAGGTGGTTTCTTAAACCATCAATTATCAACCATCAACCATCAACTAAACTGGTATCACAGGGTTACACGGTGTAACACGGTGTTACACAGATTGGCATTCACGAACAACGATACACGAACAACGAACAACGAACGCCGTTTCCAGCCCCGTAGGTGCTAAACATTTGTAACACCATGCCTACTCCCATATGTATAGCGATGCACGTAATGGCATTCAAAAGAGCAAGGGTGAATCGTTGCATCGCAACAAAAAGGCAATGCAAAGAGCGATTTCCGAAAAAACAATAAAAGGGGATGAAGGAACAAAGAGATGCTTCGGCAGCGCTCAGCATGACAAAGGGAGCAAAGATGCAAGGGGTATTGTCATTCCGAACTAGTCGAGGAATCTCTCTCAGGTGTAGAGAACAGCCCTGTAGGGGCTAAACATTTGTAACTCCATACCTACTCCCACAAGTATAGCGATGCACGGATTGCATTTACCAAAGAGCAAGAGCGAAGCATTGCATCGCAACAGAAAGGCATGGCTAAGAGCGATTTCCGAAAAAACAATAAAAGGGGATGAAGGAACAAAGAGATGCTTCGGCAGCGCTCAGCATGACAAAG